>DGVK01000198.1 GCA_002395905.1 Verrucomicrobia bacterium UBA4286 | reverse complement strand
GGTTCGTGAATATGCAGAGCGTCTTTGTGTTGGCGAGAACACTCGTGAGCTTGCGCATCGCCTGCGACATGAGCCGCGCCTGAAGACCCATGTGCGAATCACCCATGTTGCCGTCGATCTCGGCCTGCGGCGTGAGTGCGGCGACCGAATCTACTACAATCACGTCAAGCGCTCCCGACTTCGCCAGCTGCTCGCATATCGTAAGCGCCTCTTCGCCGGAGTTCGGCTGCGACACGACGAGATTGTCGAGATCCACGCCGATCTTCTTCGCGTATGTCGGGTCGAGCGCATGCTCGGCGTCTATGAAGGCCGCGATTCCGCCGGCCTTCTGCGCGTTGGCTACGACGTGCAGCGCGAGGGTCGTCTTGCCGGACGACTCCTGCCCGTAGCACTCCACGATTCTCCCGCGCGGCAGGCCGCCCACGCCGAGCGCCATGTCGAGCGAAAGCGCCCCCGTCGATATGACGGGTATCTCCTTCACCTCCTGGTCGCCGAGGCGCATGATCGCCATCTCGCCGAACTCTTTGCGTATCTGGCTCATCACCGCGTCAAGAGCGGTGTTGCCGGTCTTAGTGGTGTCTTTCTTCTCTGCCATGGATTGCTCCTTTCTGCGTTTTAAACCTTCTGCCTCCCGCCGGCTTACTTCGCATTGCGGAAGAACCTCTTCATCTCTTCGGCCGTCTTGCACCTCTCAAGGCGAGCATAGCCGTCGTTCGCCCTCAGCACGCGTGAAATGCTCGCCATGAGCTGAAGGTATGGCGTCTGCGACTGGTCGTTCGCCAGGAGGAGGACGATTATGCGAACCGGCTTCCCGTCGAGCGTCCCGTAGTCCGCCAGAGCCCCCTTCTCACCCGCGCCTTCGTTGTCGACGATTGCAACAGCGCCGGCAACGCCGCTCACGGAGGGGTCGCGTCCGTGCGGGACGGCTATTCCGAAGTCCAGCCCAGTAGAGGTAGACGCCTCGCGCTTGAGCACGGCGGCTGTGGCCGCCGCCGCGTCATGCACATGGCGCGGACACTCCCTCGCGACAGCCGCGACCATCTTCTCCAGCGCGTCGCGCTTGTTCGCCGCCTTGAATGCAGGCAGCATTACAAAGCCCTGGAGGTAGCGCAGCATGTTGCGCGAACCGTTCGACTTCTTCGCCTTGGCGGTATCCTGCAGAAGCTTGTCGAGGTCGTCGCGGCGCATCGGCTTTGAGATAGAGCGCGCGAGATCATTCACCTTGCTGGCGACCTCCATCCACGCAGTCATGACCATAGCCTCCTCCTCGGGAGTGCACTGGATGAATATCCGGCTGCCGTCGCGCCTCACAGAAAGCTCCATGTCGTCCATGGCGATTTCCCAGATGCTGTCCTCCTTCGAAAGCAGCGATGTGAAAAAGCCCTCGTCGCGGAACTCGGCAACCAGTTTGGAAAGCACATAGTCGGCGACGTCCAGCGACCCCATCTCGAAGCATATCTCGCGTGATGCGGACTGGTTCGCCTTCGGATGGCGAACGCCGCAAGCCTTCGGCTTGAACAGCGCGACAAGCGCAGGCGGCGCGACGACCGTCGTGACGAGCGTCATCAAAATGCCGATGCCGAATATTTCCTGGGTGAGATACTTCGACGAAAGACCGATCCCCGCGATGATGAGGGCCACCTCGCCACGCGGCACCATTCCTGCTCCGATGCGAAGACCGCCGAGCATGTTGAAGCCGCAGCAAACCGACGGTACCATGCACCCGATGACCTTTGCCGCGACCGCGAGAGCGGTGTATATCGCGCCGAACACCAGAACCGGTCTGGAGCAGAGCTGTGTGACATCGACCATCATGCCCATGACACAGAAGAATATCGGCACGAGGAAAGTGTAGACGGGCGAAAGCGTCTCCTGAATCATGTGCTTTAGGTCCGTGCGTGAGAGCGCGAGTCCCATGACGTAGGCGCCGATTATCATGGCAAGCCCCATGAACTCGAAGAAGCCTGCGAGAACGAGGGAGAGCCCGAACGCCATTGTCGCGATGACGACAGGCGAGCGGAACACCTTCTTGAGGAAATCGGATATCTTGCGCGCGGCGAAGACGCCTATCGCCGTCGCGCCGAGCCATACGCCGAACGCCTTCGCGGCGACAAGCCCTATCTCGCCCCAGTCCATGCCGTCCGCGCCGGCCGCCCCGCCGCGCGCGTTCGCAGCGATTATGCCGTTGCCTATCGCAAGGACGATAAGCCCGAGCACGTCGTCGATCACGGCGCCGGCCATGATGGTCGTGCCTTCTTCGCTGTCCATCTTCTTGCGCTCGGAGAGGATTCGCGCCGTTATGCCGACCGACGTCGCCGTGGACATGATGCCCATGTAGAGCGGCGCCTCTCTGGTCATGGCCTCGGCGAGAGGCAGCCCCTTCAGATAGGCGAAGTGCTCGAAGAACTCCGGCAGAAGATATACCGCACAGAGGTCGCCGAACACAAACGCAACGATCACACCGCCCATCCCGACCATCGAGCCTACAAAAGAATACTTGAGGAACATCTTGAGATTGGTCTCAAGACCGGAGAGGAACAGCAGAATCACCGACGCAAGCGTCGCAATACCGTACAAAGCGGGCGAAGCGGCATCGAAAGCCACGCCCGTGGAAGAGGCGATGTCGCGGAGCGCCGCGCCGTGAAACAGCCCCTGCGCAAAAAGACCGCTGCCGAAACCGATGCCTCCGAGCGCCCAGGGACCGATCACAATTCCGGCAGCAAGCTCGCCAAGTATCGACGGCAGGCGCACCAGCGAGGCGAGCATCCCGCCAAGCTTGGCAGCAAAGATTATGACACCTATCTGAAGAACGAGGAACATCATCTCCTCGGTACGCGGAAGCCCGAAATTAGGATAAGGAGGCGGTGCCGCATGGCCCGCAAACGCATAAGCGACGGCGAAGACACCCGCCGCAAGAGCAATCATCTTCTTGTAGTTCATAAGAAGTGCATATTATACCACATTTACCGCGAGAGCGCCGATGCATCCGGCGCGACGCGACAGCGGCGGCAATCGTCGCAGAGTCGAGTCGTCTCCACTTGGTGTTTACGGGTTCAGGTGGCGAGAAAGCCGCGCTGGATGGCGGTTGTCACCGCTTCGGCACGATCATTCACGCCGAGCTTGAAATAGCACCGCTTCAAATGCATCTTGACCGAGTTCTCGCTTATGCCGAGTTTTTCGCCTATCTCGCGGTTCCCGAGCCCTTTCGCCACGAGCCCGAGAACCTCGCGCTCGCGCGTGGCGAGACCCGGCATGGCACGGCGCGTCTCATATATGCGGCGCACTTCGTCGGTCATATATACTTCGCCCGCCGCCGCAGCACGGACGGCGGCCGTTATGATCTCTATGGGCGACTCCTTCATCACATAGCCGTGCGCACCCTCTTCAATCGACCTGAAGACATCCTCCGCCGCGTCAGATGTCGTAAGCATCACGATCTTCTCGCGCGGATGTTTTTCCAGAACCTCCTTCAGAACCTCAACCCCGTTCTTGTCGGGCATGCGCACATCGAGAAGCGTCACATCAGGCTGTACCTTCTCGAGAAACTCCATCGCGCCTTTTCCGCCGCCCCACTCACCGCAGAAGACGAGTTCCGGGTCGGACTCGAGAACATACTTGAGCCCGGCCCGTACGACCATGTGGTCGTCGATAACGGCGACGCGTATCACGAAGCGCTCCCCTTCTTCGCGAGATAGGCGTTTATCCCGGCCGCTGCACGACGTCCCTCGCCCATCGCGAGAATGACCGTCGCCGCGCCAAGGACTATGTCGCCCCCCGCGAACACACCCGGGATCGAAGTCATATTCGTCTCGGCGTCAACGACGATATTCCCGCGCTTGTTGACCTCCAGGCCTTCGGTCGTCGCAGGTATGAGCGGATTGGAGGCGTTGCCGACGGCCACGACGACTGTATCGACATCAAGCGTGAACTCGCTCCCAGGTATCGCCACAGGGCTGCGCCGACCGGACGCATCGGGTTCACCGAGTTCGTACTTGAGGCACTCCAACCCCACGACGCGCCCCTGGTCGTCGCCGAGGACACGCTTAGCGTTCTGGAGCATGAGAAACTCGACACCCTCCTCTTTCGCGTGATGAACCTCTTCCTTTCGCGCGGGCATCTCGGCTTCGCTGCGGCGGTAGACCAGATACACCTTCTCTGCGCCGAGGCGCAGGGCCATGCGGCTCGCGTCCATGGCTACATTGCCGCCGCCGAGAACTGCGACGCGGCGGCCGTGCCAGAAAGGCGTGTCGTGACCCTTTTCGTCGTAGGCCTTCATGAGATTCGCGCGCGTGAGGTATTCGTTTGCGCTGAATACGCCAACCAGGTTCTCGCCCTCGATATCCATGAACTTCGGCAGGCCCGCGCCTGTTCCCACGAAGACGGCGTCGAAACCGTCCTTCTCCATCAGGTCGCGCAGTTTGCGCGTGCGCCCGACGACGTAGTTGAGCTCGACTTTCACGCCGAGGGCCTTGAGACCGTCGATCTCGTTCTGGACTATGGCCTTGGGCAGACGGAACTCCGGTATGCCGTAGACGAGCACGCCGCCCGCCTTGTGGAACGCCTCGAACATCGTGACGTCGTGACCGGCGCGTGCGCAATCGGCCGCGCAGGTTATAGACGCGGGGCCGGATCCTACGACGGCTACGCGCCTCCCCGTGCGATCGGACGGCGCGACGGACGGCGCGGGCACGCCCTTTCCTGCGGCGGACGCCGCTTTCTCGCGGGCGAGGTCGGCCACAAACCGTTCGACGCGTCCGATGGCGACGGCTTTGTCTACATCCTTGAGGAGCTTGCCCATCGTGCAGAATTTCTGGCACTGCTTCTCCTGGGGGCAGACGCGCCCGCACACGGCGGGGAGAAGCGAAGTCTCGCGGATCACCGCTAGCGCTCCCTCGAAATTGCCTTCTGCAGCTTTGGCGAGGAATCCAGGTATGTTGATCGCGACGGGGCAGCCGCGCATGCACGGCTTCGCCGCGCACTGCATGCAGCGCGACGCCTCGCGACGGGCCATCTCGGCGGTGTAGCCGAGCGCGACCTCGTTCATGTTGCGGGCGCGGACTTTCGCGTCCTGTTCAGGCATGGCCTGCGGCTCTATCGCCATTCTCTCCTTCGCAGTCATCTGTCAGATCCCCTTGAAAAGATTGCACACATGGTCGCGTGCGGCGGCCTCTTGGGGCTTGAACGCGCCCATGCGCTTTAGCATCAGATCCCAGTCTACCTGGTGCGCGTCGAACTCCGGGCCGTCGACGCAGACGAACTTTGTCTTCCCGCCTACGGATACGCGGCAGCCGCCGCACATCCCCGTACCGTCGATCATGATCGTGTTGAGCGAGGCCACGGTCTTCACGCCGTATGGTCTTGTGGTGAGAGCGCAGAACTTCATCATTATCGGCGGCCCGATCGCTATGACTTCATCGACCGCGCCCGATTCGCAAAGTTCCTTGAGCGGCTCCGTCACGAGACCCTTGCGGCCAGAGCTGCCGTCGTCGGTCATGAGGATGAGGTCGTCGCCGGCGATGCGGCGCATCTCGTCCTCCATCACGAAGAGGCTCTTGTTTCGCGCGCCCATGATTATCGTGACGCGGTTCCCGGCGGCCTTGAGCGCCTGGGCGATAGGATGCATCGGCGCGACGCCGATCCCTCCGCCGACGCATACCACGTGGCCGGGTTTTTCGCCGTTCGCGCCGCGGATGTCGGTAGGCCGCCCGAGCGGACCCAGCACTGCGGCGAGACTGTCGCCCGGCTCAAGGCGCGAAAGCTTCATTGTTGTGGCGCCGACCGTCTGGAAGATGATCGAAATCGTCCCTGCCGTTTCGTCGGCGTCTGCGATGGTGAGCGGTATGCGCTCGCCAGCCTCTTCGTCGACCATAAGTATGATGAACTGACCGGCCTTGCGCTCGCGCGCTATTAGCGGAGCGTCGATCTTCATGAAGAAGACGTTGTCGGACAGCTGACGTTTCTCTTTGATGCAGTTCATAGAAGTTGGTATTTTATCATATTTCCGCGCGCACGGCACACGTGACAACGGTCCACTTGCCCTTGCGCGAGAATGAAAGCTCGCCGCCTATGCGGCGCGCGCGTTCGGCCATGCCCTCCAGCCCGAAGTGTCCCTCGGCGGGGCCTGGCGCAGCGGCGCGGTCAAAGGGGCGCCCGTCGTTCGCGACGCGCAGGAACCAGCCGGGGCCCTCGCCTATCGGATCGCACGTCACCGCTATCTTGCGGGCGCGGCCATGGCGGACGGCGTTGCCGATCGCCTCGCGGACGATAAGGGAAAGATCGCGTATTCTGCCGCCTTCCATCCGCTCTGGCAGCCCAACGAGACGCGTCCTCACCCTGAAGAGTCCCTGGCGCGTCATGTCGGCCGCCATCTCGCGCAGCATGTCGGCCGGCGACTTTCGCATCATGTCGTCATTCTTGAGGCCCCATACGATGTCGCGCATTTCACGCTTTGCCCGCACGAGGATGTCCTGCGCCTCGCGTATGGGGCGGTCGGCGCGCTCGGCGAGATTGTTCGCAGGCATGCGCGCGAGCTTGAGCAGCATGCCCGCACCGGCGAGATGCTGCTCGATGGTGTCGTGGAGGTCGTCGGCCATGCGCTTGCGGTCGGCCATGACCATCGCGGTCGCGTGGCTGTCCCGGCGGTGGCGAACAAGAACCAGCATGAGCGCGCCGAGACCGAGAACAAGCGCCGCGACCGAAGACCACAGCGCGATGGACACTCTCCGCTCGTGCAGGCGCATCTGGTAGCCTAAATCCGGCAGGAGCGTCACGTCGTCGGCCGAAGCCGAACAGAGCCTGACACCTATCACATATCTGCCGCGTCCGAAGAGCGCGCTCTGGTCGAGAAAGAGTTCGGCGACGCCGCGAACCGAGACCTTAGGGTGGAGACGTTCGCAGTTCGCAATGAAAGAAGGCTTGTCGCGTATCATCACGCTTATGAGAAGGCCGTCGGCTACCTCGAGCGAAAAGCCGTTCTCGGTGCGCCCCATTGCGCGGCCGACGACCTCCACGCGACGCCAGTTCACGTCGTTTGGATCGCGCGATGCGGCTCGCCACTTACCGCGTGGCGCCAGGCCTGCGTAGACGAGAGAGTCGGCGTCGGCGGCTACAGGCTCGGGGAGACCTGCGGCGCCGACGGTCTTCCACGCGTCGGCGGACATCACGACACGCCCGCCTTCAAGAACAGGACGGCCCGACACTTCGACGATTTCGCCTACACGTGGCGGCGGGTCGGCGCGAACAGGGCCGCGCGTGAGAACCTTGAGAGCGTCTGATCCGCTCTGTATGAAAAAGAAGTCGCCGTTGGCGAAAGTAACCGTTCCCGATACATCAGAAGAAGTCCCCGCCTCTGCAAGGGTCGATGATATGCGGGACTCGAGCTCGCGCCTGGCCCCTTCGGAGAAGCCGCCGAGTGCGCCAGCCGCAGTCGCGGCGGCCAGAAGGAGCACCGCGGCCGTCATTCAAACTGATGGTAGAAGAGAACCCTTGTGCGGTGGGGCGCATAGCTCTGGTAGAACTGTCGCCACTGCTCGCGCGAGACAAGGTCGAGACGCGAAGGACGGTTCCCGCCGCGCACCGGCGGCGCAGGATCGCGCCAGACGAGCGCGACACCGCGCGCGCCGAGCTGGGAGCTCGCGGCCGTGCTCGAGGCGGAACCGCCGACCGAAAGAGGCTCGGCCCTTATGAACACCAGGAACAGCTGTTGCCTGTTCTGGAAGCAGTCGCGCCAGAACGCATGAAGATACTTACGGTCGACACCGTGAAGCGGATTGTTTAGATCGACGCCGAAGAGAGAAAGCTGTTCGTCGCCGTATTCAGAATTCCTGTACCACTCAAGTTCTTCAAATGCACTCTCCCATGAACGACCATCCTTGGCGGACGCCGTAAAGCCCGTGCGCATGGCAGAGGCAAGATCCTGCAACTCGTCGTCATCGAGCGGGGCATAAGTCGAGCCTCGTGCAAACGCATATTTCTGGGCGTTTGCAGGCTTGTCGTTCACAGTGTTGTTCAGAGTCTTGTTGGTGCTCGCCACATAGTAGTCGAAGGGCGTGTCCTTGAGCGCCGCCATGAGAACACGCGTATCGCTGGAGAACGGATTCACCCTGAAGTCTCCCGTTCCGTTCACAACCTCCACCGGAGCACTGCCGTCGCGAAGATCGTATATCGGGTCGCCGTCATACGCGGAATACGTGCGCCACATGAAGTCGCGGCTTGCGAGACCGTTGAGCGAGAGCTTGTCACCATCGCTAAGTATCGTACGCGACGCAAAGTCGGCTCCGTTCAAGTTGGCACTCATCGCGTCGAGGAAGTTGTTGTCAAAGAAGTTCTGGCTGCCGTTAAGGTCCGCGAGAAGCGGAAGAAACTCAAGCTCGCCGATGGACTGCATGTACTCCTGGTCGCTTACAAACATGAATATGTCCTTGTCGCGCCCATTCTTGCCCATGATGCTGCCGCTGCCGTCCTTCGCGCCAAGCCTGTCGAGCCATTTGGCGCCTGTAACCGCGCCATTGCCCTTCGAAGGGCACCAATCCTCGGGCGCATAGTTGTAGCGAGGGTCGGGCGCGTAGAACTCGGCCCAGTTGTCAAATGACTCGGCCGTTCCGTTCAAAACCGTAGCTATACCAGTGTCGTTGTCAAGAGAATATGTAAAAGGCCGCTGGCCGCGGAACTCAAGGATCGGGGTTCCCGCGCCGCCGAACTTGTCGGCCTGGTTTGCAAGGTTCACAGAACGCCTGCCCCATGTAGCGTCGTCGTCAAGACGGGCAGGAACGATGTCCACCGTATCCGAACCGCTGTCAAGCCTCATCCAGACCGCAATATGCGGTACATACTGCGCGGTGCTTACGGTAGACTGCGTCGGCAGCCGCTCGGGAGTCGGCGCGGGGTTTTTGGTCTGGGCGGTCCACCAGCTTTCAATCTTTCCGTCGGCATCTCGAGGCGCAAGACCGCCCGCGCAGCCGTCGAACGATATATATGGATCGAATTGCGTGCGGTTGCCTTCTTCGTCCATACCCTCCTGCTCTACAAGCCAGTAGACGATGCTGTTGACCTGCTGCAGGGTGAGACGGGCCGTAAGGTTTTTAACAGCGTCATCCTGCTTCTCTATATTCTGGGCAAACTGGACCTGGTCGAGATCGACCGCATAGGAAACCATACCGTCGGCAACAGTCTGATTGCTGTTGTTCCAGTCGTTTTTTGTTGGATAAAGCGGCGAGTTGCCTGCAACACGGCACTTCATCGAGGGAGGTCCCATGAAGATCCTTACGAGCGCACGACCGGTGAACGACGTCTGATAGCCGTCTCTCGCGCCAAGGCGCTTGAAAGGAAACGTCGCTGCTCCGTTGAGAAGCATCGCGCCGGCAAGCTTTGTCAGTCTGTAGGGGGTGGCTCTCCACTTTACTTTCTGCCTGTCCTTCGTATACTCGCCCTCGACAATGTCATTCCCGGCCGCGACTGTGGGGGTGAACGAGTTGTTGTGCAGAAGGCCGATACCGCATATCATAGGAGCCGCTTCGACCGTCGGCAGACAGAACGAAATCGGGAAGCTGTCTTCATCAAGGTAGTCGTAAAGGCAGGCGATGCCTACGCCAATGTTCTTGGTGAGCATCTTGCAGAAATCGGTCGTCCCGGTTATCATGTCCCTTAGAGACATTGTATCTGGATATTGCATGAAGGGCTGGTCTTTCCCTGCCAGGTCGTAGCGCTTGACCGATGTCGTGCTGTTCGTCGCGGGGAACCAGGTGTCGGTTATAAAGAGCGCATTGGAAACTGTGTTGGCGTCGCCAGAACTGTAGATTTCGCTGCTGGTGGAGCCGATGTACTTGTAAAAGGGCGTGAACGGGCTCTGCCCGGCGGCGATGTTGAAGTCGGCAACCGAAACAAAAGGAATGTCGTCGTTCTCCCACAGCTTGAGCTTCTGGTCTAGCGTCGAACCGTTCGTGTCGTAAAGAGACGAGAGGTTGACGCGGCCGTCGGGCGCGGATGTGCGGCGCTCGCCAGCGCGGACGCGGTTGATGTCGAAGCAGTCCGAAACGTCTATAGCCGAGAACGCATAGCGCCCCATGTCGTAGGAAAGGTTGCGCCACATGGCTGTGCGCGTCTGGCGAGAATAGATGCGCGCCTCGTTGATGAGGGCCGGCGGAACGTAGGCGAGGCCTTCGAGCGTCATGGTGGATACTGTCTTGAGCGGCGAGACCATGCCGAACGGAGTGAATACGCGGTGATCCCAAAAGTCGCCGTTTCGTCGGTGATAAGTGTCGTTGTCATTGCTCTGCGACGGGCCTACGCCCGGGTAGGGATCGTCATATACACCTTCGACAAGTCCGTTCACAGAACTGTTCCCGAGAGACGGCTCGTTTATATCGGCATAGCTCGCGAAGGTGCCGTCAAGCCGGTCTATCGCGTGGGCGAGCGCGGCCTTGAGGAGGTAGCGCGACGACGACGCGCGGCGCAGGTAGCTCGAGGGCACGCGGCTCTGGCGCATGTATATCGAGAAGCTCACGGCCGAGACGACCATGAACGAGAGCATTCCGATTACGATAAGCAGCGCGGAACCTTTTCTGGACTTTTCAACGATCACAACTACGCTCCTTGTCTGTGAGCCTGAAGAAGTTCGGCAGGGCGGGCGCCGTGCAGAACTGTACCTTGCCGCCGGTCGCGTCGTCGCTCGAAAGGCTCGCCGTCTTCTGTATCATATACTGGTAGGGCTTGCCCCACGGGTCGAGCTGGTAGCCGCGCGACAGATTGGCGTTGAAGAGAACCGGTATGGTTTCGCCGCTTTCGCTCGTCTCGCCGCCGAGTATGAGACGCATCGCCTTCGCCCCTTCGGAGCAGTCCGCCCACGAGCCGTTGGCGTAATCTTCGAGCGTCCTCCCGCGCGCATACTGCTCGCCGGCGAGGATTGCGTTGGTCATCTCCTTCGCCTCCTGGGTGGCCTTTGAAATCTTCGCGCGCGTTCGCGCTCCGTTCACCGCCACAGTCATGGCGCCGGTCAGAACCGCTATCATCGCGATCACGACCAGAAGTTCGACAAGTGTAAAAGCCTTCTTCATCAGTCGATGTCCTCCGGCCAGGTTGTTATGTCGTCCTCGTCGCCGAACGTCCTGTTGGGCCCGGCGCTCCTCACGCCGACGGTGAAGAGCGAGGAGCCGCCGCCGTTGCCTGCGCCCGACACCGCCTTCTTCGCCGCAGTCATGGCGTCGTTTATCGAAAAGCTCGGCGCGTGGCCCCAGTTCATGCTGGAGTTCTCGATGCTGAACGCCCGCCTGTTGCGGAGTCTGTTGTCGCCGTTCGGATCCCAAAGCGGCATTGTGCGGTACTTGACCGTCCTGCTGTCGCTCGCGCCGACCGAGGGAGACTGGTCGCCTAGACCCGGCAGAGCCTCGTCGCGCACGTCGTGGAAGGAGCCGAGCGACCAGCGCGTCTCGTTGAGGTCGGCGACGCCTGCCGTGCCGGTCCGCCACGCGATGGACGACTGGTTGAACATCATGGTAAGAATCGTCACGAGCATCGCGAGCAGGAGGCTCGCCACCATAAGCTCGACAAGTGTAAAGCCCTTTTTCATCTCTCCGGATCTCCCTGGAAGTGAACCTCAGAAA
The DNA here is from genome assembly GCA_002395905.1 of Verrucomicrobia bacterium UBA4286. Taxonomy (GTDB): domain Bacteria; phylum Verrucomicrobiota; class Kiritimatiellia; order RFP12; family UBA1067; genus UBA1067. Next base: position 40,109 of record DGVK01000198.1, on the reverse strand, counting down.
CGAAGAGCGGCTGTGACATGAGCGCCTCCTTGCGCCGCGACGCTCTGAACGCCAGCTGGACCGTCGCGCCGCAGCGCGTCGCCACGAACCCGTACTGGTAATCGGAAGGAAGCCCCGGGTTGCTCCCCTTGTATGGCGAGGGCACCTTGGAGAGGATTTTCTGGAACACGCCGTCGGCGGTGGCGCGTGGTGTTCCCTTTATGCGGTAGTTGGCCGTGGTGCCGACCTGCTGCACGTAAGACATCCATCCGTCGCTCGGCCATACGCCGTCGGCGACGCGGGTGGTGTCGCTGTTGGACGGCGAGTCGCCGATCTGTATCCATGCCGACCAGGGCATGTTCGTCGCCGAAAGCCCCTGGACAAGCGGCCCCAGGTAGGCGTCGGCAAACGCGGCGGATGCCACGTCCTCGACGCTCTGGCGGTTCTCCCTGAAGCCTAGAGAGTAAAGACCGCACATAACAAGCACGCCGGTCGCCATGATGAATATGGCGAGATTCACCTCAAGCAGCGTAAAGCCAGGCCTGTTTTTCATGAACTTCATCGCTACACTCCCTTGTCGTTGTCGGCCGAAGCCTGACCGGCCTTCTTGAACGCCTGCGGCATGCCCGAGGCGTTCGGCTTGGTGGACCATACATCGATCGTCTCGGTGGAATCCTGGTCGGGGTCGAAATACACGACCTTCTCCACCGTCACGCGCCCCGCCTGGGACGGAACTGTCTTGCCGAAGATGTAACCGTCGGGCAGCTGCACCTCGGCGAACTCCATTCCGTAGCCGTCGCCTATCTTCCACTGGGCCTCGTTGGCGCTCGTGACGCCCGTCTTCACGAAAGCGCTCATGAGGAGGTTCGTGCGGCCGCCCTGCTGGCTGCCGGAAAAAACCGTCACGGTGTTGTTCTCGTCGCGCAGGACTCTGTCGGAAACGATGGAATACTCCATCTTGTTGACTCTGCCGCTTATGCGGAAGAGACGAAAGCCGCCGCCCTTCTTGAGGTCTGTCGTGCTCGTCTCATATTCGTAGTTGCGGTCGAGGTCGGCGAATTCATCATAGAGCACGTCGCCGCCGGTCGTGTAGGTTATGCGCCCCGCGCGGCGCACCGCCGTCATTACGCCCACTACCACGCCGTTGTCGTCCACGCCTGTCGGTTCCTTGACGAGCCTGTTGTAGCAGTAGACGACCGTCGGGGACCTGTCGACCTGGGCGCGCTCCTTCGCGGCCCTCAGAAGCGACGCCGCCGACGCCACCGCGCCGCGTTCGCTCATGCCGCGCACAAGCGCGGAATATCCGCCGGCCGCGGCGACGCCGAGCATGCCCATGATGCCGACGACGACGAGCAGTTCCAGCAATGTAAACCCTTTGCGCATCAAGTCGCCTCCGTCAGTTCAGGTCCGGGCCGCGTCTTGAAACCGAGACCGAATCGGCCTGTCCGTTATAGGTGATCCAGAACCGGCAGAACTTGCCGTTTTCCGGCCCCTGAAAGCCGAACGCCATCTGTGAGAACGGTATGCGGACTTTCCCGCCCTTCTTGGTCGCCTCCGAGAAGTCGATGCCGTTGCGGCACCCCATGCCGGCGCAGTACGTTCTTCGCTCTTTCTTGTTGGAATGGTTGTCGTAGCAGCCGCGCTGCTGGTTGCCGACGCTCGACTTGTCGCACACAAAGAGGGCCGTCGCGTCGACGAGCATCGCCTTGTGGCTCGCGTGACCCTTGCCGAAGCCGCACCCTACGACATCCTGGAATATGCTGTCGGCCTCGTCGGGCGTGAAGGTGTAGGTGGCGGAATCCATCGACTGCGCCTTTTTCTCGATCGCGTCGGGCCAGTTTCCCTCCTGCGCGTAATAGGCGGCGATTCCCTGTTCGAGCGCGACGCACATCGCGTCGGCCCTCTTGGAGCGGCCGTTCTTGATCGCGCCGACGGCCGCCGTGGTGACGATCCCGCCCAGAATGCCTATGACGGCGATCACGACGAGCATTTCAACAAGCGTGAAACCCTTTTTCATCAGTGCACCTCCTGTCCGGCGGACCAGCTGTAGATATCATCCTTCGTGCCGAACTTGCCGTCCATGCCGCAGCACCACACGCAGGCGTTGGCGCGAACCTTGCACGAGCCTGAACCGTTCTGGCTCACGCCGACGTCGGTGACACCGTCGTAGTCATCGTCAATCGCGTATCTGAGACGATGGTCCGCGATGGTGCCGCCTTCGGCGACCCTCAGCGAATCGCTGACCGATCCGTTGGCGGCAGCGCGTTTTATGGCGGCGGCGGCCCATGGAGAAACGATGCCGCACTGGTCGAGACCCGTGAGGACGTATATCGTGTCGCCGTCGCGTTCGGTCTTCTTATAGGTGAGCGACATTACGCCGCGCTTGGCGAGCGCCGCGCCGACCTCGGCCGTCATCTCGCCGCGGCCGCCGTTGTTGCCGGCGAGAAGCGCCCGGGGCCACGCGTCTTCGCGCTGCAGCACGGCTTCCAGCGCGGTCTGCACGTTGGCGACAAGCTCCACGGCGCGCGCGCGCTGGGCTTTCTTCACGAATGCGGAGTATCCGCCGAGGGACGCTCCCATCAGGACCGCGAGAATACCCATGACCACAAGCATTTCAACAAGAGTAAAACCTTTTTTCATGATCAGTTCCTCATATGCACTATGTCGTCGGCCATCCAGTTGCGGACGGTGTTCTTTTCGGAGCCGTTGAGCTTTTCTATCTCCTCGGGCGAGATCCACGGAGGGAACGTCTTTCCGTTCGGGCCGGCGCTCCAGAGGCGGTAGGTCTGGTAGGGCGGCGGCGAGTAGTAGTAGAACTCGTTATACCAGCCGTCGCGGCAGGTTATTATGTCGAGCGCATACTGCTGGCTGCCGCTCGTTCCCTCGCCGCCCTGGCTGTTGGCGGCGGAGTAGAGAACAGGGTAGGGGTTGTAGGCAGAGACATTGCCGCCGTCGCGATACTCCCTGCCCTTCAAGTGCACACCGTATACTACGAGGTCCGACTCGCAGGAGAGGATGTTCTCGAAGTTCGCCACCCAGCGCGCGCATACGGCCTGCGACGGCATGAGGGCGATCTTCCACTTCTCTGCCGACTTGGAGAGATCCTGGTTGAGCTCGTTCCAGCTGCCGTAGGGGACACCCGTCTCGAACCTGCACGGGAGCTGGTTGTTGGAGCTCCACTGCGAGAAATTGTCGTAGACGTTGTTGTTGGAGTGACCCATCATCAGCAGGTAGCGCGGCAGGAGGAAGCTCATGAGGCCGAACTGGAACATCTGAAGCCGGGTCCAGTCGCTCTCGTTCTTCTTGGACGACAGCGTCTCGGGGTTGTCGAGCGCGTCGAAGCCGTAGGCGAGCGCCGCGTTCTTGGCATAGGCCGAAGTTTTGTCGCTGCTGTTGTGGAGTTCCTTGAGGGCGTCGGAGACCGTCCTTACATACTCTTGGCGCGAAGAGGCGAACGGGAAGCACATCGCGATCGGCTGCGCCCTGCATGCGGCCTCGACGCGCTTCCATTCGAGGCGCGAAGTATCGGGCTCGCTGTCGGTCTGCTGGATGCCGTAGCCGTTCACCCTGTAGTAGATGTTGCGGCTGCGGCCTTCCAGCGGAACGGCCGGGTAGCTGCCGTACGCCGCGAAGTAGCCGGATATGGCGTTTTCAAGGCGCTGGAGGCGGGCGATCGTGCGGTTGCGCTGGGTTGAATCCTGCCCGATGCCCGCTATCCTGAACGTTATGCTGGCCAGGATCGCGATCACCACGACCACGATCATGAGCTCAACCAGTGTAAAGGCCTTCTTCACTTAGGCCGCGCCTCCCGACACGGAAGAGATGATCTTGATCATCGGCAGGAACATCGCGATGACGATCGTGCCGACGACGACGGCGAGCACGATGATGAGCGCAGGCTCGATCGCGGCGGTCATGCCGGCGACGGCGTTGTCGACCTCGTCGTCGTAGGTGTTGGCGATACGCGTAAGCATGTCGGCGAGCGCGCCCGTCTCTTCACCGACCTCCACCATCGAGACTACCATCGGCGGAAACACGGGGCACTGCGACAGCGGCTGGGTCATGCCCTCGCCCTCCTTCACGGCGTCATGAACCTCCTGGAGCGCTTTCGAGACGACGCGGTTGCCCGTCGTGTCGCGCACGATCACTAGCGACTGCAGGATCGGCACGCCCGAGGAGAGCAGCGTGCCGAGCGTTCGCGTGACGCGCGAAACGGCCGTGCGCTGCACGAGGGTTCCCGTCACAGGGGCCTTGAGCGAGCATACGTCGAAGAAGTAGGCGCCCGCCTCGGTGTGGCCGACGATCTTCTTTATCACGACGATCGCCGCGACTATCGCGACTATCACGAGGCCGTTGTGCTGCACGAACTCGGAAGCCTGCATGACGGCCTCGGTGATGGGCGGCAGGGCCGCGCCGCCGAGCATGTCGTTGAACACCTGCTTGAACTTCGGTATGACCGCGACGAGCAGGAAGCCCGTGATGCCGATGGCCGCGAAGAGGACGACGATAGGATAGATCATCGCGCCCTTCACCTTGTTCTTGATCTTTTCGGATTTCTCGGCAAACTCCGCCAGACGCCCGAGGACGACTTCAAGCACGCCGCCCGCCTCGCCGGCCTTCACCATGTTGACATAGAGTTTGTCGAATATCTTCGGGTACTGCGTGAGCGCCTCCGAGAAGGTTCCGCCCGAGGCGATGTTGTCGGCGATACCGCCGAGCGCCTCGACCATCTGGGGGTCTTTCATCTGACGCTTCAATACCTCGATTCCGCGCATGAGCGGCAGGCCGGCGTTGACGAGCGTCGCGAGCTGGCGCGTGAACTGGGTGAGGACCTTGGTGTTCACCTTGCCGCGCATCCACGACGGCATCTTGATGTTGATCTTGATGTCTTTGTTCAGCCCGCCGGACTTCTTCGCCGGCGCTTTGGCCTTTTTCGCCTTGGCGGGCGCGACCGCAGCTGCAGCGGGGGCGGACTTCACCTCGCCGAGTGCCGTCGGGAACAGCCCCTGGGCGCGGACCGCCGCGATTGCGGAACTGCGGTCGCCTGCTTCGATCTGTCCGCGGGTCTCGTTGCCTGCGGAGTCCTTTGCGATGTATTGGAATGTCGCCATGTTTCAACCCTTGTCAAGTGTTGTGATAATTATACCACATTCTTCGGTTTAGTGTCTACTGCCGGATGAATCAGTCCACGCCGAATCTACCGGCCATGTCGCGCCCCACGGCCTCCCAGCGCCACCCGCGAGCGAGCGGATTGGACCCGTCCGCCACGTTGTCCACGAATGCCGTCACCGTCGCGCGGTTCGCGATCACAGCATGGTCGACGTGCAGCTCCGGGGCGCGGCGCTCGAGCCACTCAAGCGCTTTGTCGGCCGCGTCAAGCACCTCTCCTATATAATGCACGCGCGGATCCTCGGGACAATCCTCCTCGGGAGTTTCGAGCGCGGCCGCCACCGCGTCGGCATAGCGCGCGCGAAGCTGCGCCGCGCGGCCGCCGCCGAGTCTGTGGACGAGCCGCCCCACACGCCCGCGTTCCGCCATCTCGACGAGCGATTCATCAGAGCCGAGCCACGCCCGCGGCAGGTTCCATTCGCGGGCGAGCTCCTCGCGCAGCGCGGCGACCGCCCGCAGCACGGCGAAACCGCGTCTGCCCGGTCTGGCGCTGCGCAGCTTCACGCGCCGCCACATCTCCTGCGGCGCCGACTCGTCGTAAAGCGCCTCCTCGTTGTAGCGCGCCATCTCCTCCTCCAGCCACGCCCGCGTGCCGAGGGCGTCCGCGCGGCGCAGAAGCTCCTCCCTCAGCGCCGCGAGATAGCGCACGTCGTCGAGCGCGTAGCGAACCTGCGCCTCGGAAAGCGGCCTCCTCGTCCAGTCGGTGCATGTCTCGGTCTTGGCGAGGCCCACGTCGAGCGTCTCGAAGAGGAGTTTCTGCAGGCCCAGCCCGGAGGCGAACCCGGCGAAGGCGGCCGCAAGTTGCGTGTCGAACACGTTCTTCGGGCTCGCGCCTGTATAGCGTTTGACGAGCGCCAGATCCTGGCGGGCGTCGTGCAGAATCTTCACCACGCCTTCATCGGCCACTGCCCTGCCGAGCGGCGACGGGTCGAGCCCCTTCGCGCAGTCCACGGCCCGGCAGTCGCCGTCCGCGCCGAGCTGCACTATTCCCAGCTGGGGAAGGTACGTATGCCGCCAGACGAACTCGGTGTCCAGCGCAAGATGCCCGCAGTTCTTCGCCTTCTCGCATGCCGCCTCAAGCGCGGCGGTGGTTGTAATCAGATCTCCCATCGTTACTTGTCCTTGTTTTCTAGAGAAGGTATTATATCATCTTTCCTCGATCACGGCTCGACGATCACGCGCGTTCCGGCCGGGCACAGCGCGTAGAGCCTCGCCGCGTTCCAGTTCGACAGCCTGAAGCATCCGTGCGACTCGGCGCTGCCGATCGTCTCGGGGGTGGGCGTGCCGTGAATGCCGTAGCCCGCAAGGTCCAGCCCGAGCCACGCGACGCCTACGGGGTTTCGCGGGCCCGCAGGCAGAATGTGGCGCGACGCTTTCGCGCCCGGCGGCACGTGATCGGGGGTGTAGGTGTAGTTGGGATTCGCGACGGGGGTCGTGAGCCGGAGTTCCCCCTTTGGCGGGAGTTTCGCCTTGTCGCGCGCTATCGAGCAGGGATAAAGCCCGAGCAGCCTGCCAGACCTGTCGTAGACCTCTATCTCGAAGCGTGACAGCGAAACCTTCACGAGCGCGGCTACCGGACGCTTCAATGCGCCCGGACGCGACCTCGGCCACGCCGAAAGCTCCTCCTCGACGGACGGGAAATCGGGCAGAAGTATCATGTCGCCAGGCCTCACCTTCGACCAGTCCTGGGCGGGATTGAGCCTTTCAAGGGCGCGACGGCTCACATGCCCGCGCTCGGCGAACATCTCCTTTATGGAGGAATAGCCCATGTGGTCCAGCTCTGCTTTCCCGGCTGGCGTCGCAGGCATGACGACGAGCGAGGCGATGTCGGCCGATGTCACGGCGACGCGTTTGAAGAGGTTCTTTTCGTTCGCGAAGAGCGCGTCGCAGGCGGCCTCAGGCGAAGACGGCACGGGAAGGCCGCGGTCGCGGCAGTAGCGGTCCAGAGCCGACTGCGACTTGCGCCCCCACTGTCCGTCGATCGTGTTGCACGAGTATCCCGCGCGGTCCAGACATATCTGGACGGCCAGCGTTTTCGTGTCCGCGAAAGCAAGCGCGGCGCAGAGCATCAGCGAGTGGACGAGGCAGAAAAGCATTTCACGGCGACCGGTTTACACGTCGATCACTCCCCCGGCCGTCGGACGTTCCTTGAGAATCATCCACATCGCGGCATACACAAAAAGAGGTATGCCGGACAAAAACAGCGTAACCAGCACCACTACGCAGCGCAATCCGTTTGCATTGCAATCGAATTTGTGCGCAAGACCTGCGCACACCCCGGCGACGACCTTTTCGTCGGAACTTCTATAGAGATTGTCCATGAAGAATATTATACCATAGTTTCACAGGGAAGGTCTTGCGTTTGCTTTGACAAGACGGCCGTCAAGCCGGCAAGGCCCTGCCGGGCGGCGGCGGCGAGACGCAGGAAAAGCCGCCCCTGCGCAATGCAGGGACGGCCCACTCGGAACCAACTCTCCGGACTGGAGATCAGAATGCGGCAGTGAGCGCGAGGCCCCAGACGAACTGGTGCGAATCACGATACTTGTCGCTGCGGCTGCTCCATCCGCCGTTGTAGTCGCGGGCGGCGTGGCGCATGTTGCGGTCGAAGAGGTAGTCGTAATAGGCGACGTAGGCCGAGAGCGCGAGGTTCTCGCAGATGTTCCACGTGAACTCGCCCTTGATGTTCGTGTCCATAAGACCCGCATGGTCGAAGCCCTCGGTCGACTCGCCGAAGTAGCCGGCCGTGCGCTGGGAGTTGCCGAAGCCCTGGCCGACCGAAGGACGGAACGCGAGCACGGGGTCGTCGTCTTCGCTCTCGCCGTCGATGAGCGCGAACTCGTGACCGATCTCGAAGTTGACGTAGGTGCCGTCGTCGGCCATGAGGTCGCGCTCGATGGCGAGCGTCGGCTCCAGCCAGAGGTCGCCGAGCGAAAGCTCGAGGTTGAGATACTGCGTGTCGTCCATGCTGTCGTGGTGGCGCGGGATGTACTCGTAGATGTAGTTGAAGTCGACCGAGAGGGCGCCGAGCGTCTCGCCGAGATCGAAGTCACGGGTCACGCCGACGATGCCGTCGAGGGTCGTGTACTTGAACGCACGGTTGCCGTAGCCGCCGCGCTTGCCGTTGCCCTTCGTCACGTCGAAGATCGCCTCGACGCCGAAGTAGAACGTGTCGAAGAACGTCACCGTCGCGCCGGGCGTGAGGATCGGGTCCTTGCCGTCGACCACACCGTAGGTGAGATACTTCGAATCGAACGCGAGGCCGAACTCGGCGGAGACGAACGCGTCATCCTCCTCCTCGGCGAGAACGTCTTTATCCGTCCCGCATCCGCACTTGCATGTCTCGGCGGTGCACCTGCACTCGTCGCCGCACTTGCATTCGGGCTTGCCGCACTTGCACGGATCGGCGAAAAGGCTCGATCCGAGGGCGAGTGCCGCAGCCAGCGTCATCAGTTTTGTCGTCATTGTTTTTCTCCTTGGTTTCTTTGGTTTGGTTTTTCGATTATATCAAATTGTTCAGCGGTCGTGCCCGCATTCGCAATGCCCGGCGCAGTCTCCGCCGGCGCACGAACGGCACTTGCCGGCGCACATTCTGCGGCTCCCGCCGCACTCGCACGGCGCGCCCTTCCTGAAGGTGCGCCATGCGGCGAGGAGGGCGAGCGCCACCACCGCGGCGAAGACTGCCGCCGAAGACGCGTTCATCTCACTTCCCCTCCTTGCGGCCGGGGCGCAACACGAACCACGCCGCGACGAGGTCGGCAAGTATCGCGACCGCCGTCCAGACGCCGAACGAACCGCCTGCGCAGAACATTCCTATCTGGTAGACCGACATTGCGAGAACATAGCCTACCAGAAGCTGGAAGCCTACAGCGAACCAGCCCCACGCCTTCGACCCCATCTCGCGGAACGTGACGGCGATCGCCACCATGCAGGGCGGAATGAAGAGGTTGAAGATCATGAACGACATCGCCGCGAGCTTCGGGAAGTCGCTGAACGATCCGAAGAGCGCCGTGATGTTGGAGGCCGTTGTCGCGCCGTCAAAACCGGCCGCGACGAGGCCGAGCGTGGCCGTGGCCTGCTCCTTGGCGATCTCGGCCGAGACCGACGCCGCCGCGCCCTGCCACGTGCCGAAGCCGAGCGGCGCGAAGAGCCAGGCGATCCAGCCGCCCATCGTCGCGAGCATCGACCGGTCGATCCCCTCCTCGCCGACGAGGTTGAAGTGGAAGTCGTAGTTCATGATGAACCAGAGGAACACGCACGCGGGGAAGATTATCATGCCGGCTTTAAGCATATAGGCCTTCACGCGGTTCCACGTGTGGTGCCATATGCCGGAGAGCGTCGGCATGTGATAGGCGGGAAGCTCCATCACGAACGGCGCCGGATCGCCCGCGAACGCCCTGGACTTCTTGAGCGCGATGCCGCCGAGGACGATTATGGCTATGCCGATAACGTCCATGAGCGGCGCGACATACCACATCTCGCGGAAGAACACCGCCGCGAACATGGCGATGATCACCGTCTTCGCGCCGCACGGGATGAACGTCGCGAGGATGATCGTCATGCGCTGGTCGCGCTTGTTCTCGATCGTCCTCGCCGCCATCACGGCCGGCACGCCGCAGCCCTTGCCTACGATCATCGGGATGAAGCTCTTGCCGGACAGTCCGAACTTGCGGAAGAGGCGGTCCATGATGAACGCCACGCGCGCCATGTAGCCGCAGTCCTCGAGGAACGAGAGGAACAGGAACACGACGAAAATCACCGGCACGAATCCGAGAACCGTCGCGACGCCTCCCCACGCGCCGTCGTTGACGAGGCTCGCCACCGTGTCATTGACGCCCATCTTTTCAAGAGCGCCGCCGATAAGCGCGCCGATGCCGGGGATCCAGACGCCGTATGCCGACGGATCGGGCTCTTCGACAGCCTTGGCCGCATTGTAGGCCGCCTCGTCGATCTCCCATTCGTCGGCGGTCTCGCCGGTCTCCTCGTCCTCGATGGACGCGGTCTTCTCGCCGGCCTCCCACGCCGCGACCGTGGCCTCGGCCTTCGCGTAATCTTCGCACGCGGTCTCGTAGTCTCTGCCGTCAACCTCGTGCATTGTGAAAGGCAGGTGCCATCCGTCGCCGAGGAAGCCGTCGTTGGCCCAGTCGGTGAGAACGGTTCCCGGACCGCCGTCCGCAACAGCTATCCACCACATCACGCAGAGCGACAGGATGAAAATAGGCAGGGCGAGAATGCGGTTCGTCACGATCTTGTCGATCTTGTCCGAGAGCGTCGCCTTGTTCCTGCGCTTTTCGCTCTTGGTGAGCGACTTGTCCATGAGGTTCTTGATGAACTCGTAGCGCTGGCTGGTTATGATCGACTCGGCGTCGTCGTCAAGCTCGCGCTCGCAGTCGCGGATGTGCTCCTCGATGTGCTTCAGGTCGCCGACGCCGATGCCGAGATCGCTGATGATCTCGCGGTCGCGCTCGAATATCTTGATGGCGTACCAGCGTATCGCAGACTTCCTCACCTTGCCCTGGATCGACTCCTCGATGTGGGCGATTGCGTGCTCTACCGAGCCGCTGAAGACGTGCGGAACCTCGCTCTTGCGCGCAGCCCCCTTCTCCGCGAGCTCTACCGCCTTCATCGCGGCGTCGCGCCCGCCCTCGTTCTTTACGGCGCTTATCCCGACAACCTCGCAGTTGAGCGCCTTCGCGATCCTGGCGAAGTCGATCTTGTCGCCGTTCTTCCGGACGACGTCCATCATGTTGACGGCCATCACCATCGGGATCCCGAGCTCGGCGAGCTGGGTGGAGAGGTACAGGTTGCGCTCGATGTTCGTGCCGTCGACGATGTTTATTATCGCGTCGGGGTTCTCCTCGACGAGAAACCGGCGGGAAACCTTCTCCTCAAGCGAATACGGCGAGAGGGAGTAGATGCCGGGGAGGTCCTGTATGACGACGTCCTTTCGACCCTGGAGGATGCCGTCTTTCTTTTCGACCGTCACGCCCGGCCAGTTGCCGACATACTGGTCGGACCCCGTAAGCGCGTTGAAAAGCGTCGTCTTGCCCGAATTGGGGTTGCCGGCGAGAGCTATCTTGATTGACATTGCCGCGCTCCTTTCCTATTCGACCTCGACCTTTGCCGCCTCGTCCTTGCGGATCGACAGCTCGTAGCCGCGCACCGTAAGCTCTATCGGGTCGCCTAGCGGGGCGACCTTGCGAACGGTCACCTGCGCGCCTTTGGTGAGCCCCATGTCCATGATGCGCCGCTTCACAGCGCCCTCCCCGCTGAGACGCACGATCTTCGCCGTCTCTCCGATCTTCATGTCGCCGATTGTTTTCATTGCTTGTTTGTCCTTGTCTGCGTAAATCCTCAAGCGGCCTCGACCATTATGCGGCGCGCAAGATCCTCGTTCACGGCGATGCGGCTCTCCTGCACGCCGAGTATCATGCTCCCGTCCATGACCTGCACGACCGACACCACGACGCCCGGCACGAACCCGAGCGACCCCAGATGCTTCTTGACCGAGTCGCCGCCCGTGACCGCCGTCACGCGCGCCCTCTCGCCGACATTCATCATTGCCAAAGGCATTTGCTTTCCCTCTCCTTGTCTTTCAAACGTGTTCGCCCCGCCTCATTTTGCTAGTCCGGGCTAACATGGCGCATAGTATACCACAATCTCCGCCGTGTTAGCAAGGGGAAATTTTACGGGGCTAACAACTTTGCAGGCAGGCGGCCTTCTCCAGCCGCCGTCCCTTGCGGCTTTCAAGGCGCACATGCAGGTCTATGAGCCTGTTCGCGGCCTTGGCTATGGTCTGCGCGCGGGGCGAGTCGACAAGTGTCGCGCCGGCGTCGGCGTAGACCTGCCGCAGACTCTCGATCGCGCCGCCTATGCCTTCGAACGCCATGAGAAACGCGTTCATGCGCGTAAGAAGCTCGCGCGCCGTGTTGACGATCTCATGCTGGTTGTCGAGCTCCTTCTGATGCTGCCAGGCGAGATAGACGAGGCGCATGTAGGCGAGAAGCGTGAGCGGCGTCACGAGGACGACGTTGTTCTGCGCCGCATACTGCCACAGCGACCCGTCCTCGCGCAGCGCCTCCAGAAGGGGCGCCTCGTAGGGGACGAACATCGCCGTCACCGGCAGGTAGCTGCGCTCGGGATGCTCGTCGCCGAGCGTCTTCGGATACTTCACACGCGCGAGTTCGCTTATGCGCTCCCTTACGCTCGCCACATGGGCCTTGAGCCGGGCGCGGCGGACGTCGTCGCTTTTCGCGCAGGCATATTCCATGTACGCCGTGAGGCTCACCTTGCTGTCGATCACCAGCCAGCGGTTCTCGGTGTCGCACACCTGTGCGTCGGGGCGCTCGCGGCCCGTCCCCTCCTGGAGGAAGAAATTCACGTTGAGCTCGAGCCCCGCCTGCCTCAGTTTCTCGGCCAGGATATCCTCGCCCTTGCGCCCCTGCACGCGCGTGTTGGAGGCTAGCGCCGACGCTGTCTTGGCGAGTTCGTCCGCGATCGCGCCGATCGCGCCGACGTTCTCGGCTATGGCGGACTTCATGCTGGAGCGGTCGGCCTCGGCCTTGAGGGTCGATTCGCGCAGACGCGCGACCTGCTCGCGCAGAGGCGCCAGCACGGTCTCAAGCTGGTCCTTGTTGAGCTTTGCGAGGTCGCCGCCCTGCGCTTTGAGCGTCTGGGCGGCGAGATTGGCGAACTGCTCGCGAAGAGTGGCGACAACCTGTCCGAAGGATTTTTCCCTCTCGGCGACCAGACGCGCAACTGCCGCATCCTTCTCCTTGAGCATCTTGTCGCAGGCGGCGTCCTTCTCGGCGAGAAGTCTTTCACACGCCTCGCCCTTGGCACGCAGGAGGGCGAGGACGAAGACGAGCGCGGCGACCGCCGTCACCAGAAGCGCAAGCACCACAATCTGTAAAGTCTGTGTCATACGCCTCTATTATACCAAAAATCGTCCGAACTCGGCTCTCGGCTGCACTTTAGCCAAGTCCTGCCTGGGTTTCACCCTAAGCCTGCCTGACTTATGCCCAAGTCTTGCCCAGACTTTGCCCAAGTCTTGCCCAGACTTTGCCCAAGTCTTGCCCAGACTTTGCCCAAGTCTTGCCCAGACTTTGCGCAAGTCTCGCCCGGACTTTACGAGGCGGCGGCGATTATGATAGAATACTTCCATGACCGTAAATGACATCCCTGCCGTAGATCGGGCGCTTAAGAAGGAGTTTGCCGCCCATGCATCGCCGATTATCGAGCTTATCGAGGCGCAGACGCACGACCCCTTCTGCGTGCTCGTGGGCACGATCCTGTCGGCGCGGACGAAGGACCAGTGCACGACCGGCGCCGTTCAGCGTCTTTTCGCAAAAGCTCGCGGCGAAAGGTTTGCACCGGCCGACCTTGAACGCCTCTCGCAGGACGAGATTGAAAAGCTCATATACCCCGTCGGTTTCTATCACGACAAGGCGCGCCACCTCAAGGAACTGCCGCACGTGCTGAAAGAAAAATTCGACGGCGTTCTGCCGAACACCGTCGAGGAGCTTTGCGAACTGCCGGGAGTCGGACGCAAAACGGCCAATCTCACCGTCGCCGTGGGATTCGACCTGCCTGCAATCTGCGTGGACGTGCACGTCCACCGTATATGCAACAGGCTCGGCCTTGTCAAGACAAGAACGCCGTTCGACACCGAGATGGCCCTTCGAAAGATTCTGCCCGTCAAATACTGGAAGACTTGGAACAGCCATCTGGTATCGTTCGGCCAGACGCGCTGCGGCCCTGTGCGGCCGAAGTGCGACGGATGTCCCATAATCCGCCTATGCCCCGCCGCGGCCAAGACGTGCGGCAAAACCGCTTCGAACGGCGGCGCGCTTACGCGCGCTCCAGGAAGCGGCCGCCGCGCTCGCCGGTGAAAACCCCGTCCTTGTAAGGGACGACGCCGTTGACCATCACGCACTTCACGCCGCCGGTGAACTGATGCGGCTTGAGATAGGTCGCATTCGCCTTGAAATCATCTTCACGCCAGACGACGATGTCGGCGAACGCACCCTTCTCCACCACCCCGCGCGCACGGATGCCGAAGCGTCGCGCCGGGACGGACGTCATCCGCGCGACCGTCTCTTCGCGCGTGAAGCCGAGCGCACGGACGCGCCTGTAGAATTCGGGCATTGTTGCATATGCGCGCGGGTGGGGATGGTCCGCGCCGAGCGGCCCCCAGGGGGCCCTTAGCGACGCGTCGCTTCCCGGCACTATCCAAGGGCGGCGGTATATCTTGTCCAGATTCTCTTCGCTCATGCCGAAGAAGAACGCGCCAGTCTTGCATCCGTCGAGAGCGAGAATCCGGCAGATCGCGTCGCCGGGGGACGTCCGGCCGCCGTCTGCCGACTGTGCGGCGACGATTTCAGCCACCGTTCTGCCGCTGTACTGTCTGCTGTCGGCGTGCCATGTTCCGCCGATCATGACAGTGGACCAGTCGCGGTCGAGGGCGTCTATCTCGCGGACGATGCGTTCGCGTGCGGCGGCGTCGGCCAGCCGCACGCATTCCGCTTTTGCGGCGCCCTCCTGCGCCCAGTCGGGCAGAAGCACGTCGAGGTCTGTTCCGGCCGCGCAGTACGGATAGCGGTCGCTCCCGAGAAGCAGGCCGTCATCAACCGCGCATTCGACCTTGTCTAGGACGGCGTCGATCTTGTGCCAGTTCTTCGGGCCGCTCGTCTTCAAGTGGGATATCTCGGCGCGGATGCCTGTCGCCCGCACGAGATCCAGAACCTCGTCTATCGCTTCAAGGATCCTGTCGCCTTCCGACCGCATGTGCGTCGCGTAGTATCCGCCGCGCTCCGCCGCTACCTTCGCGAGCGCGAGCACTTCATCCGGCGTGGAATATCTGCCCGGCTGGTAGATGAGGCCCGTGGTGAGCCCCCAGCCGCCTTCGTCAAGCGAGGCCTCGAGCAGGCGCTTCATCTGCGCCACCTCGCCGGGCGTCGCGGCGCGCGCCGCGTAGCCTACGACCGACGAACGCAGAGTGTTGTGGCCGACGAACTGCACGGTGTTCACGGCAGGCTTCGCGGCGCCGAGAACGTTTCGGTATTCCGCGAGCGAGCGCCAAGTGAGGCGGTCGCCAAGAACGGCCGCCCAGTCTCCCGAGAGCCGCGCCTCGCCGTAGCGCGGCGCGACGGAGCCGCCGCACTGACCGTTGATCTCTGTCGTCACGCCCTGGGTTGTCTTCGACGGTGCGTCCGGCTCGATCACAAGGTATGCATCCGAATGCGTATGAGCATCGATGAAGCCAGGAGTGACCAGGCAGCCCGAGGCGTCGATCACGCGGTCGAACGAGCCGCGCGGCGGCGTGCGCGGGAGCACGTCGGCGATTCTGTCGCCATCGACGACAACGTCGCCCGCGAAAGCCGCGGCGCCCGTCCCGTCCACAATGGTACCGTTGGCGATAAGCGTCTTCAAAGGAACTTTCCCGTCACTGATTTTTTGCACGCGCGGACCGCCTCCACGGGCCCCTCGCATACGAGCGTCCCGCCGGCGTCGCCTCCGCCGGGGCCGAGGTCGATTATCCAGTCGGCGCACTTCATCACATCTATGTTGTGCTCTATGACCACTATCGTGTTGCCCTGGTCGCGCAGGCGCAGCAGGAGCCTCATCAGCTTGGCCACATCGTCGAAGTGAAGCCCAGTCGTAGGCTCGTCAAGGAGATAGAGCGTGCGCCCGGTCGAACGGCGCGAAAGCTCCGTCGCGAGTTTTATGCGCTGGGCCTCGCCGCCGGAGAGCGTCGTCGCCGACTGGCCGAGCGCCACATAGCCGAGACCTACGTCGACGAGCGTCTTCAGCTTGCGCTCGAGCGGCGGAACCTTGGCGAAGAACTCGTGCGCTTCGGCGACAGTCATCTCAAGGACGTCGGCAATGTTCTTGCCGCCGTATGTAACCTCGAGCGTTTCGGCGTTGAAACGTCTGCCGCCGCACTGCTCGCATGTGACGTATACATCGGGAAGGAAGCTCATCTCGAGCTTGCGGAGTCCGTCGCCGCCGCACACCTCGCACCGCCCGCCCTTGACGTTGAACGAAAAACGGCCGGCCGTGTAGCCGCGCGCCTTCGCCGATTCGGTCTGTGCAAAGAGCTCGCGGATCTCCGAAAAGAAGCCGACGTAGGTCGCCGGGTTGGAACGCGGCGTGCGCCCGATCGGCGACTGGTCGATTTCGATGACCTTGTCGAAATTCTCGGCGCCGGTGAGCTTGCGGTACCTGCCGGGGACAGCTTTCGCGTTGTAGAAGCGCTTCATCAGAGCGCGTTTGAGCGTCTCGTCCACCAGAGTGGATTTTCCGCTGCCGGACACTCCCGTCACAACAGTGAACGACCCTACAGGAATGTCTACGGTGATGTTCTTCAGGTTGTGCTCGCAGCAGCCGGATATGGTGAGGAAGCGCCTCCCTTCGGGACTGCCGGCGTCGGACGGGATCGCGACGGTCTTCCTCCCCGTGAGATAATCGGCCGTAAGCGATCTGGACTTGAGCAGTCCTTTGAACGGTCCTTGATACATGAGCCGCCCGCCCTCGCGGCCTGCGCCTGGCCCGAGGTCGACAATCCAGTCGGCCGCCCGCATCATCTCCTCGTCGTGCTCGACTATGACGACGGTGTTGCCGCGGTCGCGCAGGCCTTTCAACGTTCCTATAAGCCGCTCGTTGTCGCGCGGGTGGAGGCCGATGGTCGGCTCGTCAAGAACATAGAGGACGCCGGTAAGCCCGCTGCCTATCTGCGTGGCGAGGCGGATGCGCTGCATCTCGCCGCCCGAAAGCGTCGCGGAGGCGCGGTCGAGCGTGAGATATTCCAGTCCCACGTCCAGCAGGAACTGGAGCCGCCGGACGATCTCGGCGAGAACGTCGCCGAGGCCGGCGAACGTTCCGCGTGTGCAGTCGGCCGGCAGAGACTTGAAGAATTTAAGCGCTTCGCCGACCGGCATCGCCATGACCTCGACGATCGTACGGCCCGCGACGGTCGCCGCCCGCGACTCGGGCCTCAGGCGCGTGCCGTGGCATTCAGGACACGTGCGGAAGCTCTGATACGCCTCCCACTTCGCCCGCGTCTCATCGTCCTCGGCCTCTTCGAGGCGGCGCTGCAGCGTCGCGAGCACACCTTCGAAGGGGCGGTCCTCTCGGCGCCACGGGAGGACCAGATCGTCCTTGAACCCGTGCATAAGGTCGTGGCGGAACTTCGCGGACAGCTTCTCGTAGGGCGTTTCGAGATCGACGCGGTACTGCTTGGCGATCTGCTCTAGAAGCGCGTTGTAGTACATTATGGCGTTGTGGCCGGCGCGGCGCCACGGATGGATGCATTCCCTGAGGGGGAGCGATTTGTCCGGCACGACAAGCTCCTCGTCGAAGTAGTAGAGCTGGCCGAGCCCCGCGCACTTCGGGCAGGCGCCGAACGGCGAGTTGAACGAGAAGGAGCGCGGCTTGAGTTCATCGAAGGATATGCCGCAGTCCGTGCAGGCGTTAAGCTCCGAGCAGGCTCTTTCGCCGCCGCCGATCTCCTCGACATAGAGCAGCCCGCCGCCGTGCTTGAGAGCAAGCTCGACGGAATCGGTTAGGCGCGTGCGGTCGCATGGCACGACGAGCCTGTCAACGACGATGTCCACATTGTGCGACTTCTTCTTGTCCAGATCGGGAAGTTCGTCCACCGGATAAGTGACGCCGTCGATGCGCACGCGCGCGAAGCCGTTGCGCCTTATCGCGGCGAACGTCTCCTCGTGCCGCCCCTTCTTGCCTTTGACGACAGGCGCGTATATGACAATCTTCTTTGAAGCGCCCTCGCCGGCCGATGCTATAATCCCGTCTACGATCTGCTCGGCCGACTGGCGGTGGACCTCGCGGCCGCACTTCGGACAGTGGGGGGTGGCGGCGGAGCCGTACAGCACTCGCAGGTAGTCGTGAATCTCCGTGACGGTCGCAACGATCGAGCGCGGGTTGCCGCCTGTCGTGTGCTGCTCGATGGATATGGCCGGGGACAGGCCCTCTATCTTGTCGACTTCGGGCTTCCTCATGCGGTCGAGGAACTGCCGGGCGTATGCCGAGAGCGACTCCACATAGCGGCGCTGGCCTTCGGCGTAAAGCGTGTCGAAAGCAAGGGTCGATTTCCCGCTGCCCGAAAGCCCGGTCACCACAGCAAGGGAATTGCGCGGAATCGTAACGTCGATTCCGCGCAGGTTGTGCATCCGGGCGTTTTTGATCTGGATGTCCATCAATGCATCAGGTTCTTGAGGTCGAGCGCGAGGAGGAATTCCGGGTTGGACTTCGTCTTCTTGAGAGAGTTGAGAACGCTCTTCATCGCGGACTCGGGGCCGACGTCCGAGAGGACGCGGCGGAGGTTCCACGTCTTCTCAAGCTCAAGCGGGTCGAGCAGGAGGTCTTCCTTGCGCGTGCCGGACTTGTCGATGTCGATCGCCGGGAATATCCGCTTGTCGGCAAGGCCGCGGTCGAGGACGAGTTCCATGTTGCCCGTTCCCTTGAACTCTTCAAAGATCACTTCGTCCATCCTCGAGCCTGTGTCTACGAGGCCGGTCGCGATGATCGTAAGCGAGCCTCCGCCCTCGATGTTCCGCGCCGCGCCGAAGAAGCGCTTCGGGCGATGGAGCGCGAGCGCGTCGACACCGCCGGTCAATATCTTGCCGGAGTGCGGCTGGACGGTGTTGTAGGCGCGCGCGAGACGAGTGATGGAGTCGAGAAGTATCACCACGTCGCGGCCGTTCTCGACCTGGCGCTTCGACATCTCGATAACCATTTCAGCGACGTTCACGTGGTGCTGGGGCTCTTCGTCGAACGTGGACGAAAGCACCATCGCCTTGGTGTTGCGCTGCATGTCGGTCACTTCCTCGGGGCGTTCGTCCACGAGAAGGACGATCAGGATTGCATCAGGATGGTTGGCCGTTATCGCGTTCGCCATCTTCTGGAGAAGGACGGTCTTGCCGACGCGCGGCGGCGCGACGATGAGGCCGCGCTGTCCGAAGCCGATGGGCGTGAACATGTCGACGACACGCGTGGAGAACTCGTCGGGCGCGGTTTCAAGGATGATGCGTCTCGTCGGGAAGGTGGGCGTAAGGTTTTCGAAGTGGATCACGCGGGCCGCCGCCGAAGGCTCCTTCCCGTTCACGAGCGTCGCGCCGCCAAGGCAGAAGAAGCGGTCGCGGTCCCGCGGATCGCGTATCGGGCCTTCGACGACGTCGCCGGTTCTCAAGGCGTGGCGGCGAATCTGCTGCTGGGTGACGAAGACATCCTCCGGGCAGGCGAGAAAGTTGTTCTTCGCCGACCTCAGAAAGCCGTGGCCCTCTCGCATGATCTCAAGGCAGCCCGAGGCGAGAACCGCGCCGCCGTTCTTGAGGTACGCCCTTATGGCCGCGAAGATGAGCTCGTGCTTGCGGTATGTGCCGAGCTCCTCGGGATCGGCGCCGGGCATCATGCGCTCGACTATCTGCGGCGCGGGCCAGGTCTGGATGTCGGCAAGGCGGTACTCGGGCAGCTCGGGGTTGCGGTTGGGGTTCGCGGGCGGCTCGTTCTCCTGAGCCTTCTGCTCTTTAGGCAGCGGCGCATTGAGAAGCGGGTTCACCGATTCTTCGCCGTTCGCGCCGCGGATCGGCGAGTTGTTCTTCTGCTGGCGCTGGTACTGCTTGCGCCCGTTGTGGAACTTCTTTCCCTGGCGCTGCTGGTACTGGCGGCCCGCGCCGGATGATTCCGCCTCGCCATCTGCGGGCGTGTCGGGAGACGGCTGCGCCTCGGCGTCGGTCGCAGAGGCGTCGGCCTCAGGATGGGTCTGCTTCGCCGCGGCGGTCGTGCCGGCGAATACATCTAGTTCTTCTGACATTGCTTTCGCTCCTTCTTGCGAATCGTTGATTTGTCGCGGGCCGCGACGGCCCGGCGTTTGTCTGGGGTTTCGAGGCCCCGCCTCATTCTCAGATTTCAGACTCGCCGTGGCTCTGGGAATCAAGCCATTCCGCAAACTGCGCAACCGCCGCGCGCAGGTCGTCGGGCGACCCATCGTTCGCGATTACGAATTGGGATTTCGCGGCCTTCTCCTTCAGCGGCATCTGCGCCGCTATCCGGGCCTCGGCCTCGTCGCGCGTGTAGCCGCGCGTCGTCATCATCCGGGAGATTTGCGTCTCCTTCTCCGACGTGACGCAGCATATTATATCATAATCTTCGTCCCAGTGCACTTCGAAGAGGAGAGGGATCACGGCTATGACGGGCGCAGGGGCGGCCAAGGCGATACGCTCGCGCAGCCGCTGCCTTATGAGCGGATGAAGCCGAGCCTCAAGAGCCTTGCGCGCGGCGGGGTCGTGAAACACGATCTTCGCGAGGCGCGCGCGCTCCTCTGGAGGAACGAGCTCGTGGGCGATATCATCGGCGTCGACCGTCGCGAATCCCATCTCGTTCAGATACTTCGCGACGAGCGATTTGCCGCATGCTATGCCGCCCGTTATGGCCACGCGCTTCATCGACGGCTCCGTCACCAGATGAGGACGCGGAAAGGTTTCGGCTCCGGCGGGAAAGGAGTCCATTTGACATCCTTGATCCAGGCCGCGTCGTCGCCGGCCGAAGCATCGCCGTCCTTGACATAGCGCCATGTGAAGGTATGAGCCGACTCGACGCTGTTCGTCCATACGACGCTCTCCCAGTCCGACATCACGCCTTCAATGCGAAGCGTCCTTTCACCGCGCTCATCCTGGAACTCCAGCCTGTCGCACACCTGGTACACGCCGTTCGTGTCGATATAACCATCCTCGCAGCTTGTCCGCCACTTGAACTCAAGAACGCCGGCGCGGCTCTTGGAAGTCTCCAGCGTGATCCATGCAGAGCGCGCATCCGGCAGGTTCGTTATGACGAGCGAATCGCCGTCGTCTGCAACAACCCATTGAGCCGAGCCGCCCGTCTTCGCCGAAAGCGTCTTGTCGGCAAGCGCCGTCCATTCAGAGAGAGGGTTTTCGGGCACAAAGCTGAAGTCGCTCGCCCAGGCACAGTCTTCTACAGTATAGTCCACGCTATCGTAACCGCCCAATTGATAGTAGTTCAGATAAAAAGTGGCGTCGCCGTCAAGAGGTATGCTTACGTCTCGACAGGATTCCGGCCCCCCGATACGATTAGTTGCACTGTTGATGTCAAGACAGGCGAGCCATTGATTATCTAGCTTAGGCAGACATGACGTTCTAAGTTTCAAGGACAATGTTCCTGCAACCGCCGGCTTCATGAAGAGATAGGATTTTGCCTCCACATCAGTTCCAAGACCGGATACGTCACCGCTTCGCGCGACCTTGTTCGTCTCGTCCATAGCCCAGCCCGAAACGTTTTCGCCGCTCGTTTCAAATTGAACATTCGCGCAGTTCCACGCATCGTTGAATGCACCAAGCGTCCAACGCCCGGTCAGCGTCTCGTCTCCTTCTATGATATCATTCTCTTCAACGCGGCTGCCGTCTGCCCTGTACCAACCGAAATGCCTGTAACCGCCAGTGTATTGCGGCGGAGGATCAAGGAACCACCTGCCGAACTCGTCGCCTATGACGGCTGTAACGTTTGTCAATGTTTTGCCGTCGGCAAGGTTGAAAGTCAAATCTGGAGAAACAACCGCCTTCCACCGCGCGTAGAGATTGGTGATTGCGGCGTCGACGATGTTTGTGGAAAGTATCTGAACGCGATCGACCGGGTTTGTCGATGTCCACCAGCCGGCAAAGAACAGAGAATTGTTGGCGTTTGTCGGCATAGGCAGAGATTCAAACCTGCCACCCAGGATGATATTGCGCTCATAGGTGGCAGCCTCAGCAGCAAACACTCCGCCGTTCGCATCAAACACTACAGCAACCGTCTCCGGCGGTTTTATTTTTTCCCAAATGGCATAAAGGACAATGTCTGCCTTGGCTACGTCAGTAAGGTTGCTTACCACCGCACAATCGACATAGTCAACATACGCATTTTCATGCGCCGACCATCCGATGAAATTATAGCCTTCACGCTCGTATTTGTTCGCAAGCAACTTCTGCGGCTTACCATATATGAAAGTCTGACGATCCATTATTCCCGTCACATCATCGCCGCCTTTAGCATACGTGACATAATATTCAGCACCAATCCAATTGGCATATAATGTAGTATTGCCGGCAACATTCCAAGGATCATCGGCGGCTTCCCCTGTCGACGAATACCACTGCTTGCCTTTACCTTCCGGCTTGGAGAAATATCCGCCAAACTCATATCCCGTGCGCTTGGGCAGATCCGGCGACGACATGTCAACAAGACTCCCGTCATACTTCACCGTGCAGCTGCGCTTTCCTTCGGTTGTAGCACCCTCGCCCGAGAATGTTATGTTGTAACTCTTCGCAGACCAGATGGCGTGTAAAGGATCAATATCCGTTTGAACCTCAGCCTCATCACCGTAGGACGTGCCCGATCCGTCATCCCGCGTATTCCATCTCGAAAAATCATATCCCGTTCTGCTGAATGCGTTCGCAGGCAGCGCGGCGGAATTCGTAAACACAAAATTGCCCATAGTACCGCTACCGCCGTTTGCATCGAAGGTCACTTTATAAACCCAGTCGGTATGGACGCACTGCACGTATGCTGCACCAGTAGAAGTTGCATCAGAACCATTCAAATCAAATAACTGATGTAGGTTCGCTCCTACGGTAGTTTTGACGGTTTTGTGGCCGGCCGACGATGAACTATCAAATGCACCACTTGCGTTGAATTTCGGATAATAAAGATACCGCTTTTTGGATTGAACAGAACGGGTCCATGTGTATGGGTTATCAAGCGGAAGCTGATTTCCATCCACCGTAAACCTAAGCCAATTCGACCATGCAAGAAAACATGAATCAGCAAAATCCGTACCTTGTACAAATATCGCAAAATTATACCATGTATTTCCTCCCCATAACGATTTCACAGCACTATATTTGAAACCTGCACCAGTACCATATTCACCCGTCAGTACGCGGTCCTCCCAAGTAGGTTTATCGACAGGTGCTATGTATTGTGTGACAAGCGGCGTCGCTGCCTTCAAAGAGAAGAGCAGCGACGCCACCATGCAAAGTATGGAAACTTTGCGCACCATCGTCAATTCGCCGAAGCCTCAGGCGCTGACTTGACGCCCGTTTCTCCATCGTTGGGACTGCCGGCCGCGACCTCGCGGCCGCGGACGTCGAGAAGACGGCTCGTCACGAAGATGAGGAGATTCTTCTTGATCGTCTGCTCTGCATGGCTGCGGAAGAGCCTGCCGACGAAAGGCAGATCGCCGAGGAACGGAACCTTGTCGTCCATAGCCTGACGGCTCTCGGTTATAAGACCGCCCATGACAATCGTCGACCCGGGATTGATCGAGACGGAGGAAACAATCGAGCGAACGTGGAAGAACGGCTGCTCCATAGGCGCCTCGTAATAGGTCATGTTCTTTTCACCTGTTGCAGAGAGAGAATCCATGGCGCTGATTGCAGAACTTGTAGCGTTGTCGACAATCATCTGGCGCGTGCTGGTCGTAAGCTCACCACCGACATCAGTGATCAACTCAGCCAGCGACGAGAAGATTTCGCCGATACCCTCGAAGCTCTGCAGCGACGAACTGTTGCCGGAATACGGAATCTTCATACCGTAGTTCTTCCATGTAGGCTCGTCGACGACCTTCGTATCAAGCTTGAGGTCGATCAAGTTGCCGTCATCCGTGAGCGTCGGGGTTACATCGAGGATTACGCCGACTTCGCGCGTTTCGAACTGCTCCGGCTCGACCACGGCAAGAATCGCCGACTGGCTGCCGCCGTTCGAACTGGATCCCGAGGACGAGCTGGACTGCAGCTGCACATTGTAGTCTGTCGGGTAGATGTACTCGGTGACGACCTTGATGACCGCGTTCTCACCCGGGCGCGTGAGCACCTTCGGCGCGGAAAGGAGATCCGTGTCGGTGCGCTGCGAAAGCATATGGAGAATCATCGAGAGATCGGCCGAGCCGAGGAACGCGTTCACCTTCATGAACTGGTCGTTGGACGACTGGTCCTGCCCCGAAACGGCATTGCCCGTGCGCGAGAGATAGCGGTTCACGTCGCCGAACGTGGCGTTCTCGCCGCCCATCGAGTTAATACCCGCAATACCGCTGTTAAGACGCGTAGGCGTGCCGTTGACAAGCCCGGTCTTGCGCCACGAGGTGTTGCCGTCGCCAGTATAGGTTGTGGTGTCAACACTACTAATAGTACCATCTGCGTTTTTGACCGGAATCGGCTGCGTCTGCGCTTTATAGCCTTCGCCCCAACCGCCCTTCTTCATGCCGAGCTTGCGACCGAGCCAGCCGCCGCTGCCGAGGGTGTAGTTGCTGTTCAGTATCCACTCAAAGCCGAGGGAGTTGAGGTCTTGCTGGCTAACCTCGACAAAGCGCGCCTCGATCTCGATAAGCTTCTGTTCGGCGTTGAGCGCGATAAGCGCCTTTTCAAGTTCGGCAAGGTTTTCCTCTGTATTCTTGACATACAGCTTGCCCGTCGCCTTCATATAGAAGATCGTGCTGCCTTCGGGCCACTGGACACCAAGAGCCGAGAAGACGCCCTTCCAATCCTGCTCCTTGTTCTCCTCCTCGCTGTCGCCGCCGCGACTGTTGGACCTGCCGCCGCCGAAGCCGAGCCCCATCTCCTTTACATCGTTGGAGACGGTATCCATCTTCTCCATGAAGGCGGCCATTACAGGATACTGGCGCGTGATCATCTCGTCGATCGCCTGATCCTTGTGCATGACCATTACGACAGGCCCCTTTACCTGGAACTTGTAGTCGACCGAATCGCACACAAGCTTGAGCGCGTCGTAGAAGCTGATGGCGTTGGCCGTGATCATCGGTATTATAGGCACTCCCGCCTGGCTGGAATCGGTCTCGTCGCCGGTCGACGAGAAATCGTCGGAGTCGTCGGCGCTCTGCTCCGATGTTTTGGAAAGAAGCGCGTCGGGCATCTTCACGACAAAGTTGAAACCGCGCTCTTCAAGCGGAATGTCGGGGCGGTCGAAGTCCTTTGAATAGGTGCGGAATGTTTCAATCGCCTGAATAATCGTCGCCGGCGGCTTGAACGAAATCGTGGGAAGGACGATCTCCTTCATGCGCTGGATGATAGACTGTTCCACCGAACGCTCGGGATCGTCGCCGACCGAGCGCTTGAGCGTAGACGAAGCCGACTCCTCGAGCTGGCGCGCGTTTGGCGCATACACCGGCCGCCACGCCTTGTCGACATCGGCGATCATGGCGTCGCGCGTCACATTGAACTCTTGATTGAGAATCAACGCGCGCTTCTTCTGGATTGCGCCCCTTAGACGAATCGCTTCCTGGTTGTAGGGGTCGTTCACAAGCACGAGCTCGCACTCGTCAAGAGCCTTGTCGATATCCCTTACCGACAGGAGCTGGCGCGCGCGCCTCAGGTGGCGGCGGTTCTTCTCGCGCTGCGCCTTGTAGTCCGCATCGTTACGGCGGTGGCGGACATCGGAGATCGCCGTCTTGTTGGCGTTCGGGTCGGTCGTCTTGTTCCAGGCCTCAAGCTGGCGACGGGCCTTGGGATGACGCAGGGCCTTGGCTTTCTCCATCATCTCAACGGCATTCTCGCGCCGCCCGAGACGCTCCTCCTCGAGAGCCTGGCGGTACTGCCCCTCGGCAATACCCTGCTCGCACTCGCGGCGGAGATCCTTGGTCGCCGGACTGTCATTGAGAAGCTTGAGCGCATTGCCATAGGCGCGCGTGGCGTCATCATAAGCGCCCTCGGACATGCTCTTGCGGGCAGCAACGATTTCACGCTTTGCCTGTTCATCATATGCTTCGCGGCGCAGACGCTCCGTAGTGCGCAGATTGTCCAGAAGCTCGGCGTCGGGATCGACAGGCGCAGCCGCAGGCGCAGGAACAGGCGCGACAGCCACAGGGCCTGCATCAACAACTGCAGGCTCGGGTTCGGCCGCAGCAGGCTCTTCGACGGCAGGCTCCTCGGCAGCCGGTTCAACCGCAACCGGTTCTTCAGCGGCAGGCGCGACGACAGCAGGCTCTTCCGTTGCAGGCTCCTCGACCGCAGGTTCTTCCTGCGCAGGTTCCTCGACCGCGGGTTCTTCGGCAGCGGGTTCTTCCTGTGCAGGTTCGTCGGCGACTGGCTCCACGGCGGCAGGCTCTTCAGCGACAGGCTCCTCAGCCGTTGGTTCCTCGGCGACAGGCTCTTCAACTGTCGCAGGCGCGACGGCCTCCGCCGGGGCGGTTTCGGCTGCAAGATCGCTTTCGAGATCTTTCAGCAAGTCATCCAGGTCGTCTTGTGCGAACGCAAACGGTACGCAGGCAATGACGGCAGCGGCCACGCTGACGGCGGCGGTTTTTTTCAGATTCGTCATAACGATCTCATGCTCCTTGTTCAAAGTCTGAGTGTATTATACTCTAATTTTGGTTACGATTCAAGTGCTTGAAGTGTCCGCGTCGTTCCGAGCGTAGAGTGCTCGAATGTCACCGACGCGCCATTGGACAGGCGGTTGATCGCCTTGATTGAATACTTCGTTCCATTTAGGTCGATCGTATCGCCCGGCACCACCAGGAACTCCTTCGTCTCGCCGCGCTCGTACAGCAGCCGGGCCTGCACGTCGATCGGCACACGTCTGGGCTTTCCTTGCGCGGTGATCGACAGCCTTATTTCCTTGCCGTCGCTCTTGCGAACTATGACTGCGTACGAGACGTCCACCGATTTCACCGCGCCGCCGCCGCCGGCGACCTTGACGCGCTTCTCCTTCTTCTCGAAGCTCTTGACCGTGAAGCCAGTGTCGCCGACGTCCTGGCCGACGAGCGTGAGGTACGACTTTCCGAGCGTTCCGTAGTCGTTGCGCTTCTTCGGGTCGAAGAGGTCGAGCCTCATCCCGGCTGGACTCTTCTGATACGACTGCAGGAAGAAAGGCAGCACCGTCTCCTTGAGAGGAAGCGCGATCTTGATGGAATCGAGATAGTCCGGGTGATCGTTGCGATCTGTCGGATTCGTACCCGCCGCAAATTCCTCGGCGTTCGTGAAGCCGTCGCCGTCGGCGTCCGCGTCGGCGTCGCCAGCATCGCTCGGCGACAAACCGTACTTGCGCTCCCACTCGTCCGGCAGGCCGTCACCGTCGGCGTCGAGCACCGCGACCGGCGCCTGCTCCTCGGGCTGGGGTTCGTTGCAGTACGGACAGATCTTCGTCGCCGGCGGAATCGGAGCGCGGCATTCCTGCTTTACGCAGAACACGCGACGGTCGCTCGCGAGGAAACTGCCGCCTTTTTCATTGACGGGATTCATGGTGAGCGGCGCCTTGGCAAGCTTGGTGATCCGCGCATACCACTCCATGTCGGCAGGCTTCACGCCGCTTCCATCGGGCTTGCGCGACTCTATCCTGCGAACGGCCGCCGCGGTCTGCGCGTCGGCGTCCTCCTCAAGCGCGCCCGTGAAAAACACCACGGCGCAGGCAAACGCCACCACCGCGACCCCCGCAACGATCCAGTCGTAGTGGGCCGTAAAGAAATTTCCTCCAATGCGTGAACTCATTTCGCTTCCTCCGATTTCTCCGCGTCTGCGCCGGCTTCCGCCGCGCCGCCCTCAAGCGAACGGAAATCATACACCGAGAATGTCATGGACACTCTTAAAAGAGACGCTGTCATGGGATCGGTCACCACGCTCTGTCCCTTCTCGACCTCGGGCCTGGGAGTCTCTTCCTCCTCGGCCGCACGGCCGCGGCGGCCGCGGCGGCCGCGAGGCTGCGACTCCTGCTGCTTCTTGCCGTCGCCGCCGATGGCCTCGGCGATATCGTCCTTTTCGCGCGTGAAAGAGAAATCGTCCACTACGACAAAGCGCGAAGACGTGATGAACTCGTTGATGGCGTTGACAAGTCCTGCCGGACGCGTGCGGAAGTCGACAGTGAAGCACGTCACGACCGGATCTTGATCCTTGTTTTCCACCTTGGTGGGCTTCTTGCCTTTGTTCTTTTTACTGCTCTTGGCCGTCTGCTCGGGCTGGACCGGGGTCGGCGGCTTGATGGTCACGTCGACAACCTCGCTCACGCCGCACTTTGCAAGCGCCTCGATCACGGTCGACACATCATACCACTCCCGCTGCAGACGCGCAAGATCGGCCTGGGCCGGCAAGACGCCGCCGGTTATGTAGTCTTTAAAGCCGAACGGAAAATCCTCTTTGACCAGCCTCCCGTCGACTGCTCCCGGCAGAGCCGAAAGCCTGCGCGCGTCATCGACAAGAAACGCCTTGAACGCCGGCGGCGTCGTAGATTCGAAAGCCATGTCGCCGGCCGAAGCGATCTTTACGGCGTCTTCGCGCCATGTCTTGTAGGTCTCGGCATTCGCGTTGTAGGCCTTTATTCCGTCCGGCCCGGGATACACGGGAAGCCTTGTAAGCCTGTCGGCAGTTGCGATGGCACCGTCAAGGTCGGCCGCCCTCTCGCTCTTGTCGGCCATCGCGCTCCATATCAGATAGGCGAGCACGAGCGACGCCGTAAGCGCAACGCCGCCTACCGAAGCCAGTATGATCTTCGACTTGTTCATTTGAACTTAACCTCCACTGTGAACTGCTCGAGCGCGGCATCTTTGCCGAGCGCGGTCATATCGGCTATGCGAACCGATTCGGGAACGACCGCGATGTTCGCCTTGAGCTTCGCAACGACTATTTCAGACGCCGTCTGCTTTTTGCCGTTGTGCTGCTCTGCATGTATGGCGGTCATCACGTCGAGATTGTCCTTCCATCCCCGCATGGTGACGCGGCCCGGCTCCCACTTCTCGATCCACATGCCCTGTCCCAAGGCTCCGCGCACGGCGCTCAAGCGGGCCGAAGCTGCATACCTGCGCGCAAGAAGGTCCTTTATCGCATCGGCGGAGGCCTGCGCCTCCTCAACACCTTTCTCTGCGGCCTTGAGCTTCGTCTCGAAGCCCTTCAGCACGTTCACCTTGGCCTCGACGCCGTCATACTGCGCTTCAAGGACTTCGGACTGACGGCCGATGCCGACGAAAACGAGCGCGAGCGCGGCGACAAAAAGCGCCGATGCGGCGGCGACAACAGGTATTTTCGCGCGCTCGGCGCGAGCTGCGAGGATCGACGGAGGTATAAGGTTTATAGCAAAGCGCGACGCGCCGGTCATGTGAAGCGCAAGACCCGCCGTCGGCGCGAGAAGAGCGCCGTCGGACCCGAGCGCCTCCTGGTCCACGGCCGAACCGACTCCTATGAAGTCGAACGGATTGAAGAATTCGACTTCGATGCCGAGAGCCTCCGAGAAAAACTGGTCGACCTGCGGCAGAAGAGCCGTTCCGCCGGTCAAGTATAGTTTCACCGGCGCGCCGCCGCCCTGCTGGCTGCGGTAGAAATTGACCGACCTCGATATCTCGGCCTGAAGACGGGTCATGATCGCGCGGCATACCTTCGATATGCGGTCGGCAACCTCGTCTTCATCCTCGACGACACCGCCGAGAGAGACGTATCCCTTCTCGATCTTGAGAGCCTCGGCCTCCTCGGCCGTGCAGCCCAGCGCCTGCGAGATATCGCGCGTGATGTTCTTGCCGCCGATCGGGATCGACCGGTTGTAGACCTTGTCGTCCTCCACTATTACAAGCGACGTGGTCTTGGCTCCTATGTCAAGCAGTATCGCGCAGCTCGTGTCGCCGCCGGTCGAAGCCCTCACGGCATTGGTGAAAGCCAGCGGCGCCACGTCGACCAGCTCGGGACGGAATCCCGCCGAGGCGACGGCGTCTGTTATGGCCTCAACCTGCTCGATCTTCGCCGCGACAATCATCACAGCCTTGTCGCCGTTCTCGGTGTCGCCCAGGATCTGCCTGTCGCACACCATCTCGTCTATCGGGAACGGCACATTCTGCTCGATCTCGTAGCGAACCATCTGCTCGAACCTGTCCGGCCCGCCGGCGGCCGGTATCGCGGTGAAGCGAGGGAACACCATCTGCCCCGAAAGCGAAATCGCCACAGGACCGGGACGGATGCCCTTCTCGCGGACTATGTCCATAAGCGCCGGCACGAGAATCGTCGCCGGATCGCCCGAGTCGAGCGGCGCGGAAAGCTGGGCCGTGCCGTAGTTGAGGAGCGTCAGCGCGCCTTTCGCGCCGCTCTCGTACTCGGCAAGGGCGACAGTCGCCGCGCCTATGTCTAGAGTCAGGAATTTCTTTGCCATAAGATAGAAGCCGCGTTGCTGGGTTTACTGTATCACGAGCTCGTAGTCGTTCGGGTTTACAAGCGCCCATATCGTCTTGGAACGGTCCTGCAGACCCTGGCGGCGCTCGATCATCAAGTCGCCCGATTCGGATTTCGGGTTCTTCTTGTTCATGATCTCGTCGTTGTTCCAGAACGCCATGTCGATGGACTTCGGATGGGAGGCTATTCCCTTTATCTCGCTTTCGCAGTCGCCGGCGAGAACCTTGCCGTTCGCATCCGTGATGACAAGACCGACGGCCTTGGGCTCGCCGAACTGCTCAAGATAGCTCGGATGCAGGCAGACGCTCGCGGCATGCGCGCCCTTGGGGATGTTGGCGTAGGTGACGGTCTGCGAGAAGTACGAGTACGGCGCGCGCTTGGCGAGAGCCGCCTTGTCCTTGGTCGTCGCCGTGCTCGTGTCGAGAAGCACATGCCAGGTGAATGTAAGCTGGTCGACGATCCTGTCGAACGTAGAATACTTCGCTTCAAGAACGATCCATTTGCGGGGCTTGGTGAATACATTGCCGATCGTGGACTCGCCAGAAAGAGAAGGCGCGTTCAAGGTGGCGCTCCTCCCGAGCATCGGGAAGCGCTCTATCTTCACCTCCGCCTCAGG
Organism: Verrucomicrobia bacterium UBA4286; assembly: GCA_002395905.1. Classification (GTDB taxonomy): domain Bacteria; phylum Verrucomicrobiota; class Kiritimatiellia; order RFP12; family UBA1067; genus UBA1067. Next base: position 9,185 of record DGVK01000198.1, on the reverse strand, counting down.
ACCTTCCTCGGACTCCTCGGCGACTGCGGCCTTCGCCCCCCTCTTCCCGTATGACGAACGCGTCGTCGTGGCGGCCACGGCGGCCGCCGCCGCAAAAGCGGCGATACCAAAAATCATTGTCTTCTTGATGTTCATCTTTTCGTTCCTTTCTTTAAGTTCCATTTGACAGGCTTCACATCACTTTCATCTTCGGCAGGTCCTGTATGTCGACAAGTCCCACCACGCGACCGGCCGCATCGCACACAGGCAGGTCGTCGATTCGCTTGCGCTCGAATATCTTCAAGAGCTCCGCCGCATAGACATCGTCGCGCACGAACATCGGCGAGACCGTCATGTACTTCGACACCGGCTCGGACATTACCGTGCAGGCCGCGCCGTCCCCGGAGGCGGGACGCTCCGACATGACCCGGCGGAAATCGCCGTCAGTGAAAATACCCACAAGCCGGTCGCCGTCGCCGACGACGACCGCCGCGCCGCCCTGGGCCCTGGTCATAGCCATCAGCGACTCCATCACTGTCGCAGAAGAACCGATCTTCGCGAGACGACCGCCGGTTCTCATGACATCCGTCACCTTCATGACGAGAGCCCTTCCGATAGCGCCGGCGGGGTGATTCATCGCATACTCCTCGACAGAGAACCTCTGCGCGTCGATAAGCGTCATCGCGAGCGCGTCGCCCATGGCCATGGTGGCGGTCGTGGAGTTCGTGGGGGCCATCCCGAAAGGGCAGGCCTCCTTCCCGCAAGGGATCTCGATGTGTACATCGCTCATCGACGCAAGCGTCGACTCGGGACGGCCGGTCATGGAGACGACCTTTAGCCCGTGCCGGCGTATCGCAGGTATGAGACGAAGTATCTCGTCGCTCTCGCCGCTGAACGAGAGCGCTATCAGGATATCCTTGGCGGAAACCATCCCGAGGTCGCCGTGCATCGCCTGCACGGGGTTGAGAACGATGGAGCGCGTGCCCGTCGACGAAAAGATGGCGCTCATCTTTTCGGCGATGTGCAGATTCTTGCCGACGCCCGAAACGACGACTATGCCGCCCTGCGCGGCGCAGGCGATAATCATCTTCACCGCGGCGGCGAAACTGCCGCCGACGGAGTCACGGGTGCGGCGGAGGCCTTCGATCTCGATATCGAAGACTTCCTTCGCGCGCGCTATCATCCTTTCCTCGGTCATGTTTCCTTTACTTTGTCTGGCTCTGCAGCAGGGTTACGCAGATGGTTCCGACAATGTCTTCGGCGGAGCATCCGCGGGAAAGATCGTTCATCGCCTTCGCGAGACCCTGCAGATTGGGGCCGATCGCGTCCGCCTCGCCGAGGCGCTGAGCAATCTTGTAGCCGATGTTGCCGGCCTGCAGGTCGGGGAAGATGAACACGTTGGCATTGCCCTGTATCTCGCCCTTGGGGTTCTTGAGCCTGCCGACGGCAGGGACGATAGCGGCGTCGAACTGCATCTCGCCGTCCATCTTTATCCCGGCCTCGGCAAATCGCGGCTTCGCGAGTTCGACAGCCTTCTGGACCTTTTCGACAAGGTCGCCCGCCGCCGATCCCTTCGTCGAGAACGACAGGTAGGCGACGCGCGGCTCGTTGCCCGTGAGATCGCGGTAGGTCTGCGCCGTCGCAAGACCGATGTCAACCAGCTGTTCTGCCGTCGGGTTGGGGATCACGGCGCAGTCGCCGAAAGCTAGAACCGAATCACCCGAGGCTGTCGGCCTCTTGAGATCCATGATGAAGCAGGAACTCGCGGTCTTCACACCCTTCTGGGTGCCGAGCGTGTGGAACGCCGCGCGCAGCATGTCGCCCGTGGAGGCGATGGAGCCGGCGACGAGTCCATTGACGCGGCCGAGTTTCACCATCATGCCGCCGAAGTAGATGCGCTTCGTGCGAAGGGTCTTCTGGGCGGCGGCAAGATCGATAATCTTCTGCTTCTCCGCAGGCTTCTTCGACTCCTTGGCGTTCCACGCCTCAAGATAGGCGGCCTCCAGCTCGGCGTCGCCCTGGGTGTAGTCAACGGTCTTGATGCCGCGCTCCGCAAGACTAAGCCCCGCCGAGGCCTCGACCGCGGCGATCTCCTCCGCCGTGCCGAGCACAACGGGGGTGCAGATCTTGCGGTCGACGCAGGCGCAGGCGGCCGTGATGACGCGCGCGTCCATTCCCTCGGGCAGAACGACGGTGCCGTTCAGCTTCGAGGCCTTTTCGATTATGTTCTTTATCGCATCCATTTGGCGTATTCCTTCTGCTTGTTCTTCAGCCAAGAACCGCTACCGTGTCCTGCGCGATGGCGAGCTCTTCGTTCGTCGGTATGATGATGACGGGTATCTTCGAACCCTTGGCCGAGATGGTCGCGACCTTCCCGCGGACGGCGTTTGCCTTCTTGTCGAGCTTGATACCGAGCGCGCCGAGACGGTTCACGATACGCTCGCGAACCTCGCTGGAGTTCTCGCCGATGCCGCCCGTCATGATGATGGCGTCGGCACCGCCGATTATGGTGTTGTAGCCGCCGATGTAGAGCGCCGTCCTGTAGGCGAGCATCTCAAGCGCGAGCTCGGCCGCCTTGTCACCCTTCTCCGCCATGGCGCAGATGTCGCGGCAGTCGCTGGAACCCGTGAGCGCCAACAGGCCCGACTTCTTGTTGAGCAGCGTGTCGGCCTGGGCGGGAGTGAGCTTCTCGGCCTCCATGATGGCGAGGACGGCCGCCGCGTCGATATCGCCGCAGCGCGTTCCCATCACCATGCCGGCTAGCGGGGTGAGACCCATGGAGGTGTCGACGCACTGCCCGTTCTTGACCGCAGAGAGAGAACTTCCATTGCCCATGTGGCACGTCACGAGGTTTATCTTCGCGAGAGGCTTCTTGAGCAGCTTCGCGGCCTCGGCGACGATGAACTTGTGGCTCGTGCCGTGGAAGCCGTACTTGCGTATGCCCATCTTCTTGTAGTACTTCGGGTCGATGGCGTACATGGCCGCACAGTCGGGCATGGTCTGGTGGAAGGCCGTGTCGAAGACCGCGACGTTGGGGACGCCCTTGAATATCTTCTGGCACGCGCGGATGCCGCCGATGTTGGCAGGCATGTGCAGCGGCCCGAACTTCACGAGCTTGTCAAGCTTGGCGAGAACCTTCGCGTCGACCTTGACGGAGTCCTTGAAAACCTCCGCGCCGTGCAGCACTCGATGGCCGATGGCGTCGATGTCTTTCGGCTCGCCGAGATCGGCGACGACCTTCTTGAGCGCCTCGGTATGGTCCTTGGGGCCGCCGCAGCCGATACGCTCGACGAGGCCCTTGGCGAGACGCTCGCCCTTGACCATGTCGAACAGCTGGTATTTGAGCGAGCTCGACCCGGAGTTGATTACGAGTACCTTCCTTATTGCCTTCTTCATTTGCTAGTCTTCCTTAGAACGGTTTTTTCGACGACCCTCACTTTTCACCGACTTCGACCACCACGCGGAAGTAGCAGCCGGAACCATGCTCGGCGACCGCTTCGCGCAGCGCGTCGTTGACATCGGTCAGTTCGTCCGCGCCGATCTTGCGCTCGCCGGAGGCAAGCGTAAGCTGCATGGTCTTCCTGGCCGCCTCGGTCCATGTCGCCGAGGCGAGATTGTCAGTATACTGCACGGAGAGCGTCACGTAGACCTTGATTGTGAGCGGGGCGGTCGACGAAACCTCCTCGCCGTCGACCGTCGCCGACGGATCGACCGCCAGCGTGATCCCGTCCGCAAGCGAGAACGAGGATATCGACACCTTGGGCGACGCCTCCACCTTCGTCACATCGATGCCGGTGATGATGAACGCCTGCTCGGCGGTGAGCTGCTCGCCGGAGCGCATCGCCGAGAGCATCGTCGCATACGCAAGCGAGCTCATGAGCGCGGGAGCGCCGAACTTGGAGCCGAGCTTCGAGAGGGCAGACTTCTTCGTCGCGTCGTCAAGCGTGTAGGAGTAGTACGGCGAAAGCGAAGCCGCGCCGGTGGCGGTCGCGCCGCCAAGCCTGCCATCCTTCTCCCATTCCCACACGTCGGGAACCATGTTGCCGTTGGTGTCGGCATCGTTGACATAGATCAGGCAGTTTTCCACGGCAGCCGCATTGCCCGGCTTGTAGGCGCGCGGCGTGTAGATGTCGTCGCGATCCGGATCCATGTAGTAACAGGCGTAACCCCACGATTCCCAGTCGTCGTGGACACCGTTGCCGTTGGTGTCGATATAGGCGAGCAGATAGTACTCGTTCGATGTCGGCAACCCGGTCACCTGCGCGTTGACGCTGATCTTCTTTACATCTTTTAGATCGCCCGCGTCGGTCACAAAGCCCACGCCGACCGGCGTGCCGCTGAAGTCGGAGGAGAGATAGGCTTCGACGCGCAGGCACTGCTTGGCCGCAGTTGTGGAAACCGTGCCCGGGCCGGTGTACTTCACCTTTACGGGAATCACACCATAGTCGGTTGCTCCGCCAGACGGCGAGCTCTCCTGCATCGTGAACTTCTGGCCGGCGCCGGCGGAGCCGCCGAACGACGTGAACTTCGCGTCAAGCATGGACGCATCCCAGACATACTCCTCGTTGCCTTCGAACACCGTGCCGCTCGCCAGCATGGAGCCGACCCAGATAGGCGCCGTCCAGTTGTAGCGGCCGGACGCGTCGCGCACGGGCGCGGGCTGCACACCGGAATCGTACACCACCGTGCCACTCTTCCAGACCTTGAGCTGGAAGGCCGGGTAGTCCTTGCCTATCGTGTTCGCGTGGGTCCAGCTGAACGTCGGCTGGCCGCTGTAGTTGCGAACCTGCCTGTCGGCGATAGCCGTCTGGCGCAGACCCTTCTCGTAATGGTTCACCATCTCGACAAGGAGCAGGTTGTTGGCGTTGGGATAGGTCACCGGCGAACGCTCGAGAATCAAGCCGAATGTCGCGCTAGTGAGAGAGGAGATGTTGGGATGATCCTCAAGATACGCCGATCCAACCGTACCCCAGCCGAGGTCGGGATAGCCATAATTCACAAGATCGGCCTCGGTGAGCACATTGTGCTTCGAAAGGTCCACCGCGCCCATGGTGAACAGGGGCTTGTAATAGAGACCGTTGGAATTCTTCTCGCCGTTGAGAAGAAGCTGCGCCACCCAGACGTGGACTATGTTCGACGACGCAAACACGAGATTCGTGCCGCAGTAGTCCACGGCGCGCTGGATCGTCGCCCAGCTGCACGAACCCTTGCCGCGGTCGGCAGTCCCGACCATGCTCTCGTAGGCCGCGTTCATGTCGGAATAGTACGTCCTCCACTCGGCGCTGCCGGCCGTCATCGCCTTGCCCCACCACTCGGAGTCCTTGGCGGCAAGGCTGTCTGCGTAGACACGCTGCAACGCAATAGCCTCCGGGAGGTTGACACGCATCATCGCAGGATTGAAGTCCGTCAGTTCAATATCGACGACTTCGCCGCTCTTCGCGCCGATTGTCGCGTAGGCGACGCCGTAGGGCATACCTTCTTCGTACGGAGGAATCTCGGTACCATCATCGTACTCGCCCTCCACGGCATAGGCCACGAACAGGCTGCGTCCCGGGCGGACGCTGCCGAGCGTGGCGCTGTAACCGTGGGCAAGCCCCTCCATGTCAAGGGCGTTCTGGCTTTCGGCCTTCATACCCCAGACCTTGTCGGGCGAGCGGCTGAGGTCGGCCTTGCCGTCCGCGTCAAGCCCCCACACCTTGACAGCGATGGTATGCACGGTGCTGCCGTATCCAAGGTTGCCCATTTTGCCGTTGTAGAACACGTGGATGTCGACCGCCGGGTCGAGGTTGCCCTTCCTGTCGGCAAGGGTGGAACCCGTCACTTCATTGGTCGTCGCGACAACCCTGCCGGAGGAGTTTGTAACAACCGTGACTATGTTGCTCGTGTACATGCCTTCAATGTAGGCGCGAGCAAGCAACCAATTGTTCCAGCCCGAGCCGTCGACATCGCGCGCCGCGTCATACGTGAAGCGCGAGTAGTTGGCGAGACGCTTGCCGCCGATGACGGCCTCCACGGGCTGTTCGTCCTCAAACCAGTCCTCGATATGGTCGTGGTCGGCGAAGAGCTCTCCGTAATAGAGAGTGCCGTAGCGAAGATAGTAGTCGGTGACCTTCTGCCCCGCAGTGGAGTATGCGAGCCCGGGATCGACCTTTTCAAGACCGTAAACCTCGCGTATCAGATACTCCTGATAGTTGGAGAGACCGTCGCGGTCTGTGTCGTCGTCGGCACCGTCGGCATAGACGTCGTAGAGCTTCTCCCACCAGTCGGGAAGTCCGTCATTGTCGAGATCGGCCGTATCGGCCCATTCATCGTTCGGCTTCGAGCCGTCGGGCAGGAGACCGGCCGCGAGGTCTCGGATGTAGTCCTCGGTCGAACCGTCGTACCAGTCGGGGATTCCGTCTCCGTTCTTGTCGCCGTCGAGACCTTCGCGCGTCGTTATCGACCACGCGTCCTCGGCGCCCTCGCCGTCCCAGCTGCCGCCGTCATCCTCGGAGATACGCTTCGGGAAGGCGCTGCCGAGCGGGACAAGGTCGGTCACCTCGTCGAACTCGTGGCGGACGTCGAACCTGAGACGCCTGTAGGGCGAATCCTCGGTTATGGCGCCGTGGGCGCGCTCCGTCTCGTTGGTGGCACTCTCGATTTTGCGAAGCTTCTTCCAGAGATAATCCGCCTCGCCGTGCTGGACGGTCCAGTTGTAAGGCGTCATAGAGTTCGGGAAGGTGTAGGAGTCGATACCGTGGAACGATGCCGGGGTGTAACCGGCGTAGTTCTCGTTCCAGTAAACGCTGTCCATGACCCTGCCGCTGAGCGGCGGCAGGTGGGCTACGGTGTTCTCTATCCAAGGCACATAGTGCTTGGAGGTGTAGACCTTGGAAGCAACCGCCTCGTTGTTCTGAACCTTGCTCCACCAGCCGACCTCGATGGCAGACTGGTCGATTGCCGAGCCGGTCGAAGGATTGACAACCTTGTCGAGAACCTGCGCCTCGAAGCCGCCCGGTATGCGCTGGGCGTTGGTCGCCTCTGGCGCGCCGCCGAGGGTCGTGAAGTCATAGTGCATCACCAGTTCGGCCGACATCTGCTCGGCACCGGCAGTTCCGGCGCGCGTCCTGCGCTCACGGTATTCCTGATAGATGCCATCGCGCAGCTCCTTGGCCTTGTCGGCGTCAAAGCGCGTCTTGTACTCGGCGAGAATCTGCGCATCGGTGCGGGCGCCGTCCCACACGCGAACCTCGTCGACCCAGCCGCCGAAGAAGTCGTCCGCGACCTCATTCCACGACGTCGCCTTGGCTGTAAGGTTGTAGGCGAACGCCGCCGGGCCGGTCGCACGGCCGCCAACAGCCACAGCACCGGGCTCGGTGCGGTAGTTGATGTAGGGGAAGCCTCCATCATACTGCGGATCCTGAATGAGCGATATGAGACCGTTCGCGGGAATCTTCGCCGTTGCGTCGCGCTTGACGGGGATTCCGTTCACGTAAAGCGTTATCTTTTCACCGTCGTAGGTGGCGGCAAGATGAGTCCACTCGCCGTCGTCAAGCTTAGAACCTGTGGCGCGAATCGAACCATCGGTAGAATCGTCAAAGCCGGCGTATATGCAGCCGTCGGCGTCGATGCCGAGCGCGAAGTTGCAGCGGACGACAGTGTTGGAGTTCTCGATGTCCCAGCCGCCGTAGAGGACGGAGCGGCTCACGATGCACTGGTCGTGGCCTGCGGCGAGCGTCTCGGGCTTGGCCCACGCTTCGACCGTGAACTGCTTGAAGAGGTCGTTGCCGTTGGTTTCGCGCTCGGCCGGCATGACGGTAATCGCCAGACCCGGGTCGTCCTGGCCGCCAAGCCAGAGGCTCTGGCGGCGCGAAGGGTCGCCGAAGTGCAGCGGATCGCTCGAAGGCTCGGCGGTCTTGATCTGCTCAAGGCGGTCGCCGCGCATATCGTTATCGCTGTCATAGCCCTCGTTGACTTCAAACGAAGCCATGTAATTGTAGCCCGCGTTGAGCCAGATGAGCGGCCATACCTCGCACGGATAGTAAAGCTGGGTGTAGGACGGTCCCTTTACAAGCGTAATCATGGAATTGGTGATCACGCTCTCGGTTACATCGCGAATCTTGCGCTGTCGCTCGCCGTTTACCTTGACATAAACCGGCTTGCCGTCTGCCGTATAGAGGTAGTTGGTGATGCTGATCGCGGTTACGACAGGCTCGTAGCGGATATCGTGGGTGTTGTCGGTCATCCACAGCGGCGTCGGGTCGGTGTGCGTCGTGTTCGGCGCCGTCAGGTTCGCGTTGAGCGCCTCCTCCTCGTTCCGCAGGCCGTCGCCGTCGGCGTCGCACGCGCCGACGCCCATCATCCACGGGAAGCGGATCGGGTCGTAGGCCGGCATCTCCGCATTATCCCAGCCGACCCATGCGTTGCGCCGCACGGAGGCAAGGCCGCTGACGACGTCGCGCGTCGTGAGCGTGAGATTCTCGTCGACCGCGCCCAGGAGCGGGTTGAGGCCGTGGAAGAGCTCGTAGTAGTCATCCATGCCGTCTGCGTCGGTATCCCACAGGCGCGGGTCGGTGCCGACATAGCTGCCGGTGCCGGCCCAGGTGCCTGACAGCACGACGGTCTCGTCTCCGACATGCGGGTAGGCGTAGTAGGTCGCCACGCCACCGCCGACACCGTCGAGCTCGACCAGGTAGGCGGCCGCCAGGCCAAGTTCGACCACGTCGTCCGAGTAGAAAAGGAAGCCATCCGACACGTTGGACATGTTGTTGGTGTAGATGCCCGCGAACGTGGTGTCGTTGGTGACGGGACTGGTGTAGTAGTCGTAGATCTCGTTGCCATCCTCGTCCACGGCGCTCGTGCGCGTCGCGGGCCGGGCCACCCACGTCTTCGGCGGCAGCATGTACTTGTTGAGGAGATGGCCGGCGCCCGCGAAGTCCCACGCCTTCGGCGGATCGGCGAAGTAGCCGAGCTTGCGCAGGTAGTCCGCGCCGTCCGCGCTGCGGACGAACGTGACGAAGTTGGTGTAGCCGAGCTCGAGGATCGTGTCGAGCGCCTTCGGGCTGTATTCATTCGCAAGGTCGAGCTGGAGCACGCCCTCCGTGCCGACCCACGGGCGCACGATCTCGTCGTTCTCGTCCAGTCCGGGCATGTCGTAGCCCTTGAGCGGCAGCACGCCGTCGTCGTAGCGCAGGTGGCGCAGCGCCTGGACCATGTACTCCTGCCAG
>DGVK01000149.1:1252-2798 GCA_002395905.1 Verrucomicrobia bacterium UBA4286 | reverse complement strand
GCTGCGCTCGCACGCAAAGCCCATGACATGGCTTTCAACTGACGCCGCGAGCGAACTCGAAAGCAGCGACTCGTCGTGCGCGTCGACAGCCTTCAGGAAATCGCGCACAAGCGCCAAATCCCCGCCGCCGTGTCCCGACCCCTTGTATGCGGCGATCTCCGACACTTTCTTCGCCCAGACGCGCTGCCTGTCCGTCCTGAAATCATATACCGTGAATTTCGTCCCGTCGCCCTCGATAAAACCGCGCGTCCCCATTATGCGGGTGCGCCGCCCTCCCCACGGAGTGAACGCCTCCATGGAAAACGCCGCCGTCACGCCGCCTTCGAAACGCAGATTCGCCACATAGTGATCGCACTGGTCGTTGCCGCACTTGTATACACAACGCCCGTAGTCTGTCGTGCGCAGCTTTTCAAGCAAGTCTTCGCGCGGGCAGTCTTTGGGAAGGTCGAACACATACAGGTGCTTGTGACGCCGCACATAGATGTCGATCGCCGAATAAGGGCACGTCGCCTCGTGGGGGCATCCGTCAGTGCAGCGGGCTGGAGCGCCCTGCGGCGCATTCTCCCGGCGGAAGTGGATGAGCGAACCTTCCGCCGACACCGCCTCGCACCGTCTGCCGAGAAACCATTTTATGATGTCAAGGTCGTGGCAGCTTTTGGCGAGGATGATAGGAGTGGTCGCCTTTGCGCTGTGCCAGTTGCCGCGCACGTATGAATGGGCCATGTGCGCATATTCTATCGGCTCCATGTGCTGCACCGAAACGACCTCTCCGGCAAGGCCGTCGTCGATCGCCGCCTTGAGCGCACGGAAATACGGCGCATATCTGAGCACGTGGCATACGCCCACGACCGCGCCGGTCTCGCGCTGACGTTTGAGCAGGTTCAGGCACTCCTGCTCGGTCTGGGCCATCGGTTTTTCAAGCAGAAGGTCGTAGCCTTGAGCCATCGCCTCCATGGCAGGCTCGCAGTGAAGGTTGTCGGGGAGGGCGATTATCATCGCATCGGCGATTCTCCCCGCTGCGAGCATTTCATGAAAATCCCCGTAACAGCGGTTCCCCTCGACCCCGTACGTATCGGCCATCGCAAGGCGCCTTTGACGGTTGATGTCGGACACCGCCACGATCTTCATCGCGTGCGGGAAGAGCTTCGCATACCGCGCGTACGTTCTTCCGCGCGCGCCGGCGCCCATGACGGCGACTGTTATCGGCCGCGATGTTTCGGTCTCCAATCCCTGAACCGGATAGTCCAGCATTTCCGCACCGACCGGATCCTGGCCGTCCGCCCCGAGAGCAGTTCCCGGGCCGGCTGCAACACCAAGCGCGGCGCCGCCTGCAATAAACGACATCCCCTTGAAAAAGTCGCGCCTGCTGAATCTGTCATTGTCTGCCATGTTGCCACCCTGCCTGTTCTGTGAGTTCATCTGCTAAATACCTCCTTGTGTTTGACGGAATGTGTTTCCGGTGTTTGTGGTAAAGTATACTGAAAATCCCGCCCGCCGTCAATGCTCGCAGCAGGACTTCGCCAAAGCTTGGGCAAGACTTGTGCAA
>DGVK01000149.1:0-1163 GCA_002395905.1 Verrucomicrobia bacterium UBA4286 | reverse complement strand
TTGTGCAAAGCTTGGGCAAGACTTGGGCAAAGCTTGGGCAAGACTTGGGCAAAGCGTGGGCAAGGCGGCAGGACGGCCGCCCGCTCGTCCAAGTTATCATTTGCTAGTCGCCGAAGACGGTATGCGCCTCCGCTTCGGTGAGCCGCGCCCTCTCGACGATGTTTGAACGGCATGCGGCCTTGCTTTCATCGGGAATAGACCGCCAGTACTGCCCGATACGCGGTAGCATTGATTCGCGGACATATTGAGCTGCATCTAACAGACTTTCTTCGTCGGTTAGAGACCGCAGACCTTGCCTTATTTTCCCTGTTGAAGCCACTCTAGCGCGTTCTGCAGCATTCGCCGCTGCAACAAGTTCTGCGGCACTTTCTTCGACATTGTGCAAGTGTCCGGCATAATCCACAATCATCCCACCTATATTCGTTATGTCGCATAGACCTCTATAATTGACCATCCAGAGCAAAGAATTCTTTTCGAATATCCGTTCTTGTTGACTACGGAGCGGATCCCCCTCCGGATAATTCAGAACATCCAGCATCCACCTTTCAACACCACGGCGAACGGCATCCGTCTTCTTCAAGCGTATCAAGTCATGAACCACCATAAAATGATAGTCCTCCTTAAAATTGCTGGACTCCCACTTATTGGAGTGTGCGGCAAGCCGTGCATACGTCTCCGTAGTCTCGTCGCCGCAGGCGATCAAGGCAGACAGCATTGCACCGATAAGCATTGTTGTTTTCATTTTGCCTCAACCTTTCTTTCGTGGCAGTCTGGCGGCTCGGCGGTATACTTCTGCAGCTCGTCGAACCGGCGGAGTATGTCGGCCTTCTGCTCTTCCGTAAGGCCCTGAGTCATGTGCGGGAAGCCAAAATCTCGCATGACATGAATCGCCAGCTGCAAGTCGCCTTTTATGCCTCTAAGATACACATATTCTTTCGAGCCTTTTGTCTTGGCGTACTTGGCCTCTACTTCAGATATCTCGTCTGTATATTTCTTGAAGAACCTGAACAGCCTGTCCCAATCCTTGAAAGACTCCTGTCTGTGAAGTTGGGCAAACCCGAACGCGTCCAATGTGACATACCAAAGTTTCAACAGATGATTCTGACGTCTGTAGTAGCTCGTAGAAACAAGATCCTGCTCTATCGCCAATTCCCCAAGCCTGT
>DGVK01000010.1 GCA_002395905.1 Verrucomicrobia bacterium UBA4286 | reverse complement strand
ACGCGTTTACTCTTGGACACGACGCAGAGTCTTTCGGGTGGCGACTTGTCAGGTCGAGCGGTATTTGATACAATCACTTCATGACAACGAGACGTAGTTTTATTGCGGCGGCAGGTGCTTTCGCCGCTACAGGTGCGGCGGCCGAGGAAGAGACGCCGCTGCCGCCGCAGAGAGGCATTCGCGTGCGCTTTCTCGGATCCGGAGCCGCGGGCTGGAAGCCGGAATGGCTCGAAAAGCATCCTTGCATGAGGCGGCAGTCGAGCGTGCTGCTGGAGGGGAAGGTTCTTATCGATTTCACCGAGTGTGCTTTCGACATGATTCCAGAGGGATGCCGCCCGGAGGCGCTTTTCCAGACACATTCCCACGGCGACCACTACAGTCCGAAGGCGGCTGTGAAGAGCGGTGTGAAGCGTATGTACGTCCATGAGACATGGTTGGCGGCGGCGAAGAGCGCGGTCGCGGCGGCGGCGGCGAAGCTTGAACTTCCTGCGCCCGAGGTTATGCCGGTATCCTTCGGAGTTCCGGTAGAGGAGTGCGGCCTGCGCATTACGCCCGTCCCGGCCAACCACAGCACGTCGCGCGTGACCGACGGGGTTCTGGAGCGGACGGCGCTCTATCTTGTGGAGAAGGGACCGTCGCGGCTCCTCTACGCGACCGATACCGGCGGCATTACGGGCGATGCCGCGCGGATGGCGGGAATCGACCCTCACATAACCGCCGGGAACTACATGAACTACATAAAGAGCGGCACTTGCGTGGCAGAACCGAAGGCGATCACCGCGCTTGTGATGGAGGCGACCGACGCGGACTTCGACGACGATTTCCGCATGTTCGTCCACTCCAGCGTGCAGGTCGTGCACAGGACGGTCGAGATGCTCAAGAGATACGGGCGGTTCACCCCGCCGGAAGGTCAGCCCGCCTACATAACCCACCTGGGCCTGAAATACCGCGACTGGTCCGCCGAGATGATCGACGCGGAGCTTCCCGAGGGGTTGCGTGCGGCGAGCGACGGGCTTGAAATAGTCCTCGGCTAGGGGCCGTCTCAGCACCGGCCCGCCGAATATGGTATAATACGCGCCATGAAAATGAAGTACATGGAGATGGATGCCTACTGCGCTGAATACATGCGCTACCTCGGCATCGCGAAAACTGAACGCCGCAGCTACGCCGAAAGCGTGAGGCTTCTCGAGAAGCGCGGCTTCAAGGAACTGTCCTCGTTCAAGACGCTCAAGGCGGGCGACAAGGTGTACCGCGGTTATGAAGACCGCACCATCATGGCGGTCGTCGTCGGCAGAAAGAGCATCGCCGAGGCGGGGCTCAAGGTCGTCGGCGGCCATACGGACGCGCCGCGCCTGGACCTCAAGCCGAAACCGGTCTACGAGAAGGGCGGCTATGTTTATTTCGACTGCCACATCTACGGCGGCATAAAGAAGTACCAGTGGCTGGTGCGTCCGCTCGCGCTCTACGGGACGATCGTCCGCAAGGACGGCTCGAAGGTCCAGGTGGAGGTCGGTGACAGGCCGGGCGACCCCGTTTTCCTCATAAGCGACATCCTCCCCCACCTCGGCTACGACCAGGCGAAGAAGACGCGCGACGAGTTCTATCCGGCGGAGGATCTTGACGTCCTCGCGTGGACGAGCTATGCCAAGCCCAAGAAGGACGACAAGCCGGGCGACGAGCCCAAGGCCGACAAAGACGGCCTTGTGGCCTATCTCAAGAAGACATACAAGGTGACCGAAGAGGACCTCATGAGCGCCGAGCTCGAGATCGTCCCCGCCGGAATGCCGCGCGAAGTCGGCTTCGACCGCGCGCTCATCGCCGGCTACGGCCATGACGACCGCGTGTGCTCGTTCGCCGGCCTGCAGGCGCTGCTCGACGCGTCGGGCGACGTTCCCGACCAGACGGCTTCGATTCTGATGTGCGACAAGGAGGAGATCGGCTCGATGGGTTCGACCGGGATGCAGAGCTCTTTCTTCGAGAACACGGTAGCCGAGCTCATCGAGCGTCAGGAGAAGAACGCGCGCGACATCATGGTGCGCCGCGCGCTCGAAAGAAGCTCGATGCTGTCGGCGGACGTAACCGCCGCGGCCGATCCCCACTTCCCCGACCTCGACTCCACCGGCAACGCCGCGCGCTTCCACCGCGGCCCCGCGGCTTCGAAATACACCGGCGGCACGTCCAAGAGCGGCTCAAGCGACTGCTCGCCCGAGTTCGTCGCTAAGATACGCAAGATCATGGACGAAGGCGATGTCACATGGCAGATGGCCGAGCTCGGCAAGATGGAGAAGGGCGGCGGCGGAACGATAGCCCAGTACATGTCGCGTTTCGGCATGAGCGTTCTCGACATGGGGACGCCGCTTCTCAACATGCACGCGCCGTGCGAGCTGGCGTCGAAGTTCGACTGCTACCAGACATACCGCGCCTACAGCGCGTATCTGAGGAGCTGAGGGCGGGGGCGCTCTCGAAGGAGCGCCCGCGCGGACGCGGTTGGAGTTTGCAAGGAGACACGAGATGGCTAGACTTACAGAAATAGGCTGGGAGGATTTCGCCGGGCTTTCGCTTGAGGCAAAGAAACCCTATCTGGAGCGCGAGGAGGGCGACGGTCTTCCGTACCACACGCTTTTCGCGCAGCAGTTCGACCGTTCGTGCCTTGAGCGGCTGTGCGCGCTCGCGAACAGGATACGCTTCATCAACAAGTCGAAGGAGGGAGCGCTCTACCTCAAGAACGTGCTCGCCCACAAACGCGCGATGCTCTACTTCTCGCAGCCGAGCTCGCGCACGTTCCTCTCCCACCTCGCCGCGTGCCAGATTCTCGGCATAACGACGGGGTCGGTGAGGGACGCGGCAACCTCTTCGGAGTTCAAAGGCGAGAGCCGCGAGGATTCGATAAGAACCTTCAGCTCCTACTTCGACATGATAATCATGCGCTCGCCCGTACAGGGACTTGCGGAAAAGATGGCGTGGGAACTTTCAAACTCGTCACGGCCTGTGCCGATTCTCAACGCGGGATCCGGCAAAGACCAGCACCCGACGCAGGCGCTGCTCGACATATACACGCTCGTCCGCTCATTCGAAGAGAAGGGCGGTATCGACGGGCGCACGGTCACTTTCTGCGGCGATCTCATGCGCGGGAGGACGGTTCGTTCGCTGAGCTATCTGCTCACGAACTTCAAGAACGTTCGCCAGATATTCGTCGCCCCGCCAGATCTTCAAGTGCCCGCCGACGTCGTGATGATACTCGCGAAGAAGGGCGTGGATTTCGAGGTGACGGACGACCTGAAGGCGGCGGTCAAGACTTCCGACGCGGTCTACATGACACGCATCCAGGACGAGTGGGACAGCTCCAAGGGCGAGTCTGCGAAAATCGACACCTCGCGCTTCAAGTTCGGCGCGGAGGAGCTCGCGCTTCTGCGGCCGGACGGCGTGATAATGCATCCGCTGCCCCGGCGGGACGAGATCGCGACATGCTGCGATCATGACCCGCGGGCTATGTACTGGCGGCAGATGCGAAACGGGATGTGGATACGCGCGGCGCTCATCGCCTCGACATTCGGGTTCGAGCGGTCGATAATGGAATGCGGTTACTGACGGAGGAGGCTTTAAAATGACGGCAGGCGTGGTTTTCAAGGTGCTGATCCCGGTCGTGTTCGTTCTTGCCGCGGCAGGATGCAGGCGAACGGACGTGAGGGAGGTGACAATCGAAATCCCCGGCCTCACGGAAGGAACCCGCGAGACGGTTGCAAAGGCGCTCGCCAGACATTCAGGAGTCGAGAAAGATTCTTACAGGTGGGACTTCGAGAAAAAGACCCTCACTCTGCGCTACGATTCGATGGTCACAGCGCAGACCAACATACGTATGCTCATCGCCGACAAGGGAGTCGAGGTGAAATTCCCGCCGGCGAATCCGTCGGGACGCGCCGGCTGTATCGACAGCCGCACTGCCGAGTAGAGCAGCCCCGGCCGCGCTGCGCACGGCCTGGGCGTGCCGTCACTTGAACGTTGTAGGATCCGAATCGGGTCCGAACGGAGAAAGCTCGCGCAGGTTCTTTATGACCGGCGGCAGTTTCTCCAGCACATAGTCGATATCTTCATCGGTGTTGTAGCGCGAAAGCGAGAACCTTACAGAACCGTGGACGGCTATGAAGGGAACGCCCATCGCGCGAATCACGTGGCTCGGGTCGAGCGAACCGGACGCACACGCAGAGCCGGTCGAGATGCATATACCGAGGTCGGAGAGATGGTAGGCGATCGCCTCTCCTTCGATGTATTCGAAACTTATGTTGAGCGTGTTCGGGAGGCGGTTCGCGCGGTCGCCGTTGACGCGGACGTTCGGGCAGGACGCGAGAATCCCGGCCTCAAGCCTGTCGCGCAGGGCTGTAAGCTTTTCGACCTCGGCCGCCATCCCGATGCGCGCCAGTTCGCACGCCTTGGCCAGGCCGACGATGTAAGGCACGTTTTCGGTGCCGGCGCGTCGCCCGTTCTCCTGGTGGCCGCCGAGCATGAAAGGCTTGAATCGAACGCCCTTTCTCACATACAGAAGGCCGATTCCCTTGGGGGCGTGGAACTTGTGGCCCGACATTGAAAGCATGTCGACAGGGACCTTCTTCACGTCGACAGGGATCTTGCCTGCCACCTGGACGGCGTCGGTGTGGAGCGTCGCCCCGGCCTCGCGGCAGACTTCGGCGATCTTCTCTATCGGGAAAACAGTGCCCGTCTCGTTGTTCGCCCACATCATGGAGACGACGGCGTTCTTCGTGCCTTTAAGCTCTGCGCGCAGACGTTCGACGTCTATCTGCCCGACATGGTCGACCGGCAGTTCCACGACCTCGTGACCCTGCGCCTTGAGCCTGCGGCAGGGCTGTAGGACGGCGGGATGCTCCACGGCGGAGGTTATGATTTTCGTCCCTCTGCCAAAGAATTCCGCCGCGCCGCGGATGGCGGTGTTGTCGCTTTCGGTTGCGCACGAGGTGAATATTATCTCTTCGGGTGAAGCGTTGATGAACGCCGCCGCCTCTTCGCGAGCGCGGGCGACAAACTTCGCCACCTGTCCCCCGAAAGCGTGCATGGAGCTGGGGTTGCCGTAGAGCTCATTGAAAAACGGCTCCATCACGTCGCGCACTTCCGGCGCGACGCGTGTAGTCGCATTGTTGTCTAGATATACTGTCTTTTGCATTGCCGAATATTATACCACAATTCGCGCAGACTGGCGCGAGTCACTGTCAGGCGCCGCCAGTCTTGCCCACGTTTTGCCCAAAGCCTGCCTGACTTTGCCACAACCTCTTCGCCGCATTATGGTATAATAAGCGCCATGAACAAAAGTTTGGAAGAAGAATCGGGGACGGGACGCGTCTTTTTCGTGTCGGGGATCGACACAGATGTAGGAAAGACGGTCGTTACGGGTCTAATGGCGCACGCGCTGGCTGCGGCAGGAATCGACGTCATAACTGTAAAGATGGTGCAGACTGGATGTGAAGACGCGTCGGAGGATTTGACGGCGCACCGCAGCATGTGCGGGCTTGGGCTTCAGCCGGAGGACGCGGCCGGCTTCACTGCGCCGCAGATTTTCAAATTCCCGTCGTCACCGTCACTCGCCGCAAGACTTGAAGGGCGCTGCGTCGATCTGCGACGGATAGAAGAGTGCGTCGATGAATGCGCGAGAAGACGCGAGATCGTTCTCGTAGAGGGCGCCGGCGGGATGCTCGTGCCGCTGTCGGACGACGTTCTTGCGGCAGATTTCGCGGCCGGTCAAGGCTGGCCGCTCATTCTCGTTACATGCGGACGCCTTGGTTCTGTCAATCACACGATTCTTTCGCTGGAGGCCGCGAAGTCGCGCGGGATGCATGTTGCCGGCGTAGTCCACAACTGGCACGCCGACGCCGATCCGACGATCGACGCCGACGCCGAGCGCGAAACGCGCCGCTGCCTCGAGAGGCTTGGTTTCCCGGATGTTGTGGTGCGCGTTCCACGCGTGGAAAAAGGCAGCGTTCTTCCGCAGGTTGATTTCTCGGAGATCTTTTCATGACACCTCTTGAATACGACAGAACCCACATCTGGCATCCATATGCATCGCTTGCCAATCCGCCGAAGGTGCGGCTCGCCGAGCGTGGTGAAGGTCTTGAGCTGGTTCTTGCCGACGGGAGACGTCTCATCGACGGCGTGTCCAGCTGGTGGTGCGTTGCGCACGGCTACAACAATCCGGCGATAGTGGAGGCGGTGCGACGCCAGTCGGAGCGGCTGTGCCATGTGATGTTCGGCGGCTTCACGCACGACTGCGCGATTGAACTCGCCGAACGGATCGCCAGCTTCACTCCGGCCGGACTCAACAAAGTCTTCTTCGCGGACTCCGGCTCAATCTCGGTTGAAGTCGCAGTAAAGATGGCGATACAATATCAGCATGCGAAGGGAAGGCCGGGGCGTTGCAGGATGGCGGCTCTTAAAGGGGGCTATCACGGCGACACGGCATGCGCCATGGCCCTGTCGGATCCGGACGGAATGCACGTTCTGTTCCGCGGCATGATGCCTAGACATTTCTTCCTCTCAAAGCCTGATCGCGGACTTGACGGCCTCGCAGAATGGACGCGCGAGTTCGAGCGGCTTGTCGATGAGCACGACGGCGAGATCGCAGGCGTGATCTGCGAGCCCGTCCTGCAGGCTGCGAACGCCATGAACTTCTATCCGGCGGAGTATCTCGCCGAGATGCGACGCATATGCGACACGCACGATATTGTTCTCGTGTTCGACGAGATTGCGGCAGGTCTGTGGCGCACCGGTCCCAGATGGGCGCACGAGCGCGCGGCCGTTTCGCCGGATGTGATGTGCATCGGCAAGGCGCTCACCGGCGGACATATTTCACTCGCCGCCACTGTCGCGTCGGAGAAGCTGGCCGACGTAATATCGTCCGGCCCGGTGAGCGCTTTCATGCACGGGCCTACCTATATGGCCAACCCTCTCGCGTGCGCGGCTGCGAACGCGTCGCTCGATCTTTTCTCCCGCTACGACTACGGCGCGAAGGCGGAGCGTATCGAGCGTGCGTTCAAAGAAGGCCTCGTGCGTGCGATGGCTCTGCCCAATGTGAAGGATGTAAGGATTATGGGCGCGGTCGGGGTGATAGAGGTGGAGAGACTGCCCGCCCGCGAAGACATGGACCGCGTCATCGACGAGACCGGCGTATGGCTGCGGCCGTTTGCAAACTTCATATACTCCATGCCTCCTCTTGTCGCAGGTGAAAAGGCTGTGGGGCGCATCTGCGATGCTCTGGTTGCGATGGCGGCGCTTCCGCCCGGGCCGGAGACAGGCGGCGACTTTCATGAATAAACAGGTGAAGTGATGATTGAACCGTGAAGGCCATTATGGTATAATTACTCACCACTATGACAAATATTGTTCAAGCCGCGCAGACAGCCCTGCAGACGGTCGCAGCCGAGCCCGAAGCCGCGCAGACAGCCGAGGTCGCCTCTACAGTCGAGGCGACGAGCGATTGGCTCGCATCGTTCACAGCGTTCGTCGACAAGATCGACGGTTATGTATGGGGCGTTCCGCTGATAGCGTCCATACTTGTCACGGGACTTCTGCTCACATGCATCCTGCGCATGACGCACCTGTTCAACCTCAAGAATGCGTTCCGCTACATGTTCAGCCAGGAGGAGGCGAACGGCGAGGTGAGCCAGTTCGGCGCGCTCTGCACGGCGCTCTCGGCGACGATAGGCACGGGCAACATCGTCGGCGTCGCCACGGCGATAGGAACGGGAGGCCCTGGAGCGCTGTTCTGGATGGAGGTCGCGGCGTTCTTCGGAATGGCGACCAAGTATGCCGAGGGCCTGCTGGCCGTGAAGTACCGCGAGATCCTGCCCGACGGCACCGTGCTGGGCGGCCCGTTCTACTATATCGAGCGCGGTCTCAAGGGGCGGTTCGGCCTGAAGAGCTGGAAGTGGCTTGCGGTGATGTTCGCCGTCTTCGGGACGCTCGCCGGCATCATGGGCATCGGCACGATAACCCAGATCCACGGCATAACCTCCGCCGTGCAGCGCTTCTTCGACCCCAACTTCGACCCTGCGAATCTTGCGACAGGCGTCCAGCTTTTCGGCACGACTTATTCAGTGCCGGTCGTCATCGCGGGCGTCATCGTCACGGCGTGCGTCGGGCTTGTGGTCATCGGCGGACTCAAGCGCATCGCCGCCGTGTCAACGGTGATCGTGCCGTTCATGGCGATCTTCTATGTCGTGATAATCGCGTTTCTCCTCTTGGGCAACGTTTCGAAACTCACCACGGCGATAGAGCTTATCGTGCGCTCGGCGTTCAATCCATCGGCGTTGACGGGCGGCATGGTCGGAACAATATTCATCGCGATGCAGAAGGGCATAGCGCGTGGAATATTCTCGAACGAAGCCGGCCTCGGCTCTGCCCCGATAGCCGCGGCTGCGGCCAGAACTAACGAGCCTGCGCGACAGGGGCTCGTCTGCATGACAGGAACGTTCATCGACACCATCATCATATGCACCATGACCGGTCTTGCGATTGTCGTGACGGGCGCGTGGGAGCCTTCGCTCGGGCTCAAGGGGGTGGATATAACGATAGAGGCGTTCCGCCGCGGGCTCTCGTTCCTCGGACCGAATTCCGGAGTTATAGCGAGCTTCTTCCTCATGACAGCGCTCACGTTCTTCGCATTCACCACGATACTCGGATGGGACTACTATTCGGAGAAGTGCCTTGAGTACCTCGTCGGCACGAAGCGCAGGTGGGCCGTAAAGGTGTACCGTCTCGCATATGTCGCCGTAGTTTTCGTCGGCCCGTATCTCACGGTCTCCGTCGTCTGGGGCATCGCCGACACCTTCAACGGTTTGATGGCTTTCCCGAACCTGGTGGCGCTCGTGCTGCTGTCTCCGGTTGTGTGGAAAGTGACGAAAGACTATGTTGAAAGAATATCGAAAGGAAACAACTGATGGACATTGTCATTCTGCTCGGTGCGCCCGGTTCGGGCAAAGGCACGATAGCGGGGCGTCTCGCCGAGACCAACGCAAACCTCAAACATGTTTCATCCGGCGACCTTCTGCGCGGGGCCGTCGCGAAGGGGACGCCGGCAGGCGTCGAGGCTAAGGGCTTCATGGAGCGAGGACAGCTCGTCCCCGACGGATTGATCGCCCAGATGATAAAGGATGTCATAGCCGAGACTACAGGCGATGTCACGATGCTGCTTGACGGGTTTCCCCGCAATGTCGCACAGGCCGAGATTCTGGAGGCGACCGGTGCGCCGGTGAGAAGCGTTGTTCTTGTGGACGTGCCCGACAGTGTGATACAGGACCGCATAGCCGGCCGCCGCACATGCCCGAAATGCAAGGCGGGCTACCATGTGACGGCGCTTCCTCCCAAGGTCGCCGGCGTATGCGACAGATGCGGCGCGGAACTCGTCGTGCGCAAGGACGACAATCCCGAGACGGTAAAGGACCGCCTCGTCGTATATCATCGCGAAACCGAACCGCTGACAGCCTTTTACGAGTCCAAGGGACTGCTCAGGAAGATCGACGGCAACCAGGGGCCTGAGAAGAACGCGGCCGCGTTCCTCGCGGTGATGTAAGCCAGATGAAGGTCGATATAAAGACCAAGGCGCAGATCGACCGCATGCGCGAGGCATGCCGCATGAGCGCGGAGATACGCGACATCTGCGCGTCGGCGGTCGCGCCCGGCGTCACCACCGGTGAAATCGACGATCTCGTAATCGACTACTGCAGAAAGCACAACGTCAAGGCGAGCTTTTACGGATATGCCGACTTCCCCGGTCATATCTGCGTCTCGATAAACGACGAGGTGATCCACGGCATACCGAGTCATCACCGCGTCATCATGCCCGGCGATCTGGTGAAGACGGATGTCGGCATTTTCAAGAACGGCTACAACGGCGACACTTCGAGAACCGTCGCGCTCGGCGTGACGGATCCGCTGGTGTTGAAGCTTGTGGAGACGACTAAGCAGTGTCTCAAAGCCGGCATATCGGCCTGCGGGCCTGGCGTCCATCTGGGTGATGTCGGGTATGCCATTGAAAAAGTGGCGGTGGACGCTGGCTTTGGTGTCGTGCGCGACTGGATAGGCCACGGCGTCGGGCGCACGGTGCATGAGGACCCTCAGGTGCCGAACTACGGGAAGCCTGGCACAAAACTCGTGCTCAAACCCGGTATGACGATCGCCATTGAACCGATGATAACCCTCTCGAAGCAGGGAGAGAGAACCGACGTGCTGGAGGACGGCTGGACCGTAGTCACGCGCGACAGATGTCTCGCGGCCCACTTTGAACACACGGTTGCCATCACAGACGACGGATGCGAGGTGCTTACTTTGCCGGCGGATTATCCCTGAAACCTCAAGGCCCGAAGGCGCTCAGGTCGAATGGCGGCTGATTGCCTTGTGGTGGATTTTCCGTCCGGCGCTTACTTTGGTATAATACAACACGAACGAACAGCAAAGAAGGAGGAAACGATGGAGCTTTCGATTCTTGTCAACAAGTTCAACGTGAAAGGACGTCTCGTTGCGCTGCAGCCATTCGGGAACGGCAACATCAACGACACGTTCCTTGCAATATACCGCAACACGTTCACCGAGACGCAGGTGATACTCCAGCGTGTGAACCGCAATGTGTTTCCGCATCCCGAGCTTATAATGGAAAACATGCACGAGGTGACGCGCCACTGCCACGAGAAGCTTGAGGAGGACGCCAAGGCCGGTCGAGACGACCGCGTGTGGCAGATGCCGAGGATCGTGAAGACGAAGGACGGCGCCGACTATGTCACCGACGAGACCGGCGACGTCTGGCGCGTCATCACGAGAATCATGAGCGCTCACGCCTTCGACCTCGCCCAGGGGCCGGAGCATGCCATGGAGTGCGGCGCGGCGCTGGGCCACTTCCATTATCTCATAAGCGATATGGATCCGGACTCGATCGGCGACCCTCTGCCCGGCTTTCACATCACCAGCGGATATCTCGCGGCCTACGACAAAACCCTTGAAAAGCCCGAGGCCCGCGAGCTGCTCAAGGCGTCCGTCGAGGCCAAGCGGCTCGCAAAGTTCATCGAGGAGCGCCGGTCCCTCGCGCTCTGCCTTGAAAAGGCCGAGGCTGCGGGCGAACTTAAAAAGCGCATGTTCCACGGCGACCCGAAGGTGAACAACATCATGATCGACGACTTCACCGGCAAGGGCAC
>DGVK01000077.1:1464-8515 GCA_002395905.1 Verrucomicrobia bacterium UBA4286 | reverse complement strand
TTCATCGAGCGCCAGGGCAAGGTCGACCACGACGAGATGTACCGCGTCTTCAACATGGGAATCGGCTACGTCATAATCCTGCCGAAGAACCAGCTTGAGAAGGCGACGAACATTCTTAAGGCCCAGCATCAGAGCTACAGCGTCATCGGTGTGATACGCAAGGGCCGCGGAGAGGTCGTTTACAAGAACTGACGAGCGGCGCTCCGGAATCCTCCGGGGCGCCACTTGTTTAGAGGCGCCGCCATGGACGAAATAGCGAAAATCCTTATAGTCGAAGACGACGCCACCATTCGCACCATCCTGGAGATGGCGCTTCTCGGGGCCGGCTTCAGGCATGTCGCGACCTCGGCCCGCGGCGACGACGCCCTCGCCGAGGTGAAACGCTCCAGGCCCGACCTCGTCCTGCTCGACATAATGCTTCCCGGGCTCGACGGCTTCACCGTATGCTCGCGCATCCGCGAGACGCCGTCTCTTGCGGCGACGCGCGTCATAATGCTAACTGCGCGGACGCAGAACGAGGATGTCGTTCGCGGGCTTACCTGCGGCGCCGACGACTATGTGACGAAGCCTTTCGACAGGGAGGTCCTGCTCGCAAGGGTGAGGGCGGTTCTCAGGCGCGGGCCTGTGGCGACGGCGGCGGCGGATTTCGACGGACTTTCCATCGATGAAGACGGCCACCTCGCGGCGCTCGACGGCGTGCAGCTCAAACTCGCCCCCGGCGAATTCCGTATACTCGTTCTTCTCGCCCGCAACAGGGGCCGCGTCCTCGCGCGCCAGCGAATACTCGACGCAGTTCTTGCCGACGACGAAAAGGCCGTGACGGAACGCACCGTCGACGTGCAGATCGCGAATCTGCGCAGGAAACTCGGCCGGTGGGCCGACCACATCGAGACGATCCGCGGCGTAGGCTACCGCATAAAGCCATGAGGCCGGCGGCGCTCGATTTTGTCCCTGCGGCGGTCGCGACCGCAGGGCTGGTTCTTTTCGCCGCGCTCTTCGCGACCGAGGCGGCGTCGTTCCGGCGGGCGGTCGTCGCATGGGCCGAGCGCGACCTCGCCACGCGCACGGAGCTGGCCGCCGACGCGCTTAAAGAGCCTCTCGCCACAGGCGACTTCAGGCGCATACACGCTTTCGCCGATTCATGCGCCGGCGACGGTGTAAGGCTTACGATCCAGATCGGTCCGCGAGGAACGTTCTTCGATTCAGTCCGCAAGGGTGAGGCGGCGCCGGAATGCATTTATGCGTCTCGTCCGTGTGGCGAATACACTGTCCGCCTCGGGCTGCCGCTTGAAAGGGTTCTTGCGCCGTTCCGCAGAGCGAGGCACGGGTTCCTGCTCGCCGCGCTTTTCGGCGGCGCGGGCGTGCTTCTCGTTTTTGTCGCGGCATACCGTCAGCGCGTGCGCATACGCGAGCTCAAGCGCCTGGAGAGATTCCGCCGGGACTTCATAGCCGACGTCTCCCACGAGATCAAGACGCCGCTTACAGGCATAATCGGCGCGGTCGATCTTCTGGACGCCGCCGAAGACATGCCGAAGGAGGGTTTCAAAAAGCTCCTTTCGCTCGTGAAGAAGGAGTCCGTAAGGCTCAACGCGCTTGCGCAGGACGTTCTTTCGCTGGCGCGTCTCGAGCGTGCGGATGCGGCGGCGTCCGTCGTGAAAGCGCCTGCCGATGTTGCGGAGCTCACGGTCGAGGCCGTCGACGCGTTGAGGTCGGCGGCGCAGGCCGCCGGTGTGAAGATTTCCGTCGTCGGCGCGGACGCTCCGGTCGCGCTTGACTGCGATTCGCGGCTTGTACAGCAGGCGGTTTCAAATCTTGTCGGGAACGCGATACGTCATGCGCACGCGACGCAGATTGCAGTGTCCGTTTCAAAAGCGTCTGGAAGGGTGCGCATCGCGGTCGAGGACAACGGCGTTGGGATCCCCTCCGCCGAGCGCGGACGTGTGTTCGAGCGGTTTTACCGCGTCGACACGTCGCGTTCTGAAGAGACTGGCGGTTCTGGTCTTGGACTGGCGATAGTTCGCGAGATTGCGAAAGTTCACGGCGGCGACGTGACGCTTGAACCTGCAGAACCCTCCGGCTGCCGCTTTGTCCTGACCCTGTCGTAACCACCCCCGGAGGGCTGAAGGGCGCTGCCTTGCCCAGACTTTACCCAAGTCTTGCCCACGCTTTGCTAAAGTCTTGCCCACACTTTGGTGAAGTCTTGCCCAGACTTTGGTGAAGTCTTGCCCAGACTTTGGTGAAGTCTTGCCCAGACTTTGTCGCAAGCCTGCCTGACCTGCGCAATTATTTTGCACATTTTGCACATTTTCCCTATTGCGCACTGCCGCGATATATGATATACTGCTAATGAACACTCGGACCAGAAACAACAAAAGGAGCCAACCATGCTGACCATGCGAAAGATTGCTGCCGTGTTCGCGGCGACGGCCTCGACGGTGCTTTGCGCCTCGTCCTACGGCGCGGACGTCAGGGAGATCGACGTCTCCCTGGCTTCGACGAAGTATGTCAAGATAATGGAAAACACCGGCCCGCTCGCGGGCACATGGTCGCTTGAGGGCATAACGGCATGGAACGGCGCGGCGTATGTCGCGTTCGCCTGCACGTCGAACAGACCCTACGCATCGGACTCCGACGGCGGCGGCGCGATGCCGGACGGCAGCTACGTGCACCAGCTTTCGGTGTTCAACCAGTGGGACGGCCAACGCACGCGGTCTTACCGCGTGATGATCGCCCAGCCTGTCGGCGGAAACGACATCTACGCCCGCATAACAGCCGTGACGGTGTCGAAGGAAGGCGTGAACCTCGTGGACTGCCCGGACCCGCGCGACTTCAAGGATGACCCCGCGAAGATTGAGGCATCGTACACCGCCGAAGCCGACATCGCCAAATTCCCTGTCACGAAACTGCGCCTCGCCCGACAGACCGGCTATGTCGAATCGGAAGGCGACGCATTCATCAGCCTTGGCCACTGCGTCGGCCCGAACACGAGGGTCGAGGTGGACATGCAGATGACCGCTTACGAGCTGAACGACATCCCGTTTGGAAGCTACGGGGAAGATTCCGGCGCCACAGACCCGCTTTTCGAGCTGTACATCAGCCATGGCGGCGACGGCATCCTGAAGTATTCATGGCGCTACTCGAAGGCGGACGGCGCCAAAAAGACCATGAACTGCGACGTGGCCGATCTAGACAGGCATACAATAGCATTCGACGCCACGACGACAATCTATACGTCGGCCAAGGTCGGCTCGGAGCTTTATACTTACACCTTCACCGGCTCGGGCGTCGCTTTCCTGGGCAACACTTCCAAGGTGCCGCTAAGCATATTCGGGCACGGCACGCGCAAATACGCTTGCCAGGCGACAGACTTCAAGAACAGCAACGCGCCGAAGATGAAGGTTTACGGCGTCAACATCTACGAATCCGGCACGCTGGTGAAGTGCTTCGTGCCATGCCTTGCGAGCGGAATACCGGGACTGCGGGACGTGCTCAACAACACGTTCGTCACCGGCATTGACGTGTCCAAGGTGAAATACGGCGGCGACATTCTCGAGAAGGACGACCCGCACATCGACTTGCTCAACACCGTCAATACCCAAGAAGCAGGGAAAAGCCACTATCTTGAACTGGCGTACCCTTTCAATCCGACGACGCGCATAGAGCTGGATTACGCGCTTTTGGCGAATGTCACCGCCGATCCGTTCCTGTTCTCGGCGTATGGCAAGAGCAACATGGAAGTCTGGGCGAAAAACAGCCACTATGCCTATACCATGGCTGGTGAGCAGCGTTACACCGACGCCCTTGGCGTCGGCGAGGTAGGCCTTATGCGCACCGAGACGGCATACGGCATCAGACGCACCGTGGCGATGGATGCCAACACGGTATCCTTTGCCACGGCCGGCTTCACCAACGCCGTGCAGAAGGGTGCCGTCGCGCTGACTTCCACCGGCAACACCAAGATACTGATTGGCAATCGCAGCGGCTTAGATCGGTACATGCCTGTGCGCATCTACGGATTGAAGCTCTACGAGGATGGCGTCCTTGTCCGCGATTACGTGCCGACCGTCACGAACGGCGTCCCGTGCCTGGTCAATGCAAAAGGCGGCGATACGATATATCCAACCACCGATAGCGGGAATTCCGGTACGCAAAGTGCCGTCGTAAAAGCCGGCGGCACTATCGCCTGCACGGACGGGTCGGACGAGGCGTATCTAGAGTTCCCCGGCACTGGAAGTGGTCTGGACACGGGATACAAAGTGACTCCTCGGTCGTGCATAGAGGCGGACTTCTCGCTTTACGATACTTACAAACTGGCCGCCGGTCCCGCCAACAGGTACGAGTTGCTGAACCAAGACTCCGGCACCTACGTCTTCCTGGCGGCTGCAGTCGCGACCCATCGCACCCTCTATTGGGCATATTGCGACTGGCCGGCATCCGGTTCGCCGTCTAGTGCGGACAGCGGACTGGTCGTTTCCAACGATCGTCGGCAATACACGTTTGACAGCCATAGCGGGAAAGTTGCTTTCAGCTGCGGAGACCAAAGTCTTTTCACTGCGGACATGCCCGGCACACGCATCAGAACCGACGGCGCCGCGAGGAATTTTATCATTGGCAGAAAGAACGCCTGCATGCGGCTTTACGGGCTCAAGATATGGGAGCATGTCGATGACGCGAAGACGCTTGTGCGCGACTTTGTGCCGTGCGTGACGAACAACGTCGCCGGACTTTACGACCTTGCGAACGACAAGTTCTACCCTCTCGCTGGCGGAACGGTGAGCGGAAAGGGGTCGAAGAGCGCGGCGTCGTTCGTCTCCTTGCCGCAGGATACGCAGATAAAAGTCGATGGTTCCGGCACGCTCACGTGCTTTGCGCCGAGCGCGAAGAGCTACGAGTGGCGCATGGACGGCGCGAAGATCGACGGAGTGACGGGCGACACGCTGACGATAGAATGGACCAAGGAGAAGCCGCGCGTCCGCACGGTTTCCGTCGTGCCGGTGTATGAAGTGTTCGGGGAAGCCGTGAAAGGCAAGCCCGCCGAGGCGCAGGTCGGGTTCGACAATCTCGGCTTGATGATCATTGTGCGCTGAGGCGTTTCGCACGTATGTCAGGGGGCGGCTTGAGCGTCAAAGGGAAAAGGGAAATGTACGGCAGTCGATTCAGTACAGGCGTTGCGGCGATGCTGGCGGTGTGCGGGCTTTGGGCCTGCGCCGCCGGTGCGGACGATTGGAAAGTGCCGAACTGGTGCCCGATCGTCTCGGAGGAAGGCGCGGTCGAAGAGTGGGTCGGCAAGACGTGGTGCGGACATGTGCAGGGCATGTGTGTAAGCTCCAACGCGATCTACTTCTCCTTTCACAACCAGATAGTCAAGACCGACTGGTTCGGCCGTCTGCAGAAGCGCGTTCTGGTGGACAGGCACAACGGCGACATATGCTGCTGGAAGGGCAGGCTCTACACGGGGGTGTGGCTCAAGCCGAAGAAGGATTCGGGCGAAAAATACTGCGGGTGCATACGGGTCTATGACGCCGAGACGCTGGAGCTTGTGAAGGAGCGCAAACTTGCCGACTGGCACCATGGCACAGACGGCATCACATGTCTCGACGGCGTGATATACATGTGCATGGGCCGGTATGCGCCGGACAAGCTCGGCTACAAGAACTGGTACGGCAAGTTCGACGCCGAGACGCTCGAATCAATCGGCGAGCCGTTCATAGTGGATCACGGCGAGGAATCAAACTGCGGCTCGCAGAACATGACGACCGACGGCAGATACATATATTCGAGCTACTATGTGATCTCCGAACAGGCCCGGACGCCCAACCTGATGGTGTACGACACTGACTTCAATGTAATTGCAAAGTATACGTACGGTTTCAACAACGGCATGGATTTCGTACCCGGCGGAAAGGACGGGGCGGTGCGCTTCGCGTTCTGCTGCACGCCGAACTGGATGCACTCCCGTGAGCAGCCGCCGCTTCGCGTGCAGGGCGTCGTGACGTTCGCCGAGTTGAAGGACGGCCGTTTCTCGGACCTTACCAAGTACGGCTGGTCGGCAAAACCTATAGACCGATGATATGAACACGAGAAGACTTTTGCCTGCTGCAGTTTGCGCTCTCCTGGCGGCGGTCGCGTCTGCGGCGTTGCAGCCTGGCGGGTGGGAGCCGTCCGTCCGCGAGCGCCTTGACGCGCTCATCGATCGCAACCGCGGCAATCCAGACGCCTACGCAGTGTTCGACTTCGACTACACGACTGCAATCGGAGACTTGTCGTACGTATGCATATGGCACATCCTTGAACGCCTCGACTTCAAGGTGGACGACTGGCGCGGTCTGTTGACGGGCGGTGTGGCGCCGTGCCTCGGCGACGAGGCCGGGAAGCTTGCCGAAATCGCGGAGAAGCTTCGCCCGCTTTCAGGAACCGACCTGACAGCGAATAAAGAGTGGTGCGATTTCATTCGCCGCTATTGGGCGCTATACAGGCGTCTCGGCGATGAAGTCGGCGAAGCCGCCGCATGCAGCTGGCGCACGCGGGTTTTCACCGGCTATACCCCGGCGGATCTGCGCCGTCTTGCGAAAACTGCCGCGATGCAGGCGATTGCGTCGGGGAAGGGACTGCACAGGGATGCAAACGCGTCGACCGAGAAGCGCGGGTTCGCAATCGCGCCGGAAATGAAGAATCTTTTTGCCGAGCTGCGCGAGGCGGGAATAACGGTCTATTTTGTAAGCGGCTCTTTCCAAGAGGCGCTTGCGGCGATGACGTCGCCCGAGTTCGGCCTTGGCATTCCGGAAGACAACGTCTTCGGCGCGGATCTGCAGCAGGATGCGGCGGGGCGCTACATGCCGACGGCGAAAGAAGGATGCGTGCAGTCCGGACGCAAGCCCGAATTCATTCGTGAGCACATCGCCCCGCGCCATCACGGTGCAGAACCTGTGCTCGCCGCCGGCGACTCGATGGGCGACTACACGATGCTTACAGAGTTCGACAGCCTTCAGCTCGCGCTTCTCTTCGCCCGCAACTGGAAGGAGCCGGAGATGCACGCGCTGGCGGCCGGCGG
>DGVK01000077.1:0-1415 GCA_002395905.1 Verrucomicrobia bacterium UBA4286 | reverse complement strand
CCGGCGGCGGCCGGGTTGCGGTGCAGGGGCGTGACGAGACGCGCGGATGCTTCGTGCCGTCCGCCAAGAGCATCGAGCCGCCGCGCGCCGCGCGTCTGAGATCGTGGGATTCCGGCGAGCCCGTGACGACATACTGGTTCGGGCCGGGCTGTCCCGGACAGAACGAACCGCTCACGGATTTCTGGGCGAAGCAGTTGAAGGAAGGCGGTTTCAACACCGTATGGGCGAACACGCCGGAGGAGCTTGACATCGCGGCCAAATACGGGCTGAGGGCGATCTACAGCATAGACCCGTCGACCGAGTGGGCTAAGGTCGATCTGGACAGCGCCGACCGCAGGGCCGCGCTTGCGGAACGCATAAACCGCGTAAAGGATCATCCGGCGCTCTATGTGTACGAGCACTACGACGAAGCACCGGCGGAAATGTTCGCCGAGCTCGCGAGAGTGAAGGATTTCGTGTGCGGGCTGGATCCGGCGCATCCGT
Source organism: Verrucomicrobia bacterium UBA4286 (assembly GCA_002395905.1). Taxonomy (GTDB): domain Bacteria; phylum Verrucomicrobiota; class Kiritimatiellia; order RFP12; family UBA1067; genus UBA1067. The sequence continues at coordinate 932 of DGVK01000077.1, read as the reverse complement.
GCTGGCACAATCTTCTGCCGATGTACGCGAGCAACAGACAGCTCGGCGTCGGCGGCAAGGCGGGTGAACCGCAGAGACTTGGCTTCGGGTATGACAAGGCCGCGGCTTATGCGGAGCATGTGCGGCTCTTTTGCGATATATACCAGCCGTCGTTCATAACGTACGACCACTACCAGATGCGGACAGAAGGCGACACGAGAAACTATTTTCTCAATCTCGGGATAGTTCGGCAGAACGCTGCGGCGCGCGGAGTTCCGTTCTGGAACGGACTTCAGGCCTGCTCATGGGTCCCGGGCAGTCTCGCTTCGCCGCGTTCGCCGCGTATACCGACAGTCGACGAGATGCGCTATCTGGCGCACACGACTGCGGCTTACGGCGCAAGCGGACTTTATTGGTATGTCTATTGCCGGGCGGATCACGACGGAACGATAGCGGCCGCCGACGGAACAGTCGGCGAAAAGTATGAAGGGGTCAAGAAGATCAATCGCGAGTTCATCGCGTTCTCGAGGATTCTGAGCCGGTTGTCGTTCAAAGGGGCGTTCCTGCATGGTGTTCACGCGCCGGGGACGACGCCTTATTGCGACCGGGCGCTTTTGAAGCTTTCTCCGCAAACGCCGCAGTCCGAGGTCGAAGACGGCTCGCGTCATGTCGACACAACCCTTGTGACGCGTTTTGAAGATGAGAACGGGCGCGTGTATCTGATGGCGGTCAACTGCGATTACAGAAAGCGCCGTGTCATACATGTTGAATCTCCGTGCGCCTCAGAAGTGTTCGATCCGGAAGCGGGCGGCTGGTCTTATGCAGGAACATCATTCGATCTCGACCTCGCCTGCGGCGGAGGTGTGATCATCAGATTGTAGCCTGGGGCGAAGGCCCTGCGGTCGCGGCCTTGAGACTTCAGAATTTTCGTTGGAGGTTCCCCAATTTTTCGG
>DGVK01000123.1:10565-16950 GCA_002395905.1 Verrucomicrobia bacterium UBA4286 | reverse complement strand
GACCCATTAGATATTACCATTTCCGCTATCGCAAAGTCGAATTGTAGCACTTGACGGATGGCGTACATTTCTGATAAAATAGCATCACAAACAACTCAAAGGACTGAAGACAAATGAAAAGACTTATGCTTACCGCGCTGTTCTCCGTCGGCCTTGTCGCCGGGATTGAGGCCGCGCCGGAAGATGCTGTGACCCAGGCCGACTTGCAGGCGATCTTTGAACGCCTGTCGAGGCTTGAGGCCGAAAACAAGGCTCAGGCGGATCGCATCGCCGAGCTCGAAGGACGCAACCGCGACCTTGTCGCAGAGCAGGCGGCAAGCAAGAAGGATATCGCCGAAGCCAAGGCGGCCGGCCGACAGGAGCTCGAATCCGTGCGCCAGTCGTATATGGCCCAGCTCGACGCGGTAAAGGCCGAATACGCGCGAGACTTCGCCGCGCTTCAGGAATCGTCCAAGCGCGAGCTCGCCGCCATACAGGCTTCCAACAAGAAGGATCTGGCGGCGACCGAGGAGTCGTTCAGGAAGGATCTCGCCTCTGTCACCGCTCTTAAGACCGACGAGAAGACTGAGAAGAGCGAGAGCGGCAGAATCTTCACTACGGAGTCCGGCCGCAAGTACTACCTCGCCGACACTTCGGCGCGCATCTTCGAGCCGCTCAGCGAGTCGGGCCTGTCGATCACACCCTACGGCTATCTTACGTTCGAGGCGGTCCACAACACCCACAAGACGGATTGGGACATCTACACCGACTGGGTTCGCCCGCGCAAGAACGGCGGTCACAACGGCGACCACCAGACTGTGTTCAGCATGAACGACTCGATCCTCGGCTTCAACTTCGACGCGCCCGAGCTGTATAACGGCTGGAAGTTCCGCGGCAAGTTCGAGTTCGACCTTGCAGGCGACAATGCCAACGATCCCAACTTCCATTTCCGTCACCTCTACTTCGCGATGAACCATGAGGAGACGGGCTGGGATGTCCTTTTCGGCCAGACCTGGCACCTCTGGAAGATGGTCACGCCGAACGAGATCGACGGCGCATGGCTCGAACAGACCGGCCACCCCTACCGCCGCAGCCCGCAGATTCGCGTGACGAAGCGCTGGGACTGGGAGGACAGCTCGCTCGAAATCCGCGCAGGCCTTGTCAAGAACGGCAACGGAATGGGCGGCGACCGGGACAAGGACGACAACGAGGACAATTCGGCGTCCGGCTGGGCGCTGCTTGAAGGCGCTGTAGTCTACGACCGCAAGGCCGCCTGGGAAGAGGGCGACCGCCGCTGGCTCGTCGGCGTCGGCGGAATGTACGGCCGTGACAAGAGCCGCCGCTGGACCGGCGGTTTCGACGGCGACGGCGACCGTGTATGCGGCGGTGATTCCGACGAGTACAACACCCAGATGATCATGGTTGCGGGTTCGCTTCCGTTCCTCGACAAGTTCACGCTCACCGGCCAGCTCTTCGCGGGCGAGAACCTTTCGGGCGTGCAGGCGGGAATCGGCCAGGGTGTCGCCTGGACCTATCCCAACCGCAAGGGCCGCGAGGTTTCGACGATGGGCGGTTTTGTGGATCTCAGGTATGACCTTAACGACAAGTGGGCGTTCGCCGTCGGCTACGGGTTTGACGACCCGACCGATTCCGAGGCGCGCGACGCCGAGGGCAGGACATACAACGACCGCGCCTATATCGACGCGTTCTACCAGTTCAACGACAATCTGCACTTTGGTCTGGAATACGCCCATCTGCGCACTTCGTACTACGACGACGGCGACGCAAACAGCGACCGCTTCCAGTTCACCGCGTTCTACGACTTCTAAGTCGACAGGCATAAGTTGAATTCCACATTCTAGACTCAATGGCGAAGGGCTTTGAAAGAAGCCCTTCGCCATTTGCATTTCGAGAAACCGAAGTTCAAGGACAAGACAGGAGGGAAAGTCATGGAAAACGGCAAAAGGGCAAGTTGGTCTGGTCAGTTGGCGTTTGTGATAGCGGCGGCGGCTTCGGCCATAGGACTGGGGAATCTGTGGAGGTTCCCGTATCTGGCGGCGCAGTACGGCGGAGGCATCTTCATCGCGATATATCTTGTGCTTGTAGTCACGCTCGGCTTCACTCTCATGGTGACCGAAATCGCGGTAGGCCGCAAAACCCAGCAAGCACCGCTTACGGCATATTCAATCCTGCACAGGAAGTGGGGTTTTGTAGGTTTCCTCGGGACGATCATCCCGGTTCTCATCACGCCCTACTACTGTGTTATAGGCGGTTGGGTTCTCTACTATCTCAAGGCCTACGCCCAGATGGCGTTCACCGGCGCGAATGCGCTCGGCGAAGGGGCCGCCAATTCCGGCGCATTCTTCTCGGCGTTCATATCGGCTCCTTTCGCGCCGTTTGGATACGGTCTCGTCTTCATCCTTGCCTGCGCGGCCGTCATCGTGCTGGGCGTCAAAAACGGTATCGAGAAGTCCAATATGGTCATGATGCCGATACTCTTCATCATGGCGATAGCGATCTCTCTGTATGTCGTGTTTCTGCCAGGCTCGGGCGACGGGCTCAAGTACTACCTCGTGCCGAATCTCGACTGTGTTACCGGGCCGGACGGAAAATTCTCCATCGCGCTGCTCGGCAAGACCGTCCTTGGCGCCATGGGGCAGATGTTCTATTCGCTTTCGCTCGCAATGGGAATCATGATAACCTACGGCAGCTACATGAAGAAGACCGACTCCATCGAGAAGTGCGTGCGCAGGATCGAGGTGTTCGATACTCTCATCGCGGTGCTCGCCGGTCTGATGATCATTCCTGTCGTCTACATGTTTGCGGTCAAAACCGGTACGGACGTCCACGAGGCGATGAACGCCGGCCCGGGTCTTATGTTCATCACGCTGCCCAAGGTGTTCGCCACGCTCGGCGCGGCCGGGCCGTGGATCGGAATGGGCTTCTTCCTCCTGGTCGCGTTCGCCGCGGCCACTTCGGCGATTTCACTCTTCGAGGCCTGCGTCGCGTCGGCCTGCGACATGCTCAAGATAGAGCGCAAGGCGGCTACGTTCTTCACGACCGCGCTGATAATGTTCCTTTCCGTGTTCTCCGCGCTCGGCTACGGCGCGTGGGGGCATGTGAAGCTTCATGTCTTCCCGAACGACGGCGGAATGCAGTTTCTCGACTTCTTTGACTTCATCACGAATTCCGTGCTGATGCCGGTAGTCGCTATAGCCACGTGCATCTTCGTCGGCTGGATCATGGGTCCGAAGTCGGTGGTCGAAGAATGCGAGGCCGACGGGAACAAGATGAAGGCAAAGGGCATATATACGGTGATGGTGAAGTATATCGCCCCGGCCTTGATGGTGGCGCTGCTCGTTTCGGAAATATGCCGCGCCCTTGGGATCGGCGGCTGGAAGATCTGACGCATTCGTCATGAAAGGAGACTGAACCATGTTCGACTGGTATGTGTTTGCTTCGTTTGTCGGGTATCTCGTCCTGATGCTCGGCATAGGATTCTTCTTCTCCAAGCGCCAGGAGTCGCTCGGCGACTACTACCTCGGCGGACGCCGTATGAACAAATGGGTGGTCGCGCTTTCGGCGCAGGCCTCGGATATGTCGGGCTGGCTTCTCATGGGGCTGCCCGGCGCGATATTCGTAGGCGGCTTCTCCGAGGCGTGGATCGGCATCGGCCTGCTTATCGGCACATACCTCAACTGGAAGATTGTCGCCTACAGGCTTAGATGCTATTCCCAGAAGTGCGGCGATTCGATAACGATACCGGACTTCATCTGCAACCGCTTTCGCGACAGGACGGGCGTCTCGCGCATGGTCGCGGCGGTCATCATCCTGGTCTTCTTCACGTTCTACACGGCCTCTGGCTTTGTGAGCGCGGCGAAGCTGTTCACTACGACTTTCGGCGTGCCCGAGACGGTGAACATCTTTGGTGCGCAGGTCTCCGGCTATATGCTGTGCCTCTGGGCGGGCGCCGTGGTCGTTGTGTCGTACACGCTCCTGGGCGGCTACATGGCCGTCTGCTGGACGGACTTTATACAGGGTTCGCTCATGTTCGTCGCGATAGTCCTCGTGCCCGCGATAGTAGTCTGCAAGGCCGGCGGATTCGCTGCGACCGTCGACCAGCTCAACGAGATCAACCCGTATCTGCAGTCCCTCTTCACCAACGCCTACACCCACAAGGCGGCCGGTTTCATCGGCCTGACGTCGTGCATGGCGTGGGGGCTGGGTTACTTCGGCATGCCTCACATACTGGTGAGGTTCATGTCGATCGGCAATCCTGCGGAAGTGAAGGGGTCCCGCCGCATCGCAATGAGCTGGGTCACGATATCTCTTGCCGCGGCGACGGTCATCGGCCTCGTCTTCCATCTCTACCTCCAGCAGAACCGCCTCACCCTCGCGGATGTCGGCAGCGATCCAGAGAAGATGTTCATGATCATGATCAACGGAATCTTCAACGGCGGGTTTCTGTCGCGTCTCTTCGCGGGCATTCTGCTCTCTGCCATAATGGCGGCGATCATGTCCACCGCCGACAGCCAGCTGCTCGTTTCGGCCTCGTCGTTCTCGAACGACCTTTACAAGATCGTCCTGCGCAAGAAAGCGTCCAACAAGGAGCTGATAGCAGTTTCCCGTCTTGCCGTGGGCGCCGTCGCGCTCGTCGCGGTCTTGATGTCCATGAACACCGATTCGGACTTCTTCAAGGTCGTGATGAAGATGGTGTCGTTCGCCTGGGCCGGCTTCGGCGCGGCGTTCGGCCCGCTCATGCTTCTCGCCCTCTTCTGGAAGCGCACAACCCTTGCAGGCGCGGTCGCCGGCATGGTTGTCGGCGCGACGACGTGCTTCGTGTGGAAGTTCGTCCTGGCCGCCGACGCCTCGCTGGTCGCCGCCCACCCGGTGTTCGCGCTTTACGAGCTGGCGCCGGGATTCGTCTTTGCGTTTGCGACGACAGTGGTCGTCTCGCTCTGCACGAAGAAGCCTTCGCGTGAAGTGACCGACGAGTTCGACGTGGTCGCCGGTCTTGCGCTGGACAAGCGCCGTCAGTCCATTTCCATCTGAGGCCTCGCCGGACATGCACAGACTTGTGGCGCTCTTCATCGCCGGCGGACCGGTCATGTGGCCGATTCTTGCGCTGTCTGTCGCGGGGATGGCCATACTGGTCTGGAAGGCGTTCGAGATTCGCGCCGGGCGTCGCGGCCCGGCCGGTCTTGTCGTCGTATCCACCATCATAACAGCCGAGCCCATGCTCGGCATTCTGGGGACGGTCGTCGGCATAATGCAGACGTTCGGCGCGATGAACTCGTCCGGCGGTTCCGTGAACCCCATGGCCGCGACTGCAGGCATAGGCGAGGCGCTCATAACCACGGCGGCCGGTCTCGTCGCCTCTCTCGTGCTGCTGTTCCCCTACAACATAATCGATTCAATGACTGCCGAGGAATGAATGGAACCGTCGGGCTCGAGAAGGCGGCGCAAAGGCGCGCGGCTCGAGATCACGTCGCTGATGGACGTGATGTTCCTTGTGCTGGTCTTCTTCATATACTGCATGTTCGACATGGCCGTGCACCACGGCGTAAAGGTCGATCTGCCGCAGGCCCCCGGTGCGCTTGAGAAGGGCGAGCGGATAGTGGTCACGATCCTGGCGGACGATTCCATGCAGCTCAACGGATCGCCGTGCTCCTGCGATGAAGCCGTCGCGAAAATATCCGCGCTGGTCGCCGCAGGAGCCCCCGCCGACGTGATAGTGGCGGGCGACAGGAACGCGTCTCTGGGCGCGGGGGTGTCGCTTATCGCGCGGCTCAAGGCGTCCGGCGTCGAGAGGGTAAGCTTCCAGACGCGCGGCGCAACCGAGTGATGCGGTCGATGATCCGAGCGTTTGCGCTGTCCGTCGCGATCCACTGTGCGCTTGCCGCGCTGCTGGCGCTATGGATGGGAAGCGTGCGTCGTGTGGATCTCGCGACGCTCGACCTCTCGGCCGTTGAGCTTTCGTTTGCAGCCGACGAGAGCGATTCCTCGCCGGTGTCGTCTGTGCCGACTTCCGGCGCGGAGGAATCCGCGCCGCGGCCCCGCGAAGAGCCGCCGCCCGAATCTCCGCCGGACGAAAGGTTTGAAGCGCCTCCGCAGATGGACAACGGAGCTTTGCCGGAACCCGGGCCTGAAGCCGTCGAACCCATGCCCGAGACGCCTCGCGAACCGCCGCCCGCAGAAGCCGCGCCGGCGCCGGCGGAGGCTCCGCGCCAGGCCAGGATAGACGCCCCGGCGCGGCCTGTAAGAAGCATCCGCCCGGACTATCCGTATGAAGCGAGAATGCGCGGCGAATCGGGGGATGTTGTCCTTGAGATAGACGTTTCCCCGAAAGGCGCGGCGAGCGACGTGCGTGTCGTCGCGTCGTGCGGATACGGCGACCTGGACGAGG
>DGVK01000123.1:0-10512 GCA_002395905.1 Verrucomicrobia bacterium UBA4286 | reverse complement strand
CGGATACGGCGACCTGGACGAGGCGGCCGCAAAGTCGGCGCGGCGTGCACGTTTCGTGCCTGCAAAAGCCGGCGGCGAAGCCGTCGCCTCGACGGTTCGCATGACGATCTCCTTTACTCTCAAGTAGCGGCCGGCGCGGAACTGACGCATCAGAAATTGAGCTGTGCGCCTATGCCGCAGTATGTGAGGTCGCGCCTGGCCTCTGGAGTGTGCGTCGCCTTGATGGCGTCGCGCGCGTCGTCCGAGACGAGGCAGAACTGCCCTGCGAACGCGAAAAGCCCGATGTGCTCGGTCAGGGCGTAGTCGAGCCTGAATACGAGGCTCAGGGCGTGAAGCCCGGCTTTGTAGTCCGACTGCGGATCGTCCGGCTTGGGGCCGAAGAGCCTGCCGAAGTGGCGCGAGTCGCCGAGGTCGCCGAAGAAGTCGATCGTGAGCGACAGATCGTCGGTAAGCTCGAAAGCACGCTTCACGCCGACGCACCAGTACGCCGCCTGATATGGCTTTCTTATGTAGCGCAGTTTCCAGTATGGAATGATGTAAGGGTTTTTCAGCGCGCCGAACCACTGCCAGTCTATGAGCGAGTGGCCCCCGTGGCGGACGCCCGGGTTCGTGACCCACTGCTTCGCGACGCCGTTCACGAGCGTCCAGTCGTCGGTGATGTGCCAGTCGTAAGCATATCTGAGACCGTAGTCGATTTCGTTGTAGGCGTAGCGCACAGGCGTGGAATGTCCGCTGCCCGACATTGCCGACATGCTCCATGCGTAGGCGCTCACGCGGCCGAACGGCGCGAAGTCGGCCTCGACCTCGGCGGACTGTGCCGAGTAGGGGCGCGTGTCCCACACATAGCCGCGGCAGATATAGGCCGATTCGACATCGGCGCTGGCGTTGAACGACAGAATCTTCCGCGCGGGCTCTTCGGCGATCGCCGCGGTCGCGGTCGCGGCCTCCGCCCCGTCTGCGAGCGCGGAGCCTCCAGCGAACAGAGCCGCGGCGAGCGCGAGCGCGGACGCGACGGACGCGCGGGCGCCGCCGCCTTCCGTCCCCGCCCCGCCCTTGCCGTCCGCGCAAACGGTCGCGAATATGTCGCGCAGGTTGTCGAACGTGACGGGTTTCAGCACGAGGCCGGTGAAACCCATCTCGGCGTATGTATGGCGCATTTCGACGTCGGCGGTGAGCACGAACACCTTCAGGTCGGCGATCTTCGGGTTCCCGCGCACTTCCTTTACGAGCGTCGAACCGTCCATCTCAGGCATCCACATGTCGGTAAGAAGAACGTCGAACTTTGGAGCGCCGGGCGCGGTGAGGATGTCGAGCGCCTCCTTGCCTGTCTGCGCCGTAGTTATCTCGAACTTTGCGATGCGCGCGAGCATGTTCTTGAGAACCAGGATGTTCATCTTCTGGTCGTCGGCGATCAGCACGCGCATGCCGTCGGCGACCGTCTGGCGCGTCATGTCGACCGAAGGCGACAGGGTGGAGGTCGCCGCCACGGGTTCCTTCGCGATCTTTGCGCGAGGTATGACGACTGAGAACGTCGAACCCTTGCCGAGCGTCGATGAGACGTGGAGGTCGCCGCCCATGGCCCGGGCGAGCAGACGGCATATCGCGAGCCCGAGGCCGGTCCCTCCGTTGCGCGAGGCTTTCGAGCCGACCTGCACGTACGGGGTGGCGATTTTCGCCAGATCCTCTTCGCTTATGCCGCATCCCGTGTCCTCGACGTCCATCCGGAACTGCCCCGCCTCGGAATCGTCGGCGCACGGCGTGAACGACGCCCTGAGTTCGATGTGCCCGTCGTGTGTGAACTTCGCGGCGTTGCCCATGAGGTTGAAGGCGATCTGCCGCACCCGCTGGGGGTCGAGCATGAGGTTCGGGAGGTCCTGTGCGATCTCGCCGCGAATCTGCAGGCCAGGCTTCTGGCTCGCGACGCGGAACGAGTCCACTATCTCTTTGAGCAGGCTTCTGCAGGGCGTCGGCTCCAGATCTATGTCCATCTTGCCCGACTCCAGCTTCGAGAGGTCGAGTATGTCGTTTATCAGGCACAGGAGCGTCCTGCCGCTCACGAGAATCGAGTCCACGGCCTCGTTGCGCTCGGCTTCGGTTTTGAAGCCCATCTTGAGCATCTGCGAAAAGCCTATGATGGCGTTGAGCGGCGTGCGTATGTCATGGCTCACGGTCGAGAAGAAGAAGCTTTTGGCCCTGCTCGCCTCCTCGGCTCGCGTCTTTTCGACGGCCATCGTCTGCTCGCGGCGGCGCAGTATGCCGAAGAGGCTTATCATGATGACGATCGTCACCACGAGAAGCCCCATCTCCACGAGGGCGTCGGCCAGGAGTTCGCCGTCCATTCCCTTCATAAGCTCTTCGAGCCGCTCCACCGCGGGACGGGACTCGGTCGCGGAGAACTTGCTCACAACCTCGTCAAGCGCGTCGCATGCCGACTGCCTCACCCACATGAGCGAGGAGAAGAAGGTCATCACTATCACGGATATCCACACTATGATCGAGTGACCGAACCGGCTCTGCCTGTCGAGACGGAATTCGCGCCTGTAAAGCATGAAGCCGAGTATGCACCACACCGCGAGAAGCAGGTAGGCCTCCGGCTCCAGGGTGGTGCCCGAAAGGTATGTAGGAACGAGAAGCATGAGGCCGAGCGCGACCGAGATAGCGACGCCCGCGAGCCCCGCCGCCTTCGCCGACAGGATGTACCCCGCGCCCGGCGAACCGGCGTGGGCCTTGAACGCCGCCGCCGAGGTGTAGCCGTAGGCGAGAACCGCGCCGACGGTCGAAACGTCCACCGGCCAGCCGATCGCCGTGCGCCCGAGGAAGGGGACCACCGCAGACGCGCCCATGACGAACAGAATCGCATTTTTCGGGTCGGCGTCGCGGCTGAGGCGCCCGAACCACTTCGGCAGCGCGTCGCATCCGGCGAGGCAGTACATGAGGCGGCTCGTCGCGACATACGCGCCGAAGATTCCCGTAAGCTGCCCGGCCAGCATCGCCGCGCCAGTGAGCGCGACCCCAGCGCCCCCGAAGAGCTTCTTCGTCGCGGCGAAGACGCATACCGCGTCGGCGCCGGAGAGGTTCGGCCTGTCGCGGATGTAGTCCGCCCACGTCGCGTAGCCTTCCGGCACGGCGATGGTCGGCAGAAGCGCGAGGAACGCATACACCATGGCCGACACCGCTATCGCCGCGGACAGAATGGCGAACGTGCGCTTTGACGAGAACTTGAACTCCTCCGACGAGTTGGCTATCGCCTCGAAGCCGACGAACGCCCACGGCATCATCGCGAATATCTGCAGGAACTGCATGAAGGGCGAGGAGCCCGCGAAAGGCGAGAACGCCGGCCCCGCCGCCGCCGCGCCGCCGTCGTGGCGCAGGAACGCGACCGCGAAGAAGAACGCGACGCTCGCCGCGAGCACGAAGGCGAAGAACATCTGAAGCCGCGCGACGAGGCGCTTGCTGCAGATGCAGAGGCTCCCGCACGCGACAACCGCCGCGACGGGCACTATCGCCTCGCCGAAGTAGACGTCGAAGCCCGCGACCTGGTAGTGGAAGCCGAACTGCAGCGCATCGCCCAGAGTGTAGCGGATGAGAAGCACTATCGAAGTCGCGTTCGCCCAGAGGATCGCGATGTATGCCAGAAAGAGGAACCACCCGACGAGGAAGCCGTGATCCTCTCCGAACATCTTTCGCGCGAAGCGCACCGCACCTCCCGGCCCGGGCTGCCGCTGGATCATGCGGTGGTAGTTGAGGGCGAAGACGCCCATGGCGAGCGACCCGGCGACGATTCCCAGAAGCGTGCCGAGGGGTCCTGCATCGGGCAGGAATCGCGTGCCGGGCATTACGAACGCGCCCCACCCGACGGCATAGCCGAAGGACAACGCCAAGACGGCGAGCGGTGAAAGATAGGGCTCCAGTTTCTTGCGGTCCTGCTCCATGAGGGCTGCTCCTCTCTTGAGTAAAGAAGCGCATATTATACCATATATTCCCTCAGCCTGCTTTCGGGGCGAGTTTGGATTGCTATAACTTGCAATTTTTGATTTTGGATGAAAATCAATTTTGTGCAGTTATAGAAGTGGCGGGGCGGATAGTTCGGCGAGCGTGCCATGCAATCTTGCCCAGACTTAGCCTCAGTCTTGCCCAGACTTAGCCTCAGTCTTGCCCAGACTTACCCTCAGTCTTGCCCAGACTTACCCTCACCCTTGCCTGGACTTACCCTTACCCCTGCCTGGACTTACCCTCACCCCTGCCTGGACTTTGGGTCAGGGCAGTCTGACGAAGCCGCCGTGAGCGCGTTCGTTGATTCAAAAACGGGGGACTGTCCCCACTGCGAAGAGCAGAAAATGCACTATAATCGCGAATATGGCAAGTTATCCCCTTAAAACAGGTGGGGACAGGCCCCGGTTGTTTTTTGCTGCTCGCGCGGCGAGCGGATTTTGGAAAGTCGGCGGCCCGCGCGCCGCGCGGGTTCTGCCAATCGCTCGGGGACAGGCTCCATTTCGCTTGGCGAGAGCGCGGCTTGAAGCGTGATTTATAAGTTGCAGAAATGGTATAACGCATTTTTGCAAGTTATGTCGGCGATACTGTATTGTGCTTTGGGCGGGCTGTTGCGATAGGAGGTAAATTATGGTATACTTTTCTCAAAGTGCGGCGCGTCGTTTGCATCGTACGGCGGCGCGCCGACACCGGAGAGACAAAGTGATGAAGGACATTCAGCAGATAGTCGATCTTGCAAGCGCATATTACGGCAGCGCCGTTCTTTTCGCGGCGATAGACTGCGACGTGTTCGCGAAAGTCGAGCGCGGCGAGTTAGATGCCTCGCAACGCGGCATGAGGCTTCTCGCGGACGCGTGCGTCGCGGAGGGGCTTCTCGAAAAGCGCGACGGACGTTATTTCAACACACCCGCCGGCAGGATGGCGCTCGTCCCGGGCGGACCGGCCGATCTCACCAAGGCGATACGCTACAACCGCGACGTCTATCCCGCCTGGGGCAGGCTCGCGGAATTCGCGCGGACCGGCCTCCCCGTCGAACGCCCGGAGGCGCACCTCGGCGAAGACGCGGCGCGCACGAAGACGTTCGCCGCCGCCATGTTCGGCCGCGCGATGGGAATCGGCAAAGGTGTGGTTCCCATGCTCCCGGCCATGAGCGGAAGACTCCTCGACCTCGCTGGAGGCCCGGCGGCATACGCGATCCTCCTATGTCAGGCGAACCCCGGCCTTTCCTGCACCACGGTGGATCTCCCCGCGATATCCGCCGAGGCGAAGGAATATGTTGCGAAGTTCGGCCTTTCGAACCGCATAGAGTGCCGAGCGGGCGACTATCACGCCGACGAATACGAGAGCGGCGCATACGACGCCGCGACCATATTCGGCGCGCTCCACCAGGAGTCGCCCGCGCAGATCGTCGACATCCTCAAGCGCGCGCGGCGCGCGCTCAAGCCCGGCGGCAGACTTTACGTGCTCGACATGATGACGGACGAAACACGCACCTCGCCAAAGTTCTCGGCGCTTTTCGCCGTCAATATGGCGCTTACGACCCGCAACGGCTGGGTGTTTTCCGACGCGGACCTTGAAGGATGGATGCGCGAGGCCGGTTTTTCGCCGGACGCCGCGCGGCCGGTCCCGCCGCCGATGCCCCACTGGTTGATGCCCGCGACAGCGCGGTAACGATTTAAACCAAAGAAAGGAAAGACGCAATGGAAACACTCCCTCAACCCCTCCATACAACGGCAAGACTCGCCACGGCTATGATTGTCATGTCTGCCATGCTGACCTCCGCCAAGGCTGCTACGCTCACGCTTACAACGAAAGACGCCAGCGGCAAGTCGAGTCTTGTGAATTGGGATGTGAGTAGTTCATCACCAAAGGGTGCGCCATCTGAGGGCAATTCATACTTGATTACTGCTAATTTGCATGCTCGTGTGTCTAGCAGTACGGAGATTGTGTTCAAGGGTGATTCTCTGACGCTTGGTGAAGAAGGAGGCTATAACCAATGGGGAAGTCATACATTAGCGTCAAAGACAGGGCGTCTTATTTTCACTTCCAATAAGGGGCTTGATTTCTCAGAGTCCGCAGAAGGAATGCGTCTTGTCGCCGGTTATTGGGTTGGATGGACGAATAACACGCTGTTTCCCAAAGTAACAGGGAAAATGACGGTTCTCTCGCCCGAGGCTGAGCCATTCGTGTTCTGCCCGGGAGATGGTAGCAATGAAAAGAATACACTACAGATTGGCACGACAACTGTAGGTGCTGCAGGAACAGCCGTTCAGTTTAGTTCACGCGCTGTTCCTCAGTCTGGCGACAACAAGTCCTTTATTATAAGCGGTGATTGGAGTGGTTTCAAGGGCAAATGGTTTGTTTGCGGCGGCAACGGAAACGGAAACAAGAATCGGTTTTGGGACTACTACCCAATAGAGGTTGCTGCAGTTACGACGCTTGGCGGCACTGCGGTTGTCGAAAAAGGCGGTGTAATACGTGCCGCGTGGACTGGAAGCGTATTCACTGCGGCGGGACTTGAGTTGCAAGAAGGGTCTGCTATCCGTGTATGGAACAAGGCTGAGGAGTCAACATGCGGTCGTATAGATGTCACAGAATCACTTTCTGTGGAGAAAGGAGTTTCGGTAATCCTTAATTCGGTGACTGATGACGAGACGTTTACGAACGCAATTGACTGGGTTGTTCTCACGCTTCCGCAAGACAAAGGTGTGATTCCTCTTGAAAATTTCACGTTGTCCTGTTCAGAGACTTTCCCTGATTCATATCCGCGCTACAGCCTTGTCACCAACGCTGTTGCTGGAAAGTGGCAGCTCGTCTGCCGCAAAACGGCGCATGATTTCCTCAAGGCGAACGATAGTGCATCAACAACAATCAACGAAGACAAGCCTTCTGCTTTCGAAACAGCATCGTCATGGATGAATGGTGAAGTGCCTCATGCGGGTGTTGATTATGTCGCACAAAACGGGAAAGGCGGTCTTGGCAAGTCAACGTATCCCGTTGTTCGAACGCCTTATCAGTCTGCGCCATATACGGTTCCCGGCGACTCGGTTACGTTGGGCGCAGGTTGGCGGGTTTACCCCTGCTCTAAGGATGTTACATTCCCGTTCCTTATCTTGCGCTCAAACGGTAGCTATCCGCTTTCACTGCCGGGGGCCGATTCTTATTTGAGAGGAAAAGTATATCTTTGTTCCAGCAGTGACACATACCCGCAGCACTTCCAGGCCTATATGAGGGGGCTGAATACGGTAGCGGCGGAGATAAGCGGCGCCGGCACGCTTTTTGTCACAGGCCGCAACGGATCGACCAACCCTTATGGAGACATAGAGTTCACGACTCTCAACACGAACTACACCGGGCGCATCAAGGTCTGCGCGGAAGTGAACAACGTGGCGGCAGGCGCGGACGACTACAAGCACGAGCGCGTGTACATCACGGACGCGAGGAACCTCGGCGGACCGCTTGACGAGTTCAAGTACAATGCGCTGGAACTTGCCGACTACTCCGTTCTTGAGGCGCGCAAGGATGTCGACATGAACGTCGCGAACCGCGGCATCACTGTGACGGGGAATGCCGCTTTCGCCGCGCCTGAGAATGTGACTCTCGCGATTTCCAACGACATCACATGGAAGGGCGAGGTGCGCAAGACCGGCGCCGGCACGCTCGCGCTCAACGGCGCGGCGCGCGTTGAAAGCGGCGCGACGGCGACGCTCGCGGTCGAGGCCGGCTGCCTGCGCGTCGGGTCGAAGAATGCTCTCAGCGGCGTCTCTGTGACGTTCGCGGACGGCGCGGCGCTGCTGGTCGATCATGCGGCGACGGGCGACGCTAAGACGCTGGGCGCGGTCGATCTTTCGGATGAGCCTTTCGGCGGGAAGCTCCCCGTGGCGTTCGTCCTGCCTGCGGAGGGCAAGCCGAACTACAGCAACCTCGCCGTCTGCACGGTGAAGGACGCGGCGACGGCCGATGCGCTCAAGGTCGCGCCTGTGCCTGTGAAGGGGTGCAACATCACTTTCACGACGCGCCCGAACGACGACGGAACGGTGACGGTTCTCGCGTCGGTAAAGGCAGCGGGGCTTATGATCGTCATAAGGTGACGCGCATGACGGGAAGACGCGAGTTCATTGCTTCGGCGACGGCGTTTTGCGCGTCGTCACCGTGGCGTGCTCTTGCGGAGGGGGCGCCGGAGACTGGCGGCGTCTACCCGGGCTGGAAGCCGGGTGAGATGGATCTCCACTTCATCTATACGGGGTGCGGCGAGAACATGTTCTACCGCCTGCCCGACGGGACGGCGGTTCTCAACGACGTCGGCGAGCGCTACCGTCCGAAAGACGTTGCCGAGACGCCGCTTCTGCCGTCCGCCGACAGGCTCGGCGGCGACTGGGTGAGCCGTTACATCCGCCGCGTCTATCCCGAAAAAGACATCGACTACCTTATATTCTCCCACTGGCACGACGACCACATCGGCCACGCGGGCTTCGACCGGTCGTTCTCGCCCGAGGCCGACTGGCGCTACAGGACGACCGCCGACGGAAGAAAGATCGACGGCTTCCTTTGCGTCGCGGAGGATTTCGGCTTCAAGCGCTACCTCGACCACCAGTATCCCGCGCGCGGCACATACCGCTCGCAGGGGACGTGCATGAATCTTGTCGCGCCGTGGGTCGAGGAGCAGAGGCGGAAAGGCCTCGTCGTCGAGCCGTTCAAGGTCGGCGCGCTCGACCAGATCGCCCTGCAGCGCGACCCGTCCGCATACAAGGGCGTCTTTTCGGTGAGGAACATCTGCTCCAACGGATGTCTTTGGGACGGCGCGGACGGGGTGCGCGACTGCGCCGCCGAGACGGTTGTGGCGACCGGGTGCGGTACGCTCCCGCAGAACATGCTTTCGATGGGCTTCGTCGTCCGGTACGGCAGGTTCCGCTTCTGGACGGGCGGCGACTTGCAGCCGGGATTCATGAAGAAGGGGTTCGAGACGAAGGATGGGCCGTACGACTACGAGGCCGAGGTGGGGCGGCGCGTCGGGCCGGTGACGCTCTGCAAGATGAACCACCACGGCTGCGGCGACGCGATGGGCGAAGGGTTCGTCGGCGCGGTGCGGGCGAAGATATACGTCTCGTGCGTGTGGAGCCACTGGCATGTGCGCGAGAGCACGATGAAGCGCCTCGTTTCGCGCAAGCTCCACCCCGATTTCGACCCGTTTGTAATACCGAACTTCATGCCCGGTAACCGTGCGCGGGAATATGCAGGCCGCCCCTTCATGAGGAACATACCCGCAGAGACGCGAAACGGCGTGCACGTTGTCGTCAAGGTTCTGCCCGGCGGCGACGACTGGAAGATATACCTTCTGGACGCGCGCGACGAGTCGATGCGTGTCGTGCGCAGGATCGGATTGCCGGCATGACCTGGAAAGCGCTGCGCACCGCGCCGCTCGCGAAGCTGGTTCTTGCGATGGCCGTCGGGGCGCTCGTCGGCGCCTGCGCGCCCGCGTGCGTCATCCGCGCGCTCAATTCGTTCGGCGGGACGTTCGCGCAGTTCGTCAAGTTCATCGTCCCGCTCATCATCATCGGGCTTGTCACGCCGGCGATCGCCGAGGCCGGACGAAGCGCAGGGCGCCTGCTGCTCGCGACCATCGCGCTCGCCTACGCCTCGACGATTCTGGCCGGTGCGTTCGGGTTCTGCCTCGCCGATGCCGTTCTGCCGCACCTCGTCTCCGGCTCGCTCGCCGCGTCCGGGGCGGTGCAGTCCTTTCCCGCCTTCTTCACGCTCCGGATTCCGTCGGTCGTGGACGTCGTGACGGCGATGGCGGTCGCGTTCGTCTTCGGTCTGGCGATGGCGTCTGTCGACTGCCCCGCCCTGTCGCGCGCGTTCGGCGAGATCCGGCGCGTCGTGTCCGTCGCGATCGCGAAGACGGTCGTGCCGCTGCTGCCGCTCTACATCCTGACGGTTGTCGCGGATCTCACGGCGCGCGGCGCGCTTGCGCAGATGTGCGGTCCGGCGCTCAGGATCGTCTTGACGGCGCTCGCCGCGACGTGGCTGGTGCTGCTGATGCAGTATTGTCTGGCCGGGGCGATCGCGCGGAAAAATCCGTTCAGGGCCCTCTGGACGATGCTCCCCGCCTATTTCACGGGGCTTGGCTGCTGCTCCTCGGCGGCGACGATTCCGGTGACGCTCCGGCAGGTGAAGGCGAACGGCGTGGGCGACGAGACGGCGAATCTTGTCGTGCCGCTCTGTGCGAACATCCATCTGGCGGGGAGCCTGACGAAGATCACGGTGTTCAGCGCCGGGTTCCTCCTGCTGTCCGGCGGCGCGCTCCGCGCGGGCCCGTTCGCGGAGTACGTTCTTCTCCTGAGCGTCCTCGCCGTCGCCGCGCCGGGCGTTCCCGGCGGGATGGTGCTCGCCGCCGCGCCGATCGCGGAGTCCGTGCTGGGCCTTGCGCCCGAAACGTATGCGCTGCTGATGGCCGCGTATCTGTCGATCGACGGTGTCGGCACGGCGTGCAACCTCACGGGCGACGGCGCGATCGCGCTCATC
>DGVK01000209.1:674-4537 GCA_002395905.1 Verrucomicrobia bacterium UBA4286 | reverse complement strand
CCATTAGATATTACCATTTCCGGGGGATATTCCAGCGGGGTTCCCTATTGTATAAGCAACGGAAATAGTGTATAATATCGCCCCAAATGCACAAAGGCGGGCAAATAACGACTGGCGAGACCATCCGGTGCCTTGGGTATGGCGCGGAATAGAGCCAAGGCGGAAAATGTCCAAGGCATGATTGAATGAAACTCGACTTCAAAAAGAATGTAAAGCGCAACATGGCTGCAAATGCCGCGGCGAGCAGCATCAAATTGCTGTTCCCGTTTCTCAACCGTACGCTGTTCCTCTGGCTGCTCGGACCGGAATACCTCGGTCTGAATGGATTGTTTGCTTCCATACTCGGTGTTTTGATGCTTGCCGAGCTTGGGTTCGGCACGGCCGTGGTTTGCTCCATGTACAAGCCCGTGGCTGATGACAACCGCGAACTTCTTTGCGCGTTCCTCAAGTTCTATCGCACGGTTTACCGTTGGGTTGGCACTGTCATATTCGTTCTCGGCCTTGCGCTGTTGCCGTTCCTCGACAAGCTCGTCCACGGTTCCGTTCCGCCGGATATCGACCTGCACATCCTCTATCTGATCCATCTCGTGAATACGGCGGCGAGTTATTTCCTGTTTGCGTATAGAGGTGTCATCCTCGGCGCGCATCACCGAAACGACGTCATCACGAACATCCGCACCGGCGTTTCCGTTGTGCAGTACATGGCGGTGTTCCTGGTTCTGCTCCTGACGCGCAACTACTACCATTATGTAATCGCCACAGTCCTCTTCACCGTGCTGCAGAACATTCTTTTGGTGGCGGCGTCGCGCAAGTATTTCCCCGGTCTCGATCCGCGCGGAGAACTGCCTGCGGAACTGCGCAGGCACGTAATCAGCGACGTGAAGTCGATTTTCATGCACAAGGTGGGCGGAATGATAACGCACTTCAGCGACAACCTTGTCCTGTCCGCGTTCCTCGGCCTCGTCGCCGTCGCGGCATATGGAAACTATTACTATGTCATAACGTCTGTCGCCGGATTGGTAGCAATAATATACGGCTCGATGATGGGCGGATTCGGCAACAAGATCTACACCGAGTCGAAGGAACAGAACTTCCGTCTCTTCATGCGCATGAACCGTCTTTCGATGATTGCCGTGATTTTCTGCGCAGCGATGATGATGGCGCTGTATCAGCCGTTCATGAAGATCTGGGTAAAGGAAGATCCTGCGCTCATGCGCCACGCGCTCACGCCGGTGCTTATGGTGCTCTATTTCTATATCATGCAGTCTCGCCAGGTGATGATATCATTCAAATCGGCGGCTGGATTGTGGCGGCAGGACCGCTGGAAGCCGATTGTCGCAGGCGCGGTGAATCTCGGATCGAACATCCTTTTCGTCATATTCCTGCCTGACGCCTACAAGCTCGACGGCGTTATATTCTCGACCATCCTCGGGTTCGCGTTCATCCAGATTCCCTGGGAGTCGCATGTCGTATTCTCGTCGTTCTTCGGCAAAACCGAGGCTCGCGCCTACTGGCGCTCTTATGCCGGTTTCGCGATTTGCTCCGTCACTGTTTGTGCCGTGGCATGGGAGGCGGCGCGGTGTATCCCCTTGAGCGGAATTGGCGGCCTGGCTGCCAAGGGAGCGGCGGCAGCCGCGACCTCCTGCGTCATGATACTGGCGGTTTTCAGGGAAGACGCCGGTCTTTTGCTGAAACAGCGGCACCTTCGCAAATCCCGGGACGGGATGATTGCAAAGACTTAACCAGGAATGGACTGAAAATGGAAACCATGGATTTTGCAATGACTTGGGTCGATGGCTCGGACCCTGCATGGCTCGCCCAGAGGCGCAAGTACGAGAACGGCGGCTCCGCGCAGGCTCGCGAGAGCCGCGAAAAACGTCCTTTCATTTGCCGTAAACCGCGTCGTAATACAGGGAACGTTCGGCCATCTGCCCTTGTCGTACCTGAAATCCACCTTTGAAGAGATATGGAAGGCGCAACCCGGGGTGATGGAGAGAACTTCAGCCAACCGCTTCCGCACCGACGACTGCGTAAACCATTGGCTTGCAAGCTCCTGGAACATGGTCTCGGGCAGATTCTGCCCGGCAAACGAGAAACGGAGAGGCGAGTTCCTGCTCCTTGACGAAAAGTCGCTTCCGGCGGTGTGCGACATTGTCAGAAGACAAAAGGCTCCGCTGCTATGCCTCAATGACAAAGGCAGCGACGTTACCCCGGACCGGTGCTTCGAAGAAATCTCCGCGGCCTTCGAGTCGATACTTCCAGGCAAGTCTTCGTTCGAGAAGTGATGGTGGCGGCTACCCCCGGACTCCCGCCAGCGGATTGTAGCCAAACCTGAAGAAAGCGTCCGTCAACCAGGCAAGTGCCGGGCGGTTCGAGAAAAGTTTCACGAAGATTGCGGCAACACGGCGCGGAAGGGATGCCGCACGGACGAGAGCATCAAAATCTCCAGATCCGTTCGTGAAGATCCTGCGCAGCGTTTCAACCCTGTATGCGCGATCTGTTCCGCGCATGGCGCGAGGGGAAAACCAATAGTAGCAAATCCATGTAAGCCAATGCCGCGCCCAGTATGTTGAGATGCGTTTGTCGAAACACGGTTCGGCGGACACTTTTGCGTGGAAGGCCAAAAGCGACTTCAGAATTGCGGCGTACGATTCAAGAAAGTAGCCCGTGTTCTTCGCCAAAGTAGAGACGGAACCCGGTCTTTCCCGATAAATGTAGAATGTTTCATGAAGCGGAATGACACGCTTGGCGAGGTAGAGTGCGCGGGGCGCAAACTCGCTGTCCTGCCGCTTCATTCCGTGCAGACACTTGAGGCCGTTGGCAACAAGATATTCGCGCCGGAACACCGAGAGTTGGAGCATCGGGCAGGGGTCGCGCCTTAGAGAGTAGATCGTCAAGGTCGCATCGTGCCCCGTAAGCTCGCCGTCGAAGCCGGCGGGGTAGTTGTCTCTGCGCGGCAATTCTTTGTCGTGCGCTTCGTCGATTACCCGCATCGCGCACGGATAGATGTCGGCGCCGGGTCGCTCGGCAATTTTGTCGTGGAGGCGCTGAAGCGAACCTGCGGCAATCGTGTCGTCGCCGTCCAGAAAGATTATGTAATCGCCGGCGGCCATATCGGTGCCCGTGTTGCGCGAGGCGGAGCATGAGCCGCTGCGCGGCCCCGTGAACACCTTGAAGCGAGAGTCTTTCGCTTCGTATTCGCGCGCGATTTCAAGCGTCTTGTCCTTGGAGTCCTCGACTCCCAAAAGACATTCCCAGTTTGAGAAAGGCTGGCTTGTCACCGAATCGAGACAGTCGCGCAGATACGGCTCTACATCGCAGCACGGAACTATTATTGAGAAGAAGGGCTTCACAGCTTGTGGTATTCCTTGTACCATTTCGCGAATACGGGGATGCCTTCGCGGATTGTGGTTTTTGGCTCGTAGCCCACGGCCTTGCTGAGCTTCTCTATGCTGGCGTATGTGGCGTAGACGTCGCCGGGCTGCATAGGCAGCATCTCCATCTTGGGCTCGATGCCAAGCGCGTCGGCGAGGATGTTGATTACGTCAAGCAGTTTCTCGCTCCTGTGGTTGCCGATATTGAAAATGTCGTAGAGCGGCAGGTTTTGCGCCTCTACGACGCGGACTATGCCGTCTATGATATCATCGATGAACGTGAAGTCGCGCAGCATGTCGCCGTTGTTGAACACTTTGATGGGGCGGCCATGCGTCATCGCGTCCGCAAAGAGCGAAAGCGCCATGTCCGGACGGTACCACGGACCGTACACGGTGAAGAACCTGAGGCCGATAGTCTGCATTCCGTAGAGGTGCGAATACGTGTGTGCCATCAGTTCGTTCGCCTTCTTGGTCGCGGCGTAGAGGCTC
>DGVK01000209.1:0-594 GCA_002395905.1 Verrucomicrobia bacterium UBA4286 | reverse complement strand
ATTCCTCGAAGGGCATCTTCTTGTTGCCGCCGTACACGGACGAAGACGAGGCGAAGACGAGCTTCGGCGCCTTTTTCGCATGGCGGCAGCATTCAAGTATGTCGAGAAAGCCTTCAAGGTTTGTCTTTTGGTAGATGAAGGGGTGAACAATCGAATATCTTACCCCGGGTTGGGCTGCAAGATTGAGGACCACATCCGGCGATTCTTCCGCAAAAACCCTGCGAAGTCCTTCCAAGTCGCAAATATCGAGCTCGCATGAAGAAAATGAAGGCTCGTTTGCGAGCATCGCAGCGCGATCTCGCTTGAGCCGCACGTCGTAATAGTCGCAAAAATTGTCGATGCCAACGACTTTCCACCCTCGGCGAAGGAACTCCCGCGCCGCATGGAAGCCGATGAATCCGGCAAAACCTGTTATGAATAGCTTCATGAATACATATTATACCATATTTTAGCCGCTTGCGGGTAAGGCAAGAGAGAGTTAGGAGTGAGGAGTGCGGAGTTAGTTGGGAGTGAGGAGAGAGGAATTGGTGCCCCGAAACCCGCAACCTGAGACCCGAAACCCGTTCTTTAAGGTTGGGCGAGCCGCTCCGGCTC
>DGVK01000049.1 GCA_002395905.1 Verrucomicrobia bacterium UBA4286 | reverse complement strand
GATGCGTTGAAGAACGCGGGGACAGGCACTAGTTATTTCTCGCTAGTCGCCGAAGACGGTATGCGCCTCCGCTTCGGTGAGCCGCGCCCTCTCGACGATGTTTGAACGGAGGACCACGTTGGTCAAGCCCAGCGACGCCGCCTCGTCAGGCGTGAATCTGGCCAGTTCAACAATGTTGGAAACAATTGCATTACGCTCAGATGTCGAGAATGATGAGAGTGCTTCAGATTTAGACACTTTAGAAAAGACCGTTTCGATGCGCTCCTCTATCGCGTGAAGTGAAATCTGATAACTACGAATGTCTGAAGTTGCTTGGTTTACAGCCCGCCGGTGCTGCAACTCAACTTGATTTGTGATTATGCCGAAATTTCTGAGCACTGTAGGAATTACGTCCATCTTCTTGCTCCGAACGTCGCCATGCAGAACCGCCAGCTTCGTCCAAAGGTTTGTTGCCGCGACAGCATCCGCCGCGCAATAGTCCACCCCATAAAGAAGGCTGACGACTCCCTCCTGCCGATCCAGCTCCATTGCGGCATGCACCAAATCATTGGTTGGTGTTGATTCTAGCGCAAGGTTCTTCCACCAGTCATATCTGTATTCCGCGTCTGCATGGGAAAGGACTACAAAAACTGCCGCTACCGCCATCATCATATTATTCATGGTATTGCCTCTTCTGTGATTGTTAACGTGTCAGAGTTCAACATCCGCACACCTTTCCTGCCAAACTTCCATACGCTCGATGTTCCGCTGGTCGTTATCGCAAAGTGCTGATCGTCGTTGCAGAAGAGCTTGCCGCTTCCAAAGTCGCCCTTCATGCGCCAGTGGTTGGGTATCGGCCATGTAAAAGAACCATCGCTGAACGGCGGCAGCAGCGAGCCGGGAGAGACTGTATCCGATCCGCTTGAATTATGTTCACCAACAGTAATCCATACATTGGCTCCATGCTGACCATGATCAAGTAGGCCTTCCCGCGACGGATCGGCAAAATATCCTACTGCATTTGTCGACACCACGCCAACTTCGACAATCTGTATGCGCCCGCTGAAACTAACATTGGTAGGCATCAATACAAGGTCAAACAAAATTTCAAAATTGCCCGCAACATTCACTTGATTCACCACATTGCTTGTTATGTTCACCACCAGGTTTCCTGTTGGTTCGAGAATCGAAAACGATACCGAGAACCCACTTCCTGAAGCCGTGGCAAAACTGACAACATCTGTGCAGGCGTTAGTGGGCGCAGTGTACATGTATGCAGCCATACCGCCAGGCGTTACGCTACCAGACTGATTTTCGCTTGCAAAAGAAGTGAAAGCTATCATCGGGTCAAATGTGACATGAACCCTTTCTCCCACGCCCAATTCCTTGCGGCTCCGGTTGACCGGCCATGTTTCGACGGTCTCCGTCTCCCATTCGACGAACGTGACGTTTGCCGAGCCTGTCATCGGGCTTCCTCCGCCGTCCGGCGTGAATTCTACGGTGAACTGCGTGCCGCTTGGCGACGACGACCTGGTCGGGCTCCACACCGTGAAGTGCATATCGCCCTCGCAGGCTCCGTCGACATCCCAGGTAAAACCGCTTGACACCGTCTGCAGAGAGGAATCCCTTACGACGCAAGAATCTCCAGAATACGTCAGCGTGAATGTGCCCGCGCAGTCTGTTTGATAGCTGCACGACAAGTCCGACGTCTGCCAATTCGCCGTCCCCTTTTCAAAGAACACTGCCGACTGCGAAGCCGACACCTCCATGCGATACGGTTCTTCCTGTTCCGCCGGGACGCATCCGCACGAGCCGCCGAAGGCATAAATGCGGTAGCTCTCGTAGACGTAGTCGCCGCACACTTCGCATCCGTTGCAGCCGCAGTCGCCGCCGCAGTTCCAGAGAAGCGAAAAACCGCTCATCGACACTCCGCAGCAGTGGTTCGTCGCCCATACAAACTCTCCGCCAAGCCAGTCGGGGACGACGCGCATCCGCCTCGAAAGACCGCCCGGCGCCCCATTGCCTCGAAGCGCCGTGCCGCGCGAGCGCAGAAGCGGCGCGCCTCTCTGCGGCTCGTCGCCGTCGATATAATCTATCGTCACAGGCCAGCGCACATAAAGCGAGCGTTCGTCGTGGTTCCACACTTCGACCGCCTCGTCCGAAACGCCGACGCACTCGATCGCCTCGTCGCACGTTACCTCGTAGCCTTTGCCGATGAGGACCGTCACGCGGTTGGTCGTTTCCGCGCGCGCCATAAAGTGCGGGTCGGCGAGGTCGGAATATCCGTCGCCCGAAAAGACCACCTCCGCGTCCGCGTCGTGCACGACAAGATCTATCCAGCAGTATGCGTTCGTGTTCGCGCCCGACGGCAGCGCGTCTTGCGGACCGAAGAAGTCGCCGTCGCACACGCCGGGGTGCGCGTCCAGCGCGTCGAGAACGCCGTCGCCGTCGAGGTCGTGCGGATGGACGCGCGGAATCGTGCGCGTCACGCCGTTGGTCGTGACTGCGACGTCGCCGTTTCTCACGAGTTCAATGCTCGCCGAGACGAGTGTATTGGTGTCGCGGTTCTGCGCGGCGTCCGTCCACACGACGCGCCACGAGTTGGACGGCGTCAGCTCCACGGATATCGACGAGACGCCCGGCACGATCGCCGCTCGAAGCCCTGTGTCGGCGACGAACTCCGCCGAGCGGCGGCGCGGCCTCGCGTAGCCCTGCGAAAAAATTTCGACGGACGAGAGGCGGTTCGTGCCG
>DGVK01000174.1:13740-22391 GCA_002395905.1 Verrucomicrobia bacterium UBA4286 | reverse complement strand
TAGGTATTTTTGATCAAAAGTACTAGGTATTTTGTAGCTCGCCCTGGAGGGGGCGGCGCGAGGGGCGGGAGGGGGCGGGGTCCGGCGTCTGGAACTTCTGGCGGCGCCAGGCGTTATAGAACCTTTAGACGCCACGCCTTTACCTTCCCGGATGGCAGAAACCAGCGTCGTGTCCAAGAGTAAACGCGTGTTCTGAAAGTAACCGCACGAAATTCAACTCCGAGCGTTTGGGCTCTCGCTACCGCTTCGCCGCTTCGCACCATACAACGGCTATACATGTGTCGGTTGAAGTGTTTTTGGATGCGGCTGTGCCGCATAAATCGGCCGAAGGCCGCTATAATCACTGCAAAAACGCGTCTCCTGATTATGGTTGAAAAGTGCGAAGCCGTGGAGCGGTAGCGAGAACATCAACCGTCGGAGTTTTTCCAAAACCGCGCAGGGGGTCGCAAAGGTTCGGCAGCCCAAAGTAAAATTGGGGAACCTCCACGAAAAACCCCACTTGCGCGGCGGCACTGAATTATGGTATAATGCCATCATCTGCCGATAGGAGGGCAATGGTTCTCAAATCGGCGGCTAGAATTCCCGCGCGTGGCGACGGCACAAAGTGGCGTTGAGCGCGTATGGGACCGCGTCGGATGAAAGTGTAGGAGCGAACATCCAGAAAGACGCATCGACAGGCACTGCCGTAATGCAGTTTCGCCTCTTCCGATGTATCTTTCAGGGTATTCCTACACGCCTCATCCGGTGCATCGGAGGAGGTGTCCAGTTCCCTCGCCGCTCCGGTAAACACAAGGGAGCGGAGGTGTGTAGTATGAAAAAGAACTGGTTGACCGGCAGAGTTACCGGGTTTGACCCAATCCCCAGGCTCGCGCATATATTTGCGCTCGCCCTCGCCCTCTTCGTCGCCCCCGGCGCGTGGGCGGATATCACCAAAGACAACCCCGTCACCGGCGATACGGAGACGTATATAAATGAGTTCACTGGCGGCACGGACGGCACGGCGACGGAATGGAACGATCCCGCAAACTGGAATACCGGCGTCAAGCCGTTCATCTCCGGCGGCAACTTCAACGCCTCCCTTGTCTATGGCAAGACGGCAACGACAACTACACAGCTTGAGGGCTGGACGCCGCGTATTGGCGCATACAACGGCGCTGTTGTGACATTCTCCGGCGGTATTAATAAGATACAGAACGACTCGGCAAAGGTATGGTTGACGGCGGATGAAACATCTACGATAACAATTGCAAGTTTCGCCGGGAACCAACTGGAGAATGCGAATGCGCCATTTGTTCAGTCGTCTGCCAATGCTAGCGGTATCACATGGACAGCCGGTATTACAAGCTCTTCTAGCTCTACGCTTCCTTTCTGGTATTGTCTGAAGGGCTCCGGTACGGTTGTGTATGGCGGAAACCTGACCATCGCCAACCCACAGATAATCAAGAATGCCGACATCACGCTCTCTGGAAATGCAACGCCTTCAGTTGAATCCAAGACTCTTGTCACCTTCGGCAGCGGAACCACTGCAACTTTCACGGCCGACGCAGCTATCAAGGTCTATGACACCGACGGCACGACGCTCGTCGAGACCGTCAACCTCGCAACGGTCAACTCCACCGGCGCGACCACTCTCACGACTTCCGCCCCGGTCGGCTCCGTCGAACTCGTCCAGACTTCCACAGGCATCCTTCTCTACTATGTGGACGGCACCCCGGCGAGCTACACCCCCTCCATCAACATCAACTTCTGCTACGACAGCAACAGCGGCCTCTCCACGACGGACGACATCGGCTACGGCGCATACGCCGTCCCCGGCGGCTCTTGGAACAATTTTACGGTTGCGGACAACTACAACACCCAAACCTTCGGAACGGTCGCCGCAATTAATTCTGTGGGTGTCGCTTCTACAGTCTCCGGTGCGGGCGTGACGGTTTCGGGCCAGCGCGGCAGGTATAGCTGCAGTTTACTCACCGCCGCAAGCAATCTCCTCTACGGCTATATCGACGACGGCAACGATAAAACCACCCCCACCGTCACCATCACCAGCATCCCCTACGAACGCTACCGCGTCATCGTCTATGCCGCTGCCGACACGGCCAACGCCACGTTCGGCTACATGACGGTAAACAACATAAACTACACTTATGTGAACGGCGCGTTGAAGACCGGTACCTCCGCCTGGGGCTCCGCCGGCGCGGATAAATCCGCAAATGAACTCTCCGAAGGCGGGAATGTCCTCGTTTCGTCCGTCACAAGCGGCTCGACGGCTACAATCACCGGCCACCGCAGCAGCAGCAACTGCCGCGGCAACATCGCCGCAGTCCAAATCGTCGAATATACTCCAACTGCCGACGACAACGACCTCCTTATCGAACTTGACGGCGACAAGACCCACACATTTGAAGAAGCGAAGACCTACGGCACCGTATATGTGACTGGTTCCGGCACGTTGACTTTCAACGGCACAGCCTCGATTGCCACGACGCTCGATATTTCCGGCTCCGCCGCCGTCAACATGACCGGCTCTACGCTCACCGCAAACACCGTCACCGGCACCGGCACCGCCATTTATACAGGCGCGACCCCGCCGACCGGCCTTGGCTGGGCGGACGGCTCCAACTGGCAGGGAACGCTGTGGGTGAAAAATACCACTTTTACAGGCGTGCTGCCCAATACCATGGCGAATGCAAATTCGACCCTCAAGCTCTCAGGCGTCGTGGGCTATTTCAACAGCACCGGCAACACGCAAACGAGCGACGGCACGCTTGAACTTGAAAACGATTCGTATTCCTACGCCTTTTCCGTAAGCGATGGCTGGTCCACGGGCGGCATAACCGTATTCGCAAAACTCAAAGGTTCGGGAACTCTCGGTGTCCAGTCGAAAGATATTGCCCAATGCTACGTTTTCAAGGATGCCTCTGAGTTTACCGGCACATTCAACCTTGCGGGGCGCCCGTTGCGTGTGATTCTTGGCGATGGTGCAAGCCTCTCGCCCGACGAGGGCACGATTACCGTCGTGAGCGGCACTACGGCGACGATTCCCTCTGGCAAAACATGGACGGCGAACAAGAACGGCTTCCGCGTGGAAGGCACGTTGAACGTCAACGGCACGCTCGCTTCGTCGGCTGAAACTGCCGCCATAAAGGGCTCCGGCACGGTGGTGTTCACCGGCCGTGCGCCGACGCCCACGGGCGACAGATGGTGGAAGAATACCAGCTGGACCGGCACGGTGCAGATGAAGGACGTCACAAATCTTGTCGGCGCATCCAACTACAGCGGCACGAACTTCCTGCCAAACGATTACGGCAATACGGGTTCCACGCTTGAACTTTACAACTGCTCCGGCTGGCTGCCGAACAACAACAATTACCGGTGCACGGTGCCGCTGAAAGTCACCGGCACGCTCACCATCAACAACGGTATAACCGGCAGCAAATTCGTCATCAGCCATTTGAGCGGAACCGGTGCGATTTACACGGATTCAAACACCGCTACAGTCACGATACAGGTTTTGGAGGCGGAAAACTTCACAGGATATGTGAAGCTCAATTCCAAGCGCGTAATATTCGGCGAAACAATCCCAAAGACATTCACTTCGGGGCAGATTTATGTCGGCGAGGGTTTCACATTCACCGTACCCAATTCCAACGCGGCATGGTACGGCACCGGCGGCATAACTCTCGCGGGCGAACTAAAGGCTACGTCGCTGAATAACCTTGGCGGCGGCACCACAGTCACTACCACCGATACCGGCGTGTTTACGCTCATAAACAGCAACGATACCCAAGATCATAGTGTGGACTATGCGCGCATTACCGGAACGGGGACTCTGCGCTATGCGGATGTCTCCGGCAAGTGGCGTTCGCTTTCTCAGACGAACTTCCCGACCGGTATGATTTGCGAGAACAACCTTAGCACGGGTCTCATTCTGACAAAGCAGAACGACTCGCATACAATAGGAAGCCTGGCGGGTTCCGGGCAGATGCGTAGCGACTGGGGCGGAAGCGGCAGCTCGAATGACAGAGATCTTCACATTCTTCAGGCAAAAGACACGGTATATTCAGGTCTGTTTGCAAATACGAACGATCGCGTCAAAGATGTATATATCGAGCCTGGTGCATCCACGGCGGGGACGCTTACTCTCTCTGGCACACAAACGGCGCGCAATGGCCTAATCGTGGAATCCGGCGCTAAGGTCAACCTCACCGGCACATGGGTCGGCGATACCACCGTCTCCGGCACGTTCGGCGGCACGGGCACGCTCACGGGCGATCTGACCTTCAGCGACGGCGCAACCTTCAAGGCATTTGCGACCGATGCTGATGGCCTCTCGGTTAGCGGCACTGTCACATGTCCTGCAGAGGGAACGGTTACGCTCGATGTCAGCGATCTAACGCTAACAGCTGATGTCGCGCTCCTCACGGCTTCTGACCTTAATAAGGATAAATTCACGCTCAAGGGAGCTCCTGAAAACTCCACGCTTGAAGTCGTCGAAGGCGTCCTCACTCTAAAGCTTCCAGTTACCATCACTGTTCCTTCAGTTGCTAACGCTACGGCAACAGCTACGATCGGTGACACTCCTATTGTGCTTGCCAATGGCCAGGCTGCCGTTCCTGCGGGTTCTGTAGTCACGGTGACTTACACGGCCAATGAGGGTTACGAACTCTCGGGTACTGCCCAGTACACCATTGATACAGCTTCCGCAACGACGTTTGCTATCACCGATACTGCAACGGTCGAGTATGTGGCGAGTATTACAGTCGGCGATGTGACGATCAGGTACACCTCACTTCAGAAGGCGATAAGCGAAGCAACATCGGGCCAGTCAGTTACGCTCCTTGCCGATGTTGCGCTTACCTCGACTATCACAATCGACAAGGACCTCACACTTGACCTTAATGGAAAGAATGTGACGGCGACGAATTGCCGTGCTCTTTATGTTTCGGCTGGTATTATTAATGTTACTGGCTCTGGAACGATTTCCACGGTTGTCACGGAGGGCACTTCGTTTAGCGCATCCAGTTCCGTGATTCGCGTTGGCGGTGACACGGAGGCTGCGAGCTTTACGCTTGGTAAAAATGTGACGGTGTCCACCGATTATTGTTATGGCATAACCTACTTCGGCCAGGCTGCGCAGACTGTGGTTATCGATGGCACGGTTTCGGTTACTGGTAAGCAGCCTGCGCTCTCTGGCAATGGAAACTCTTGGAATGCCGAGGTCGCGCTCACAGTCAACGGTACGGTCTCTGCAGAGGACGCTTACGCCATTTACAATCCGCAGAAGGGCACGACTGTAATCAACGGAACTGTGACTGGAGTTGGCGGCATTGAGGTCAAGGCTGGTGCTGTGACGGTTAATAAAGACGCGAAGATCACCGCTACTGGCACGCCGAGTTATACGCAGTCTAACCAAGATGGCACCTCGACTGTCGGTTATGCGATTGCCTCTGTCGGCAACGCGAGTTATGCCAATAACGCCACAGTTACCATCACTGGCGGCACGATTACAGGAACGACAATTACGATTGCCGAGAACGGGGCGACGGCTGGTGGCGTTGTAACGGCAACGAGCAACTCCGTTATTGTGCCTGCCGGATACGAATGGGTTAAGACTGGTGGCATTTACACGCTTAAGGCCGTCGTGGGCACGACCTTCACCGTGTACTAAGCCTGGTTGAGCCAGATGGCGGCGGGCGCAGGTGGCCGCCGGCAGGCGGGAGCCGTTCACGGCTCCCGCTTTGTTGTCGGGGGCGAGAAAAGGCGGCTAGAGGGGCTAGATAGGGCTAGGGGGCGCTAGTTGGGCTAGGGGGCGCTAGTAGGGCTAGGGAGGACTAGAGGGGCTAGGGGGCAAGAGGGCGCTAGTTGGGCAAGATGGACCAGGGTAGCTAGAACAGCTAGAAGAACCGCTCTAAACCGCGCTATTCCCTGTTGACGCGCGCTTTGGCGGTATGCTATACTTTTCACCATGGAAGTCTTGAAGAAACAGACGAAATGGGAAGACCTTTACTTTTACCAGAAGACTGTCGTTCTTTACCAGATGACGGTTGTTTTCTGTCGGCGATTCCTTCCTAAATACGGCGACAGAACTGTCGATCAGATGGTGCAGGCCGCGCGAAGCGGCAAGCAGAACATTGTCGAGGGCTTTGCCGACGGCGTTACTTCGACGGAATTGGAGCTTAAACTTTTGAATGTGGCGCGTGCGAGCATCAAGGAGCTCAAGGAAGACTATATCGACTACCTGCGCTCGCACGGCCTCGCGCTCTGGGACGTGAAGCATCCGCGCTATGACGGGCTTTTGAAGTTCTGCCGCTCGCACAACACGCTTGAAGACTATGAGCCGCATTTCGACAGATGGTCCGATGAAGAGATGGCCAACTGCGCGAACAGTCTCTGCCACATGGTCGACAAGATGCTTTCCTCGCACCTCGCGGCCAAAGCGGAGGATTTCAAGGAGAACGGCGGCATAAAAGAGCGCATGACCGCCGTTCGGCTTGGACGCCGTCAGACGCAGAACGAGGAAATAGCCGCGCTCAAGAGGGAAAACGAGTCTCTGAGGCGCGAGAACAGCGCGCTGAAGGCCGAGGTCGCCCGCCTCAGGTCGGCGGGCCGCCTCCCTCCTGTGCGTGCACTGCGCACGGACGCGGAGGATATGGTATAATATACGCTCTTTTAGGGCAATGCATGGAGACAGGAATGTTCAAGCCGGTATCGAACAAGGTCGCCTTCCCCAAGATGGAGGAGGCGGTTCTCGAGTTTTGGAAGAATGACGACACCTTCGCGAAGTCGCTGAAGAAGAACGAGGGCAGGGAGCGCTACAAGTTCTACGACGGCCCTCCTTTCGCGACCGGGCTGCCGCACTACGGACATCTTCTCGCGGGCACGATAAAGGACATCGTGCCGCGCTACCAGACCATGCGCGGCAAATATGTCGAGCGCCGTTTCGGATGGGACACCCACGGGCTGCCCATCGAGGCGCTTGCGCAGGACGCGCTCGGGGTCTCGGGTGCACACGAGATCAAGGCGCTCGGTGTCGAGAAGTTCAACGAGCAGTGCCGCTCGATGGTTCTCAAGTATGTCAACGAGTGGCGCAAGACCGTCACGCGCATGGGCCGCTGGGTCGATTTCGACCACGACTACAAGACGATGGACTTCGGGTTCATGGAGAGCGTGTGGTGGGTGTTCAAGCAGCTGTGGGAGCAGGGGCGAGTATACAAGTCCCACAGGATAATGCCATACAGCTGGAAGCTTTCCACGCCGCTTTCGAACTTCGAGGCGGGCAGCAACTACAAGGACGTCCAGGACCCGACGGTGACGGTGAGGACGAAGGCGCTCTCGGCGGAGTCCGCCGCGCTCAAGGACCTTCTCGCCAGGGAGCCGACGGTGTATCTGCTCGTGTGGACGACGACGCCCTGGACGCTTCCCGAGAACCTCATGATGTGCGTCGGCGCGTCGATAGACTATGTCGCGGTGCGCGATCTTACCGACGACGCGCGGCCGGTCTACATCATGGCCAAGGCGCGGCTTTCGGCGATATTCAAGAAGCCCGGGCAGTGCGAGACGGTCGCAGAGTTCAAAGGCGCCGAGATGAAGGGCATGGAATACGAGCCGATATTCCCGTACTTCGCCGACAAGCGGGCGGAGGGCGCCTTCCGCGTGCTCAACGACGACTATGTGACGACCGACGACGGCGTCGGCATAGTGCATATCGCGCCGGCGTACGGCGAGGACGATTTTCGCGTGTGCCGCGAGGCCGGGGTCGCGGCTTTTGTCGACCCGCTCGACGACGCGTGCGCGTTCACGGACGCCATCCCCGAATTCAAGGGCCGCTTCTGCAAGGATTGCGACAAGGACATAATCAAGATGCTCAAGGCGGGCGGCAAGCTCGTCCACCAGGCGACGATAACCCACTCGTATCCGTTCTGCGACAGGACCGACACGCCGCTCATCTACCGCGCCATCGACGCGTGGTACGTGCGCGTGGAAGACCTGCACGAGCGTCTCGCGAAGAGCAACTCCGCCGTGCACTGGACGCCCGACTACGTCGGCGAGAAGCGCTTCGGCAACTGGCTCGGCGAGGCGCGCGACTGGAACATCTCGCGCAACCGCTTCTGGGGAAGCTGCATACCGGTGTGGGTGAACGAGGCCGACCCGGAGGACATGATATGCGTCGGGTCCGCCAGGGAGCTTGAGGAGCTTTCGGGCGAGAAGGTGACCGACCTCCACAAGCACTTCATCGACAAGATTCTCATAAAGAAGGACGGCAAAACCTACCGCCGCACGCCCGAGGTTCTCGACTGCTGGTTTGAATCGGGGTCGATGCCCTACGCCCAGCAGCACTACACGGGCGTCGGGCCGGTAGACGATTTCTTCCCGGCCGACTTCATCGCCGAGGGGCTTGACCAGACGCGCGGGTGGTTCTACACTCTCATGGTGCTCGGAACCTGCCTCTTCGACAAGA
This sequence comes from Verrucomicrobia bacterium UBA4286, assembly GCA_002395905.1. Lineage (GTDB taxonomy): Bacteria > Verrucomicrobiota > Kiritimatiellia > RFP12 > UBA1067 > UBA1067. The sequence goes on along the minus strand of DGVK01000174.1, from coordinate 13,933 downwards.
GCCCCTACAAGAACGTCATCGTGAACGGGCTCGTCCTAGCCGAGGACGGCAAGAAGATGTCGAAGCGCCTCAAGAACTATCCCGACCCGACGAAGATGCTCGACACCTACGGCGCGGACGCGATACGCCTTTACATGATCTACTCGCCGGTCGTGCGGGCCGAGAACCTCAAGTTCTCCGAGAACGGCGTCAA
>DGVK01000174.1:2240-13686 GCA_002395905.1 Verrucomicrobia bacterium UBA4286 | reverse complement strand
ATGCGCGACCTCCTGATACCGTGGTGGAACGCGTATTCGTTCTTCGTGACCTACGCCAACGTGGACGGCTTCGCCGACGCGGAGGTCGTCCATCCCGAGTCGGACAACGTTCTCGACAGGTGGATCGTCTCCTCCATGGAGACGCTTATCGCCGACGTGACCGCCGCGATGGACGCATACGACCTGCAGCGCTCCGTGAGGCCGTTCGTGAAGTTCGTCGAAGACCTCACCAACTGGTACATCCGCCGTTCGCGCCGCCGCTTCTGGAAGTCGACGAACGACGGCGACAAGCTCTGCGCCTACCGCACGCTGCGTTACGTTCTCGTGCAGCTCGCGAAGGTCGCCGCGCCGTTCACGCCGTTCATAGCCGAGGAGATATACCGCAATCTCAAGGGCGCGGGCGACCCCGGGAGCGTGCATCTCTGCGACTTCCCGACGGCGAACGCCGCCGCGCGCGACCTCGCGCTCGAATCGCGCATGGCGGCCGTGCAGACGGTCGTCGAGCTCGGCCGCCGTCTGCGAGCCGACAACGACCTGAAGGTCCGCCAGCCGCTCGCCGAGATAAGGATCGCCGGCGCGGACGTGAAAGGGCTTGAGGACCTTATCGTGGACGAGCTCAACGTGAAGAGCGTCGCGCACATCGCCGACGAGACGGAGCTTTGCGACGTTAGCTACAAGGCGAACTTCAAGACGCTCGGCAGGAAGTGCGGGCCGAAGATGAAGGCTGTTGCGGCGGCGATCGCCGCGATGAAGAGCTTCGACGGCGCGGCGACGGTAGAGGGCGTGGAGATCGCGGCCGAGGATGTAGTGATCACGCGCGCGCCGAAAGCGGGGCTCGTCGTCGCGTCGGAAGGCGCGGCCGTCGTCGGCCTTGAGACGGCGCTCACGCCTGAGCTGGTGGCAGAGGGCCTCGCCCGCGAGTTTGTGAGCCATGTGCAGTCCATGCGCAAGGAGGCCGACTTCGAGGTCACGCAGCGCATCGAGGTGACTGTCGACGCCGACGCGGATGTAAAGGCCGCGCTGGAGGCCCATGCGGACTACGTGAAGAACGAGATCCTCGCGCTGAAGCTCGGCTTCGGGGTGTGTGAAGGCGCTACGGTCGATCTCAACGGACATTCCGCAAGGATAACGGTCGCGCCCGTGGCGCAGGCCGGTGTTTGAAATCCGCCCCGCAAAAGTGGTATAATATCAGGCGATGGCGAAGATTAAACTTACCAAGACCGAGCTGAAGGCCCAGACGGACGCGCTGAAGAGGTTTCAACGCTTCCTCCCCATGCTTCAACTCAAGAAGCAGCAGCTGCAGAGCGAAATCGCCGGCATCGCCGCCAAAGCGGACGAGGTCGCCGCGAAGGAGCGCGCGGTGCGCGCCGCGCTCGACGGCTGGGTAGGGCTGTTTGCCACCGACAGGGAGCTGCTTGCGGGGCTTGTCGGCGTGAAATCGGTCAACACGGGAACGGCGAACATCGCGGGCGTGGCGATACCGACGTTCGAGTCCATAGAGACCGAGGTGAAGGATGTGGATCTGTGGGCGACGCCCGCGTGGGTCGACGATGCCGTGAAAGCGACGACCGAGATACTTTCGCTGCAGTGCGAAAGGGCCGTGTTCGAAGAGCAGCGCCGTCTTGTGACGATAGAGCTGCAGACGACTTCGCAGCGCGTGAACCTCTTCGAGAAGGTCAAGATCCCCCAGTGCAAGGAGGCGATACGTCTTATCAAGATCGCTCTGGGAGACGAACAGACCGCGGCTGTGACGCGCGGCAAGATCGCCAAGGGCCGCACGCCCGAGGCAAAGGGAGAGGAGGACGCCGCATGATAGTGAAGATGCGCCATCTCGACCTCGTATGCGTCGCGTCGGAGAAGGAGGCGACGCTGGAGAGGCTTCGCGGGCTCGGGGCCGTCCATCTTGATCTCAGAAGCGCCTCGGGCGCGGCGGTCGCCGCGGCCAAGGGCGAGGCCGCAGATGCCGAGAAGGCGGTTCGCATCATCCTCAAAGCGCGCGATGGAATCAACAGGAAAGAGGGGCTGGAGGTTCGCCCGCACCCGGTTGAAGAGATTCTGGCCCTTGACGCCGACCGCGAGCATCTCAAGAGCGAGGCCGATGAACTGAGCCGCCTTGTGGCGCAGTACGAGCCTTACGGCGACTTCGACCCCGCGCTGGCGAGGAAGATAATGGAAGCGGGCGTGGATCTTTCGGGCGTAGCGGCCCTGCCGGAGAAGCTGCCGGAGATAAGGCTTTCCGAGATGCGCGCCAGGCTGGAGAAGTGCAGAACGCGAATCGCCGCCACTACCGCGCGTATTGCGGGGTGCGACGAGAACGCCGTGCTCAGACGTTATCCGGCGCTGGCGGACAAAATCGCGTTCGAGAGCGCCAAGGAGCTTATGGCCGAGAGCGGCGCGGTTGCGTATGTCTCGGGCTGGGTGCCGGAAGACAGATGCGCCGCGGTGGCTGACGCGGCGCACGAGTGCGGCTGGGGGCTGCTGATGCGCGAACCGGCCGAAGGAGAGACGCCGCCGACGCTCATAGAGCCGCCGAAGCTGTTCAAGCCCGTGAAGGTCCTCTTCGACGGGCTTGGGATCGCGCCGGCCTATACGGAGTCGGATGTGTCGGTTCCGTTCATGTGCTATTTCTCGCTGTTCTTTGCGATGCTCGTAGGCGACGGCGGCTACGGTCTGCTTATATTCGCGCTTACGATGCTCGGCTGGCGCAGGTACCGCAAGGGCGGCGGCTCTGCGACCGCGTCGGGCGCGGTGATGAAGAGCTGGCTTGTGCTGATGACGGTGTTCTCCCTCGCCACGATAGGCTGGGGCCTCTTGAGCAACACGTGGTTCGGCGCGGGGCTGCCGTGGCTGGCGGACTGGCCGACGGTCAAGTGGCTGGCAGACCCGAGCTACCAGAACATGATGCTCCTCTGCTTCACGATCGGCGCGAGCCACCTCATGCTCGCGCGAATCTGGACTGGGGTGTCGATGATAAACGACATCACCTGTCTTTCGCAGTTCGGCTGGGCGGGGGTTCTCCTTTTCATGTACATCATGACCAACGCCATCATAGGTATATTCCCCGGCGTCCCGACATGGGCGTATGTCGTGTTCGGAGTGTCGCTTGTGCTGGTGTTCGGCTTCACGCTCAAGAAGGGCGAGTTCAAGACGCGCGGTATCGAGATCGGCATGCTCCCGCTGAACATCATGAGCGCGCTCGGCGACATCATCAGCTACGTGCGTCTGTTCGCGGTGGGGCTGGCGTCGGTCAAGGTGGCGGAGAACTTCAACGGGATGGCGCTGGACATTTTCAACGCGTCCGGCTCGCTGTGGCTCAAGCCTCTGCTGGCGGCGGGGATGCTGTTTGTCCTGCTCGTCGGGCACGGGCTCAATTTCGCGATGGCGGGGCTGTCGATCCTGGTCCACGCGGTGCGTCTAAACACGCTGGAGTTCTCGAACCACAAAGGCGTATCCTGGGCCGGGTACGCATTCAAACCGTTTTCCAGACACTAAACTTCACACAAGGAGCAAAACACAATGAATGAGTCAGCAATGATCATCGCAGGCGCAGTCGCCTGCTTGGGCATGAGCGCCGCGGGTTCGGCGTTCGGTACTGGTTTCGCGGCCTCGGCGGCCGTCGGCGCCTGGAAGAAATGCTATGCGGCGGGCAAGCCCGCGCCGTTCATCCTTCTGGGTCTTGTCGGCGCGCCAATCACCCAGACGCTTTACGGAATGATCCTCATGTTCATCATGTTCACCAAGCGCACGGTCGAGGGCGCGGGCATCCCCTGCCTCATCCTCGGCATTTTCGCAGGTCTTGGAATCGGGCTTTCGGCGCTCTTCCAGGGACGCGCCGGCGCGGCCGCGTGCGACGCGCAGGCCGAGACGGGGCAGGGCCTCACGAACTACTTCGGCGCGCTCGGCATTGTAGAGACCGTCGCCATCTTCACGATGGTGTTCTCGATCATCGCCATCGTCTTCATTAAGTAAGATGCGCCTAGAGCCCCGCAAGGCATGGTTCCTCGCCTTTACCGCGGTCTTCGCGGTTCTGGCGGGGTTCGTCTTTTGGGGGACGTGGAGCCTCGCGGCCTGTCCCGTGATGCCGGATGCGCGGATGACTTTCCCCGCGCAGGGCTATGTCGGCGACGTGCTGCGTGCATGGGTCGGCAACGGGAAGTTCGTCCCGTGGGACATCACGGCTTTCATCGGCTCGCCTTATCTCTGGCAGGAGCTTCAGTACGCGCTCGCCGCGTATTTCGCGGCGCTGGGGCTTGCATACTATCTGCGCGGGCGCGGCCTGTCGCGTCTTTCAAGCTATGGCGCAGGACTGCTTCTCGGCTTTTGCGGATACTGGCTTACCCTCTTTTCGGCGGGGCACGCGGGCTGGTTCCGGTGGATGATTTTCGGCGTCTTCGCGTTCGGTCTCGCCGACAGAGCCGTTCGCAAGAACAAGCTCAAGAACTGGGTGCTGCTTGGCGCGTGCGTTGCATGGGCGAGTTTCTACCAGCCGGATCTCTGGCTCCTTTTCACCGTATTCACCGCCGTCTACTTCATATGGTGCTGCGTTCGCGAGCGCAAGTTTCCATGCTGGAAGGGCGTGGCGTTCGCGGCGGCCGCGTTCGCGGTCATAGGAGCGCCGAGTTTCGTCGGCGCATACGGCGACAAGGCCGGCCGCGACAGGCAGATAGAGGAGTCGAAGGGGACTGCCTTGACGGGCGGCGTGAAAGATGACGACCGCGAGGCGCGATGGATATTCGTCACCAACTGGTCGCTCCCGCCGGTCGAGACGCTGGAGTTTTTCATACCGAGGCTGAACGGGGATACGAGCTGTCAGTCGGTTCTCGGACTCGGCAGGAGCCAGGGAACGGGGGTTCGCCCCTACACCGGTGCGCTCGGACGCCCGATAAACGCCAAGAGCGGCAACTACCGCCAGCATTCGCTGTATGTCGGCTGGGTGACATGTCTTCTGGCAGTCGCCGGGATATGCTTCGGCTTTCGCAGAGCCGAGGTGGTGTTCTTCGTCTGCGCGGCGGCTGTTTTCTGGCTTCTGTCGACGGGGCGTTACTGTGAGCCGGTTTACAGACTTGTATTCATGCTGCCTGTCGGGGACTCGATCCGTGCGCCGGTCAAATGGCACCATCTTACAGAGCTGTGCCTTTGCGCTCTTGCGGGATTCGGAATAGAAGGTCTAGGGGCGCGGCTCGCGGCGTTCGGCCGCATGTCGCCGCGAACGGTGCGTGCCGTGATGTGCGCTGTCGTTCTTTTCGGCGCATGCGATCTCGCGCGGGTGGACAGGCTGTATTGCGCCGCGATAGATCTGTCGATCGTGCAGGCGAACAACCCGGCGGCGGACGAGATCGTCAAGCGTGGCGGCGGGAAAGTTGCGGATCTCATGGAGGGCGGCAACGGCCTTGTCGCATGGAGCTTCTCTACGCGCCGTATAAAGATGACGCCGGATCTCGGCGACAATGACATAAGGTTCATATGGGCCGGCGGCGAGCAGCTGAGAAACAAGAGCCTTGCGGCGTGGATGAAGGCCAGGAACGCCAGACCTGTCGGCACCTATGTCGTAACGCAGAAGGGGATAAGGGTTTCAAACGGGAACACGGCGAACGCGGTCCTTCTCGAAATACCCGGGGCGCCCGCCTTGCCGCCAAAGGCGCCTGACGCACCGCCTGTCACGTTCGTGACGTGGCTTGGCGCGATGTCGCTTCTTGGAACCATATGCGCGTCGGCATACGGAGTGATGAAGTCATGAACAGGTTTATCGAGTCTGTCGCCGGAGTCCTCGAGACAGCGCCTGAGGCGCTGACGCTCGACACGCCTTTCCGCGAAACCGAGGGCTGGTGCTCGCTCAAGGCGTTCGGGCTTCTCGTCATGCTTGAGAACGACTGGCGCGCGCCGACGGGAATAGGCAGGTTTATGGAGCTTGAAACCGTCCGCGACCTTTGGCGCGAGGCGTTCATTTCGTTCGCGGCCGACCTGCTGAAGGTGCCGCGCGAGCGGCTTTCGGGCGGTACGGCGCACGGGTCGATTCCAGAGTGGGACAGCGTGAATCATCTGCGCCTTGTCATGGAGGCGGAGCAGCGATTCGGCGTTCACTACCCTCTTGAGCGCATCCCCGAACTGAAGACGATAGACGACTTTCTCCTCATGTGAAAAGTCCGAGCAGGCGGCAGGCGTTGTCGCAGCAGATCGCGCGCCGCTCCGGTTCGTCGAGCGGCAGCGAGAGGAACGCTTCCAGCACTTCTCCCGGATCCTGCCACGGCGCATCGGAGCCGAAGAGGATGCGGCGTGCGCCGTGACGTCTGATGATGCGCAATATCTGCCCGGTCGGCATCCAGAAGAATGTATGCGACAGGTCGAGATACACGTCTTGTCCGGCAAGAACCTCCTCAGTCTCGTCCCACATGCCGAACCCTCCCAGGTGCGCGGCGGCGATTTTGAGGCGCGGGAAGCGGCGGTGCAGTTCTGCGATGTCCGAAGGGGAGGAGTGGAACGGCGGCCTGAATACGCGCTCGCCGCCCGCGTGCAGGTATGCGACAATGCCGAAAGCCGACATCGCGTCCCAGGCTTCGTCCATCGACCTGTCGTTGAAACCGAAGAGCTGGTATTCGGGGTGGAGCTTCACGCCTGTGAAACCGGCGCGGGCGATGCGCTCTATTGCGGCGCCTTTGTCGGCCACCTGCGGATGGAAGCACGCGAGCGACACGACCGCAGGCGCTTTTCCGTCCGGCTCTTTTTGCATGAGCGCTGGCGCGTGGCGCGCCCAGAAGCCGTTCGTGTGCTCCACACTGTCGGGCTTTGTGGCGACAGGCAGATTGACTGACGCCGCAATGCCGCATGTCACGTTCTTCGCGCGGCAGCCGCAGACCGTGCCGTCGAACGACGGCGCGTTCCCGAAACGCTCTGCGAGGGCGGGCGTCACCTTCCGGGCGATCTTTTCCGGGTAGAGGTGGACGTGCGAGTCCACTACTGGGAAGTCTGGATGCGATGTTGGGTTCATGTGTGACGGTTCGTTGTGCGACGCGTTAAAGTTTACCACATGTGCCCTTGCCTCGTCAATGCGCCATATGCCGGGCGCAGGCGTTTTTGGTATAATAGGCGCAACATTGAGCGATAAGGAGATGTCGGATGATGATGAAGACAGGGAACACGTTTCTGCCGGTCGTGCTGGCGGCCGCCGCGACATTGTGCGGCATGGATGCGCACGGTGCCGTGGATTTAGACGGCGCAATTGAGCGGGGCGCCCGTTATCTGCTTGCCGGGCAGTCGGGCGACGGACACTGGAGCGACGCGCAGATGCCTGCGCTCACGGCGCTTCCCGTCTGGGCGCTTTCGTGCTCGGGGTCGGGGCTGGAGGGACTGCCCGAGGCTGTCGGGCGCGGGGTGAAGTTCGTCCTTTCGACCCAGCGCGCCGACGGCGGGTTTTATGTTCCGAAGCCGGGGAGAGGCGGCTCGGGTCTTGGAAATTACAACACATCCGTATGTCTCAGCGCGCTTTACGAGTCGCACAAGGCGCCTGTGGACGCGATGCTGAAGGCGCGCGAGTTCATCGCGACCTCCCAGCTCACCGGAGACGACACGATGGCAGGCGGGTTCGGTTATGAGAAGGTGTCGCGCCGCCGCTATGCAGACCTTTCCAATACGAGCTATGCGATGGACGCGATGAGCCGCACTGCGTCGCTGGAGGAGCTTCGCACAGGAGGCGGGCGTGTCGATCTTGACTGGGAGAAGGCGCTCTCGTTCGTCGAGGGGCTTCAGAATCAGGACGGACCCGAAAAGGGCGGCGCCGCCTACAATGCGCGCACGCCGCAGGCGGGTGCGGCTACAAACGCCGCCGGGCGCGTGAGCCTCAGGGCATACGGCTCGATGAGCTATGCGGCTGTGCTGTCGATGTGCAGCGCACGTCTCACGAAGGCCGATCCGCGCGTACGCAACACGCTTGAATATTGCAGCAGGCACTGGACGGTCGACGAGAATCCCGGAATGGGGGGGCAGGGGCTTTACTACTATTACGACATTCTCGCGCGTGCGTTGTCGGCGGCGGGCGTTGAAGAGATTTCGCGCGGAGACGGCGGCGCGCCGGTGCGCTGGAAGAATGAACTCGCTGCCAGGCTCGTCTCGCTTCAGCGCGACGACGGCAGCTGGGCGAACGACAACAACCGCTTCTGGGAGGCCGATCCCGTGCTGTGCACTTCGTTCGCGATGCTGGCGCTGGAGCTGTGCCGCGACCGGCCCGGTCCGTCAAATGTAAACGGCACTCTGTAAGTAACTCGGGGTAAAAATTTCTTAAAATACCCCCTTGCGCGTCGCGGCCAAAATATGATATACTATCAATCACTTTCTGGAACACGGGGTTGTGGCGCAATTGGTTAGCGCACTGGACTGTCGATCCGGGGGTTGCGGGTTCGAGCCCCGTCGACCCCGCCAGTACGGAAGGTACGCGGGATTGCCTCGTGGTGTAATGGTAGCACCGCAGATTCTGATTCTGCTTGTTGGGGTTCGAGTCCCTGCGAGGCAACCATTAAAGTTCCCCTGAAACAATGCGCAGTAATGCTTCATAACGCTGTATAACACCGGATTGCGATGCATTGGACATGCTGGATACTTTCAAGCGCCGTGGTTCTGGCGCTGTATGACATCTCCAAAAAGGCGAGCGTGAAGGACAATGCCGTCCTGCCGACGCTTCTTTGCTCGACGCTTTTCGGGTGCGCTGCGTTCATTGCGGGGCTTGCCGTCGCAGGCCGCCTCAACGCAGTTGTGCAGGCGACGGCGCAGGTGATATGGCTTTCGGTCGCAAAGAGCGTCATCGTGTCGGCTTCCTGGGTTTTCACGTTCTGCGCGCTGAGGACGCTTCCCATCTCTATCGCGACACCAATTCGCGCCTCCGCGCCCGCACTCGTTTTCGTTGTGGCGTTCTTTCTCTACGGTGAAGTGCCGGACATGGTGCAGTTCGCCGGCATGATAGCGGTTTTCGCGGGCTATTTCGTCTTTTCATGGGCCGGAAGGCACGAAGGGATAGACTTCTTCCGCAGCAGGGCGGTGTGGTGCGCCGTCGCAGGTGCGTTCCTTTCTGCCTGTTCGTCGCTGTGGGACAAATACGTCTTCCAGGTCTGCTGTGCGCCTGTCGAGACGGTGCAGTTCCTGTTTCAGATCGGGCTGGTCGCCGTTTATGCGCTGCTGCTCGGGGCGACGGCGCTCGCGAAAGTCTTTGCGCACGGCTTCGCGCCGCAGGATCGCAGGTTCGAATGGCGATGGACGATACCGTGCGTCGGAATCCTGCTCGCAGGTTCCGACTGGCTCTATTTCACCGGTCTTGCCGTGCCGGAGGTCCCTATATCCGTCGCTTCGCTTATGCGCAGGTTCTCCGTCGTGGTGACGTTCGTCCTCGGGGCGCGCTTCTTCCACGAGACGAATCTCCTGCGCAAGGCCGCCGCGCTCGCGGTCATAATGCTTGGAATAGTCCTCCTCTGCCTCTGACGCACACCGGCCTCCTTGCAGTCCATTTCCGCGGTTGACGAATCGCGACAGGTTTTCCGTTGCGCGCCCCCGCCATGACTTGAGCCGCTCCCAGCCATGTATTGAACGCCCGCCGCGCCGCGAATTATGGTATAATGTCTCGCGTGAAACGAAATGCAGACATCCGGCTCACTGCGTTTTTCAACGTCGGCGACGTCTCGCCCCATTGCGGCGAGATGTCCCGCGACGAGGTTGTGCGCCGTCTCGTCGGCACAGTGTACCGCAGCGGGCGCGTCCCGCCGACCGGAATCGACGAGACGGTTGCAGCGGTGCTCAAGCGCGAAGCTGACGGTTCGACCGTCATCATGGACGGGCTTGCCCTGCCGCACGCCCGCATAGAGGGCCTCGCCGAGCCTCGCGTGGCGATCGCCACGAGCGAGCGCGGCATAGTGTGGCCGGGCGAGGACTCGGCGGTGCATGTAGTGTTTCTGCTGCTGATTCCGCGCGACAAGCCCGCGCTGTATCTCCAGATACTTCGCGCGCTCACGACCGCCCTCAAGGACGACGCCACGATGCGAACCGTCGCCGCGATGACCAACGCGGGCGACATATACCGGTTCTTCGAGAGCGGCAAGGCGTATCTGCCGCGCTACATCACGGCGGCGGACATCATGTCAAGGGATTTCACCACCCTGCGCGACACCGACACTCTCCAGACCTGCGTCGACACTTTCATCGGCAACCAAATGAGCGAGGTCGCCGTGCTCGACCGCGACGGCGACCTGAAAGGCGTCGTGCGCGCGGGCGAGCTCCTCAGGGTGTGCCTGCCGGAGTATCTGCTGTGGATGAACGACCTTTCGCCCATCGCCAACTTCGAGCCGTTCGCGCAGGTTCTCGAGAACGAGCGCCGCACGTGGCTGAGCGAGATTCTCGTAAAGGAGTTCCCCGTCGTGACGCCCGACACGCCGGCGATCCAGGTCGCGGGCGAGATGACGCGCTTCAGAAGCTCGAAGTGCTACGTGCGCGAAGGCGGCAAACTGGTGGGCGTGGTGCGTCTGCCGAAATTCCTCAACAAGATATTCAGGGAATAGGCGATGAAGTTCAATCCCAAAGTTCTCCTCCTCGCGGCCGTCATGGCGGCCGTATCCCTCGGCGGCTGGTTCGGGGGCCTCGCCAACGGCTTTACACAGGCCGTGACGCTCGCCGTCTTCGCGGGCGTGATCTCCACCACGCTGTTCTTCTGGGAGCGTCGCGTCGCCGCGGCGTTTCTCGGCGTCGCCGTGCTGATCGCCACCCACGCGATGACGCTGCAGTCCATCCTCAAAGCCACCGAGCTGGACATAATCTTCTTCCTTGTGGGCATGATGATAATAGTCGGCGTTCTCAAGGACCTCGGCTTCCTCACATGGGTCATCCAGTCCATCATCAACCGCAAGAACATGAACGGCGTTTCGTTCACTGCGATACTCTGCGTCCTCTCGGCGGTCCTCGCGTCGGTGGTGGACGAGGTTTCGTCGATCGTCGTCGTGCTGGCGCTCGTATTCCAGGTGTGCGACACGCTGAAGCTGCGGCCCCATCCGTTCGTTCTCATCGCCGTCATGGCGACGAACATCGGCTCTTCGGCGACGATGCTCGGCAACCCCGTCGGAATCTTCATCGGCAACAAGGCCGGGCTCACGTTCGCGCAGTTCCTCGTCGGCGCGACGCCTGTCGCCATGGCTTCGCTCGTTGCGACGCTGTTCATAACCGTGTTCTGGTTCCGCAAGGACATCCGCTCCATGACGCTCGCCATGGCGCGCCACCGCAGGATGGGCCTCGGCCCGGTGCTGAAGATCCCCTACAAGACGGGTCTCTTCATCCTGCTCGCGACCGTCTCGGTAATCGCCTTCCACCACGAGATCGAGCACGCCCTCGCCCTCGGCGGCGCGGCGAACAAGAACGCGTTCCTCATCATGACGCCCCTCATCATGGCCGGCATACTGATGATATGGCGGCCCCACCGCGT
>DGVK01000174.1:0-2177 GCA_002395905.1 Verrucomicrobia bacterium UBA4286 | reverse complement strand
ACCGCGCCCGCCATTACGTCGAGAAGGATGTCGAATGGTGGACGCTTCTCTTCTTCATGCTCCTTTTCGCCATAGCCGGTTCTTTGAACGAACAGGGCATAACCCAGAACCTCGCCGACAGTTTGACCAAGCATGTCTCGGGCGGACCGCGCGGAATGATTCCGCTCGTGCTGCTGATCGCGTCGCTGGGGTCGGCGTTCGTCGACAACATCGTGTTCGTCGCCGCCTTCACTCCTGTGATACAGGCGCTCGTCGAGCGCTCGGCCGACTACTCCGTCCTGTGGTGGGCGCTGCTCTTCGGCGCGTGCTTCGGCGGTAACGTGACCGTCGTCGGCTCGACGGCGAACATCGTCGCCTCGGGCCTTCTCGAAAAGCACGGCCACCATCCGATACGTTTCGGAACGTGGATACGTCTCGGCGCGATCGTCGGGCTTGTGACGGCGCTCATAGCGTGGGCGATGCTGCTCGTCTTCCCGTCGCCGCGCCCGGCCTCCGCCGTCGATCCCGAGCCCGCGCCCGTCGTCGAGGAGCTGCCGTCGCTCAACGGCTAGCGCCGCAGCCTGCGGCGGCGCTACTTGCCGACGCAGAACCGCGAAAAAAGGGCGTCGAGAAGATCTCTAGAGTATTCCGCGCCGACGAGCCGCCCGAGCGCGGTCGCGGCGGTTCTGGCGGCGTTCGCCGCCAGAACGAGGTCGTCGCGTGCGCCGTCAAGCGCAGCACAGGCCTCGCTCAAGAGCGAGCGTTCGCGACCGGAAGGCGTCGGCGACGAATCGTCCGCGCCGCCCGCCGCCTCTTCAAGCCGCGCCGCGACTGAGTCGAGAAGCGCGTCGATTCCTTCGCCTGTGACGGACGACACATTGAGCCCCGGCCCGCGTGAAAGGTCGCACTTTGAATGCACCTTCATGGCTCGCGACCCGAACCTCACTGGCGGTTCTCCCTCGCCAAGCCAGAGCACGACATCGGCGGCGTCGGCCAGCGCCTCCGCCCGGCTCACGCCCTCACGCTCGATGGTGTCGGCGGTTTCCCGCAGTCCGGCGGTGTCGACGAGTCTCACCGGCCAGCCGCCGATGTCGAGCGATTCTTCTATGGAGTCGCGCGTAGTCCCGGGCGTTTCAGAAACAATCGCGCGGTTCGTGCCGAGGAGCGCGTTCATGAGAGACGACTTTCCCGCGTTCGGCGGTCCGGCGAGGACCACCAGCGCGCCCTCGCGCAGGAGGCGCCCGCCCTCTGCGCGTTTAATGGCGCGGACGCACTCTGCGCGCAGGGCGTCGAGTTCGCGCGCGGCGTCTGCGGCGAACGCCGGCGGGAGTTCGTCTTCGCTGACGTCGAGCGCGTGTTCCAGCGTGGACGACGTCTCGAGCGCGCGCTCGTAAAGATCGCGGTAGGCGCGCGAACCTCTGCCTTCGAGCCGGGCGAGCGCGTCGTCCGCCGCACGGCGCGTGCGCGCGTCTACAAGTTCGATTACGCCCTCGGCTTCGCTCAGATCTAGGCGTCCGTTGAGGAACGCCCTTTCGGTGAATTCGCCTCTGCGCGCCAGACGGGCGCCTGCGGCGAAGCAAGCGTCCAGCACGCGGCGCGGCGTGACCGCGCCCCCGTGACACTGCAGTTCAACGACGTCTTCGCCCGTGTAGCTTTTTGGCGAGGCGAAAGCCAGAAGAACGCCGCGGTCGAGAAGGGCGCCGTCTGCGGCGCGGAAGGCCGAGAATGCGGCGCGGCCCGGCGCAGGGACGCGCCCGGCGATCTTGCGCGCCACGGCGAACGCGTCCGGACCTGATATCCGCACGACGGCGATCCCGCCGCGCCCGGGCGCCGTCGCAATGGCGGCTATAGTCGAACGTTCATCCATTTCCCGCTTCTCCCGATGGTGGTTTCTTTTTCACGCCGGAAATTATACCATATTCTCCGCGGCGTTTACGCCCGGCCTCGCGTGTCGCGTGGCAGACCGCGAAGTTGCGCGGGCGCTTGATTGCAACGGAAGAGTGTGGTATAATACCCCTAATATCGCAAAGCGATAAAGGAAAAAACACCAATGAAGATCAAGTTCGGCAATGTCGTAGAAAATGTGGTGACCCGCAAAGAGTTTCCTCTCAAGAAAGCTCAGCAGGTTCTGAAGAACAAGACTGTCGCAGTTCTAGGCTACGGCATACAAGGCCCGGCGCAGGCGCTCAACATGCGCG
>DGVK01000017.1 GCA_002395905.1 Verrucomicrobia bacterium UBA4286 | reverse complement strand
AGGCCGGCTTCGGCGACGTGATGGAAGTCGCCCTCGGCGCGGAGAAGACGACGGAGCACGAGACCGCCGAGTTCATCGAACGCATGGAGAAGGATCCGAAAGCGTTCATGACTACATCGTGCTGCCCCGCCTGGGTGAACCTCGTCGGCAAGCACCTTCCGGGGCTTGTCGATCATGTCTCGCTGACGCCCAGCCCGATGGTCTATGCCCGGGAGCTCGCGAAGGCAAAGGATCCGGACGCGAAGACGGTGTTCATCGGCCCGTGCGTCGCGAAGCGCAGCGAGGCGAGGCGCAAGGATGTCGACTACGTCCTCTCCTTCGAGGAGCTGGGCGCGATCCTCGCCGGGCGCAAGATCGACGTCATCGCCTGCGAGCCGTGGCCTGTGGAGCGCCCCGCCAACCCCACTGCGCGCAACTACGCGCGCTCGTGCGGCGTCACCGACGCCGTGCTCGCCGAGGCGACGTCGAAGATCCCCGGCTTCAAGCTCGACGCGAAGCAGATCAACGGCATCGACCGCAAGACGTGCGCGATGGTGAAGCTGTACGCCGCCGGGAAGATGCCCGTCAACTTCCTCGAGGTGATGGCCTGCCCGGGCGGATGCCAGAACGGTCCGTGCTCGCTGTCGTGACCAAGAACACCGCGAAGAATGAAAAAGGGAGAAGACAGTCAATACGGGACGGGTCTTGCGCTGTGCTATTTCGGCGGCACGACGGTCTTCGTGCGCTGATTCCGCCATGGAGAAGAACTCCAGCACGCGCGCGATTGTGGCGCTGGGATCTAACATCGAGCCGCGCGCCGGATATCTTGCGCGGGCGCGCGATGCGCTCGCGGCGGTGAAGGGCGGCGTCAAAATAATCATCCTGTAGGACAGGACTGCGCCCGCCGCAGAGAACGGAGCACGCGCAAAAAGAATCCCCTCGCTTCTCGCAGTCGCGGCGGGCATGACAGGCGGCGCAGCGTACGTCTACGACGAGAGCGGCGGCCTTGATCTCTACTGCAATCTGGACTCGTTGCCCAGTTTGTCAAATAGAAAGTGCACCCTGTAGATAACTTGGTGGTTTCTGGTTTGCCAAATACTGTGCACTCATTTGCTTCTCCTTGAAGTATTGATTCCAGTGTTTCGAGGGGTGGCAGCCTCCCTCTGTCTTGGAGGGGGCGGGAGCGGGCGTCCCCGAAGGGGCGGCGCGAAGCGCCGAGCCCGGACCGCCCCCTCCAAGAACGCTCGTGTCGTGTTGGTGTTTTGCCATGTTGTAATCCTTCTGCAGGCGTTTGATTCGTATCAGTTTCTTTTTGATTCGATTGAGAAGCTCGACTCCGACAAGTCTGCTCCTGCGCCCGGCAAGTGCGGCCTTGGCTTCGTCCGACAGGACTTTTTCGTCAAGCAGACGCTGGTATGGTGTCCTTGGCTTGTCGTATATGCATCTGTATCCCTTGCCGTCTGTACGCTTCGCCTTGGCTACGAGCATCTTGCAGGGCCGGAAGAAGTTGCAGAAGTCGGACCACATCTCGCAGAGTTCGATCAGATCTTTCTCGAGCCATGGACAGTCGAGACGGATCTCGCCGAAGAGCTGTCGCCCCGCCGAGCCGTTCTTCTCCTCGACGTGCGCGTTGTCGTTGCTCTTGCGCGGGCGGGAGCGCCAGACGAACGGCGCGCTGTTCTCCCGTCCGAGAAAGGCCATGACATGGTGGTTCAGGATTTCCCCTCCGTTGTCGGAGTGCATGGATGTGAAGCGGAACGGGAAACGGCGCATGTTGCGCTTCAGGGCCTCCAATGTGGCGTGCCGGCCCCTGTTCCACGCGGGGCTGAGTTCCAGCCACTGCGTTTTCCTGTCGGTGCAGTTCAGTATCCAGAAGAAGTTGTCGGCGCTGATGCCGCCTCCAAGCGCGAACGTGTCGGCCTGTATGTCGCCGGGCGGCACGCCACACGCCATGATCTTCTCGCCGGAGGCGGCGGGAACCAGTTCCTTTATCCCGTTCGTTCCGTTCCGGCCTGAATGCTTGTTGGCCCTTGACCAGCCAGGCTTCACCCGGACCTCTCCCGCCAGCGCCCTCGACATCGTGCGGTCGCTCATCCGCAGCAGAAGTGCCTTGGTGGAATCCGGAACGACCGCGACGTGTGCGTCGTATTCGTCAACCCACATCCCGATCTGCGCCTTGAAATAGGGCAGACAGGGGCATCCGGCCTCATGCCAGACCTTCTTCAGCGCCTCCAGCGTTTTGCCGTCGTAGGTCTTCCCGCGTCCTTTTCGTCCGCGGTATTCGATGTTGCCGCTCAAAAGCTTGATGACGTACTTGCGCGTCATCCCGACGGTGCGGCATATCTCGTCAAGCATCTTCGACTTCCCGCGAGGCGTTTCGCCGAGGTAGTCGTCGCGCTTGCGCAGTATGTATTCCCTGATGGATCTTCGCGACATTGTGTTCATGCCTCCAATTCTACACGGGTGCACAGTATTTGGCAAACGGGCTGCATCAAAAAACCGGGCTCTCCGAAAATGGGTGCACGTTATTATGGCAAACTGCGGTTGACCATGAACAGCCGTTTCCTATTTGACAAACTGGGCTGGGATATGATACCATACACATACAGATATGAATACAAAAACGGCTGTACTTTTCCTTCTTACGCTCATCATTGCGGAGGCGGTAGGCTCGGATTGTTTCGGGCCGACCGCGCCAGCCGAACATGGAGGCGGTCGCATTGCGTCCGGTTTTCGGCATCCGCCGGAATCGTGCGCGGTTCAGACCTGGTGGCACTGGATTGACAACTGTGTGACTCGCGAGGGGATCACAAGGGACCTGAAGGCGATGGCGGATGCGGGGATAGGCGTCGCCCACATATTCGCACCTAGGATGACCGCTCTTCAGTCTTCGGCGAAGACGATGTCGCCGGAGTGGCTTGATCTTTTCGCCTTTGCAATCGCTGAGGCGAGGAAGAATGGCGTCAAGCTGGGCTTCCACAACTGCCCGGGATGGTCGAGTTCGGGAGGGCCTTGGATACCTCCCGAGGACTCTATGAAATGCCTTGTATCCTCGGTACGGGATATCGGAGCGGACGAGCTGAAGGACGCATCCGCCGTTTCGCTTCCGCGTCCGCCGTCGAAGCTCGGCTTCTACCACGACGTCCGCCTGTATGCGTTTCCGGTTTCCGTTCCGCCGCCGCTTGCCGCCGGCAGCGCACCGAAGACGATTCCGCTCGCTAAGAACGACACATTTGAATGGGAATGCGAATACGCCGGTGCGTTTGCGCCGTCCGTCGCCGTCGTCGACATTGGGAAGACCAGTTTCTGCATGAAGACGGAGGTGTTCGCCCATGTCGGCGGGAAGTGGGAGCGGAGAGGGGCGAAGGACTTTGTCCTTTACAACGCGGTGGACGTCCCGCGAGTCATCCCGCTGGTGGACGGTGCGTCTGCGCGGCGCTGGAAGTTCCTGTTCACCGCGCTCCCAGACCCGGGGTGGATACGCCGGTCGGACTTGTCGGTCCGTTCGCTTTCGCTGGGCAACTGGCCGTTTTCTGAAGGACGCGAGACGGTTGCCGCAGAAGACGTCCTGGACCTGGGCAACGTCGTCCGAGACGACATGGTGAGCGCGTCGGCGCTTTCTGAACTGGTTCGCCGGGGGGCTTCGTCCGCATGGCGAATTCTGCGCGTCGGCTACACGACCACCGGGACGAAACCCGGCCCGTCTACGATAGGCGGACTTGAGTGCGACAAGCTCGACCGCCGAGGGCTTGCAAGGCACTGGAGCGCCATGCCCGCGCGCATACTCTCCCTGCCCGGCGCAAAAGACGTGGTCAAGCACGTCATCATAGATTCGTATGAAGTCGGCGAGCAGACGTGGACCGAATCCCTGCCCGGAGAATTCGCCCGCATCAAGGGACGCGAGGTGTGGCGGGCGATCCCCGCCGTGCTGGGATACCGCATCGCGTCAGACGCCGCGACGGCGAAGATGAAGGAGGATTTCAAAGACGTGGTCGGCGAGCTGTATGCGCGGAACTACTACGACTACTTTGCCGAGCTGTGCACGGAGGCCGGCGTAGAGTCCATGACAGAAGCCTACGGCGGGCCGTTCGATTCCGTCCGCTGCTGGAGTGAAGTCGACGTGCCCATGTGCGAGTTCTGGCTTCGGCGCAAGAAGGGCGGCTTCATCCATGCGCATTCCTCCGTCCGCAAGGCCGTGGAGGCGGCGCGGACGCACGGCAAGAACATTATCGGGGCGGAGGCGTTCTCCGCAGAGGCGCCCGAAGGCCGCTGGCAGGCCACGCCCGAGCATCTCCGCATGGCAGGCGACGAGGCGTGGATGCTCGGTGTGAACATGTTCGTCTACCATTCGTACCTTCACCAGCCGTACCTGGACCGCGTGCCCGGGACTTCGCTGCACCGATACGGAACGCAGCTCAACGTGAATACGACGTGGTGGCCGCAGATGCGCGTCTGGACCGACTACGTCCGACGCGGGCAGTTCCTTCTGCAGTACGGGAAGATCTCCAGGGACAGGTTCGACGTCGTGCCCGGCAAAGTCGAAGCGCTCGTCAGGGAGGGAGGCGGCGGAGAGCGCATCTGGTTTCTGCGCAACAAGTCCGAAGCGAGGGTTGTCGAGACGCTGGCGCTTGACTGCGCGACGGACCTTCCTGTCTGCGAGTTCGACGCCGTCCACGGGAACATCGTCGAGGCGTGTCGCTCCGACGGCGGCGTGGTGGTCGGCCTTGAGCCGGGCGAAACGACGTTCTATGTGTTTGCCGCAGGACTCAGGGGCGTGCCGCGCGTCGCCGCCGGAGACGAACTGGCAGACCTGTCGCATGGATGGAACATCGCAGCGTTCTCTGGCACAGCTGCGCCGACCGGCCCGATTCCGGCAGATCCGCTCTTTGACTGGAGCAAGTCCGATGACGAGCGCCTTCGCCACTTCTCCGGCGCTGCCACCTATGTCCGCAACGGCGAATTTCCCGCCGGCATCCTTGACCTGGGCGAAGTGCGCGACGTGGCGGAAGTAAGAGTAGACGGCAATTTCGTGGGGACGCTCGCCTACCATCCGTATCGAATATCCGTCCCATTCGGAAGCAAAATCGAGGTCAAGGTCGTCAACACGTGGCCAAACCGACTGATCGGCGACGCGCAGCGCAGAAAGCGCGGCGAGAAGCCGTATACGTGGAGCAACTGGACTGACGGATGGAAGGCGGACGACAATCTCCTGCCCGCAGGACTTCTCGGTCCCGTCAGGCTGCTCGGCGTGAGCAACGAGAATCGCTCCGGTTGCTCCGCCAAACCGATGCAGCAATGTCCCACATGTTCGCATAGAGTGCAAACTCCGTTCGGTTTTTGTGCGCTGTGATATGATATCATACAGGCATGAAGACCAAGATCGTATTCTTTCTCTGTCGTTGAGCAGTGCGAGGCGGCGGAGAATTTGGTACAATATTCCCGGCAGGCGGGCGGGGCCGCTTTGCCTGCAGCCAATGGAAAATAGACAGAGGAGGAACAAGCTGTGAATAAACTCGCGTCCGCGTTCGCAGGCGCCGTGATGATGGTCTGCGCCGCAGCTGCGGCGCAGGCGGGGGCGGACGGCGTAATGGTTGCGAGCCACCGTGCGGACTGGAAACTGGCGCCTGAGAATTCGCTGGCGGCGCTCGAAAACGCCATTCGCTACGGGGTCGACATAGTGGAGACCGACGTGCGGCGCACGAAGGACGGCTGTCTCGTAATCCTGCACGACCCGCATGTCTCGCGCGTGACGACCGGCGCCGGATATGTGGCGGACATGACCCTTGAAGAGATCAAGCGCCTCAATCTGCGCGATGCGCTCGGCCAGACCACTGCGGAGAAGATCCCGACTCTCGAAGAGTATATGAAGGCGGCCAAGGGGAGGGTCCGGCTCTATCTCGACAAAGCGGGACAGGACGGCGGCGCGCTCATCCCGCAGATACTGGAGCTTGCGAAGAAATGCGGCACGCTCGGCGAGACGGTCTTTGTCCTTGACTGGCCTTGCGAAAAGGCGAGGGCGGTTTTTGGCGGCGATCTGGAGAAGGTTATGTACTGTCCGGTGATAGAGGAGAAGATTCCGAACCTGGACGGATACGTGGACGAATGGCTGGCGAAGTGCAAGCCGTTCGCGTTCCAGTTTCGCTTCGCGTCGACGGAAACGCGCACGTTCGCGCTGCTGCCGAAGGTTCTCGCCGGCGGCTCGCGCGCGTTCGTCGCGGCAACCTGGCGCGACCATACTGCCGGCCACGACGACCGCGTTTCGCTTCTGCGTTCGCCGGATGAAGGCTGGGGCTGGCTGGTCGGGCAGGGCTTTTCCGTCATTGAAACGAATTTCCCGCGCGAAATGAAGGCGTGGCTGGACTGAAGAATTTTAAAGGCATGAACAAAGGAATCACTGAATGTCAGACGCAAAGTCAAATCTGATCGCCTCCTTCCAGGTGGATCACACCAGAATACTTCCCGGCATCTACGAGTCGCGCGTGGACGCGATCGGCGGCGGGTTCGCCACCACTTTCGACATACGCATGAAAACGCCGAACAAGGAGCCCGCGATACACCCGAACGCCATGCACACCATCGAGCATGTGATCGCGACATTCCTGCGCAACGACGCCGAATGGAAGGACCGCATCGTCTACTGGGGGCCGATGGGCTGCCTGACAGGCTGCTATCTTATCGTCAAGGGACGCCCGAAGCCGCAAGAGCTCCAGCCGCTGATGCTGCGCGCCTTCGAGCATCTGCGCGACTTCGACGGCGCCGTCCCTGGCGCGACGCCGGTCAACTGCGGCAACTATCTCCTGCACGACCTGCCCGTGGCGAAGTGGGAGGCGGCCAGATATGCGGAAATCCTCAAGACGGTCGCACGCTACGAGTACGAGACGACGAAGCGCCTCGATACAGCAGTAGGAACATTCTACGATTCGTGATCGGGCCTGCCGGCGGGGAGGGGCGTTAGCAGTCTATGAACGCATTCATGACATCTGTTTGTTCGTCGCCCGGGACGATGATCAGCATTCTTCTCGGGGTCGTCATGTTCGGGATGGGTCTTTCGACCGACGTAAAGGACTTCAAGGTCGTGTTCAGCCGTCCGCTCGACATCGCGACAGGATGTGTAGCGCAATTCACCATCATGCCGGCGCTTGCCTGGGCGCTTTCGCGGCTTTTTGATCTTGACGAGGCGCTGACCGTCGGCGTGGTGCTCGTCGGGTGTTGTCCGGGCGGCACCGCCTCGAACGTCATCACCTATCTCGCCAAGGGCGATCTCGCGCTCTCGGTCGGCATGACAGGCGTCTCTACCGTTCTGGCCCCGGTTCTCACGCCTGCATTGACGCTGCTTCTCGCGGGAAAGACTGTCGACGTGAATGCGGCCGGAATGTTCATCAACATTCTCTGGGTGGTGATGCTGCCGATTCTCCTTGGGTTTGCGGCGAAACGCTTCTTCCCGAATGTGACGGCCCGCGCGGTTCGCTTCATGCCGACGGTGTCGTCCGTCGCGATAGCGGTAATCATCGCGCTTGTCATGGCGGCGAACGCGAAGCGGCTTCTTACGGGCGGAGCAACGGTGTTCGTCGTCGTCATGCTGCACAACATCTGCGGCCTTGCGCTCGGTTATCTGCTCGCCTCTGCTCTGCGTCTCGAAGAGCCGAAGCGCAGGGCGCTCTGCATTGAAGTCGGCATGCAGAATTCAGGGCTTGCCGCCAGTCTCGCCGCGGTGCATTTTGCGGCTTATCCGATGGCCGCCGTCCCCGGCGCGAT
>DGVK01000003.1:9265-9986 GCA_002395905.1 Verrucomicrobia bacterium UBA4286 | reverse complement strand
GCCTGGGCCGAGAAGGTGAGGGACCTCATCTGCGAGCAGGTGTATTTAGCCACAAAGAACACAAAGGGCACAAAGGAGGCGAAATGAAGAACAATTCTTTTCTGCCGCTTTACGTCACCAACTTCTTAGGGACGCTGAACGACAACTTCCTGAAGACGCTGGCGAGCTTCACCGTCATAGGCTGGCTTCACGACGAGCGCATGAAGTCGATCGCGATGGGCGTCACGGCCGGGGCTCTGGTGCTGCCATACATCCTCTGCTCGCCACTCGCGGACCGATTAACCGCGCTCTGGCCGAAGCGCCGCATCGTGAGGTATGCGAAGTGGGCGGAGCTTCCGATCATGGCTGTCGCCATCGCGGGCTTTGCGCTCCACTCGCCGTGGCTCGTCATCGGCGCGGTGCTGCTGATGGGGCTTCAGAGCTCGCTCTACTCGCCGGCGAAATACGCGCTCGTGCGCGACATCGGCGGCGAAGGGCGCATCTCCACCGGCATGGGCGGCATGGAGGGCGTGTCGTTTCTCGGCGTTCTGATGGGAACGGTGGCGGGGGCGGTCGTTGCGGACTTCGCGGGCGCAGAGGCCCGCCACACCGATCTGTTTGGGGAGGCGGAGATTCTCTTAATTGCTTTTGCAGCGCTTGGCCTTGCGGCGAGCTATACCGTTCGCGCGAAAGAGGAGCTGAACCGCGCTCTTCACGCCGTGAACCCGATACGCTACATCGC
>DGVK01000003.1:0-9153 GCA_002395905.1 Verrucomicrobia bacterium UBA4286 | reverse complement strand
CTCTCCGTCTTCTGGTGGGGCGCGGCGATGCTCCAGATGGGGCTTCTCGTCTACGGCAAGTCGAAAGTCGGGCTAAACTTGAGCGACACCGGCACAGGGGTGCTCCTTTGCGGCGCTGCCGTTGGCATTGTCACCGGGCAGGTCATCGCCGGCTTTGTCGACAAACGGCGCTTCCTTCTCGGTGCGACGCTTTTGACCGGCTGGATCGCCGCGGCGCTTTTTGCAGTTCTCTATTTCGTGCCGCTTTCGCCGACGGCGTTCGGCGTGGTGCTTGGGCTTTTGGCGTTCGACCTTGGCTTTTTCAAACTGCCGTTCGACGCCGAGATACAGAAGGTCGTGAAGGGGCCGAAGCTCAACACAATGCTTGCCTACTTCAACCAGGTGTCGTTCCTCTTCATGCTCGCGGCGAGCGGATGCTACGCGCTCGTGAGCTGGGCGTTCGGTCCGAAGGCGTTTCTGCTGCTGCTCGCGATTGCTTTTCTCGTCGTGCCGTTCATGTTTGTCTTCTGCTACCGCTCGGTTCTCCTCTGCACGGGCCGCTGGGTCTTCGCAAGGCGGTATCGGGTGGAGGTCGACGGCCTTCCGGCCGTCGCACAGGACAGGCCGCTTCTCGTTCTCCCCAACCACTCGGCGATGGTTGACCCGATGCTTGTGGGCGTGACTTTCTGGAAGACGCCGCTGAAGCCGCTGTCGGACGAACTCTTCTTCCATACCGGCATCGTCGCGCCGCGCGTTCTGAAGACGCTTGGCGCGGTGGCTGTTCCCGACCTTCGCAAGCACCGCACGGCGAAGGGCGCGACGATCGCGCGCGGCCTGGGCGACATCGTGAAGTCGACGCTCGAAGACGGCGGCAACGTCATCTTCTATCCCTCGGGACACATCCAGACCGAGAGCGAGCGCGAAGACATCGGCACGCGCCAGCTTGCGTATAACATGTGCAGAGAGATCGGGGAGGCGGGACTCCGATCCCGCGAGATTCGCGTCATCGGCGTTCGCACGCGCGGGCTCTGGGGATCGATCTGGTCACGCAAGGGGCGCAAGACCTCGCCCTCGTTCGTGCCGACTTTCATCAAGAGCGTATTCCTGTGGTTCTTCTGGTCGCCGTTTGTCCCGCGCCGCCGCGTGACGATGCACATCGAGGACCTGACCGACCGAGTGAAGGAGTGGTCGAAGCTCACGCGCCTCGAGTTCAATCGAAAGCTGGAGGAGTGGTACAATGCCTAATGTGTTTTTAGACAGGATTGACAAGATTAACAGGATTGCAAAACGCAAAGGAGAGAAATGACAATGGCGATAATGGCGGCGACGGTTTGGTTCATCCCGGGGTGGCTCCGTTCGGAGAAGCCCGCGGACGGCATCCTGGAATGCGTCTCGAACGCTTTCCCGGCGGCGCAGGTAGAGTTCAAGGCATGGGACGGCGACAACGTCGTCTGGCCGCTGTCGGTCGACTCGGCGGACAAGGAGTCGTGGCGCTTCGCGTTCGAGATTGCGATGATGCCGAAGGAGGAGCGCGAATCGCTTACGCTGGTCGGGCATTCGCTCGGCGGACGTATCGTTGCGCGCGTCCTTGCTCGGCTGGCCGAGAACGGAATAAAGGTGCGCCAGGCCGTGCTGATGGGCGCGGCGATTCCGTCCGACGATTCCGATCTCGCCAAGATGGGGCGCGCGAGCGAGCTCCCGGTACTCGCCGTGTGCAACCCTGACGACAACGTTCTCCGGTACGTCTACGCGCTCGCCGGCGGAGAGAAGTCCGTCGCTTTCGGCGCTAACGGGGCACTCGCGCCTTGCGAGAACGTTGTCGAGTGCGTGACGCCCACGAATCTCACGCGCGAAGTTGAGATCGGGGAGAAGTGGGCGAAGCTCTCTGCGCTGAAAGACATCGCCAACCATCATGAGAAGTTCTACATCGAGTATGCCAGGCGAATTCTTGGAGGCGAGAAACCGTCAGACAAGATCATGGTTCCGCAGGGTTTCCCGACAGTGGAAGGACATGTCATGGATTCCATGGTGTGGTGGGAGGTTCTCGACTCATTCGATGGCTGGAAACTGGAGAAGAACAAGGTGACAGGCCTCTGCCGCATCATCGATCCGCAGAAGATGCGGACGGCGTGGGGCAGAGAGGCCGAGATGCGCGTCGCGTTCGAGAAGGTGAGGCTTCAGCTGGCGCAATAATGTGTGTCCCTCCGGCCGCCCTGCCCCCGCTGAAATTTGGTATAATATGCGCGTCGGGAGTTTGAAAGTTTTTAGAACAGAGGAAAGACAAATGAAGACATTCCGTGAACCGGGAGATCTGCAGAAGTGGTGCCGCGCAAAGAAGCGCGCCGGCAGGAAGATCGCGCTGGTGCCTACGATGGGCTATCTGCACGAGGGGCATATCAGCCTCATCGCCGAGGCGAAGCGGCGCAAGGCCGATGAGATTGTCGTGAGCGTATTCGTGAACCCCGTTCAGTTCGGGCCGAACGAGGACTACGCGAAGTATCCGCGCGACGAAAAGGCCGATCTGGCGAAGTGCCGCGCCGCAGGCGCGACCGCCGTTTTCTTCCCGACGCCTGCCAACATGTATCTTGACCGCCATTCGACCTACATCGTCGAGGAAGACCTTTCGTCTGGACTCTGCGGAGCGCGCCGTCCGGGGCATTTCCGCGGGGTCTGCACCGTGGTTGCGAAACTCTTCAACCTCACCCACCCGGATTTCGCCGTCTTCGGACAGAAGGACTACCAGCAGTCGCAGGTCATCAAGCGAATGGTGCGCGACCTGAACTTCGATCTTGATATCATCGTCGCGCCGATCGTGCGAGAACCGTCCGGCCTGGCGCGTTCTTCGCGCAATACATATCTCTCTGCCGCCGAGCGGGAGGCGGCGCTTGTGCTGTCGCGTTCGCTCAAGGATCTGAAGACCGCGGCCTCCGTTTCGCCGCGTCCTGCGAAGAGTGCGCTTGCGAAGGTCGCCGCCGCCATCGAGAAGGCCGGGCTGAAAGTCGACTACGTCGAATGCGTAGACGCCGAGACGCTTGAGAACGCCAGGCGCGTCGCGCCGGGAACTTGCGTTCTCGTGGCCGCATACGACGGCAAGACCAGACTCATAGACAACGTTCTCATCTGACGCGACCGTGTTCGACCGCATCAGAAAGGCTGCCGCCGTCGTCCTGTTCGTCCTTTCGGCGTCTGCGTTCGCCGCGCCAAAGGTGGCGGTCGTCGCGCACGAGCCGGGCTACTACACCTCGCTTGCGAACCATGTCGGGCGCTGGCTGAAGGGCGAAGGAATCGAGTCGTCAGTCGTGGCTGCTTCCGGCATGAAGGCGTCCCTCGCGACGGCGAAGGTCGCTTTCGTGATCGGTTTCAACGAACCGAGCGCGGGCGAGGTCGCGGAATTCACCTCCTTCGTGAAGCGCGGCGGCAGACTTGTTGTGTTCTACACGGCTTCGCCGGCGCTGGCGAACCTGATGGGCGTGAAGGTCCTCGGCTACAAGACTGCGCCATATCCCGGCGCATGGAGCT
Organism: Verrucomicrobia bacterium UBA4286; assembly: GCA_002395905.1. GTDB lineage: Bacteria > Verrucomicrobiota > Kiritimatiellia > RFP12 > UBA1067 > UBA1067. Next base: position 5,655 of record DGVK01000003.1, on the reverse strand, counting down.
CGATGGACTTCGATTCGTCAGCCTTCCCGGGATGCCCGCGTTCGATACTGCAGACGTCCACCGTGCTTCAGCGTGCGATTCCCGTGAAGGGCCGCAGCTGGACAATCGCCAACTGGCTCGACAGAAGCGGCAAGACGGCCGGCGACGCGGCGTGGATACAGTCTGCCGCCGGATTCTGGATGACGCACGTTCTGCTTGCGGACGGAGACGAGGCGGCCAAGGCGCAGCTCCTTGCGGCGATATGCGGCAGCGTCGATCCATCGCTGTGGAACTCTGCGGCGTTCGCGGCGAGAGTGCGCGCGCGCGAATCGGCGACAAGGGCGCTGGCCGTCGCACAGACGCCTCGAAAAGGCGAGATTCACGCGATATGGGATCACTCGGGCTGCGGGCTTTACCCCGGCAACTGGAAACGCACGATCTCGCTTCTGAAGGAGTCGCGCGTAACCGACCTCTTTGTGAATGTCGCCGGCGCCGGATTCGCCCATTATCCTTCGTCGATACTGCCGCGCTCCAAAACCTTCGCCCAGGAGGGAGACCAGATGGCGCAGTGCCTTGCGGCGGCGAAGGGCAGCGGAATACGCGTACATGCGTGGATACTCTGCTTCACGGCGACGCGCGCGACGCCGGACGTTCTGGAGGATTTTCGCAGGAGGGGATGGCGGCTCAAGGACAAGGGCGGGAAGCTCACCGAATACCTCGATCCTTCCAACGCCGCGGTCAGGGCGCGACTCTTCGCAGTCGCCGACGAACTGCAGGCGAAATACAAGCTGGACGGCATCCATCTAGACTTCGTGAGATGGTACGAACGCAGCGAGAAGCCTAAGAACGCGGCCGAGACGATTACGCGCTTTGTAGCCGAAATGCGTGCCCATGTAAGGCGGCCGTGCTGGCTCACGACTGCCGTGCTCGGGAAATATCCGTCGTGCATCGCGGCGGTGGGGCAGGACTGGGAAAGCTGGCTCGCGGCGCATCTGGTGGATTATGCCGTGCCGATGGATTACACCGAGTCGCCGGTGCAGTTCGAGTCGTTCCTTCGGCAGCACGGTGCGAACAAGTCTTACGCGCGTCGCATAATAGCCGGCATAGGTGTTACAGCCAACGAATCACGTCTGGACGCCCGCAGTGTGATAGACCAGATAAACGCCTCGCGCCGCCACGGGCTCGCAGGAAACGCGCTCTTCGACCTTGATGTGACGCTCGAAAAGCAGATTCTTCCCTATCTTCGCCTTGGAATATGGTAGACCGCCTCTTTGCGCCGGGACGAGATTTTTGATACAATACCAGCCATATGCAAACCATATCTCGCAGAACGTTTTTGGCAGGAATGACGGCGGCCGGGTGCAGCGCTTTCGGCTCGGCCGACGCGCCCGCCGAGTCGGTCGAAGTCGCGTCGCAGCCGCCGCAGATCAACAAGAATCTCGCCGTGCTTATCGCCGATGTGCACATCCCGCTCCCTTGGAGCGAGCAGAAATACAGAACCGGACAGGAATATCCGTGGATCATAGGCCAGGTGCGTCGTTTTGTCGATGAAATCCTCGCGCTGCGGCCCCGCCCTGCGCACGTGTTCTGTCTCGGAGATGTATCACTCGCCTTTTCGGAAGAGCGCGAATACGAAATCGCCGCCCGACTTCTCCAGCCGCTCGAAGACGCAGGCATCAAGCTTGTCATGACGGTCGGCAACCACGACCTGCGAGAACCGTTCCTCAAACACCTCGGCAGATGGGTCGGCGAGACGCCCGTTCCGGGGCGCGTGACCTCCGTGACGCATCTGCCGGATTTCGACTTCGTCCTCCTCGACTCGCTCAAAGAGCCGAAGAGTGAAGACCGCGGCAAGTACGACGCGCTTAAATCCTGCGACCTCGGCGCGGACCAGCGGAAGTGGCTTGATGGGTTTCTAGCCGCTGCCGAACGCCCCGTAATCCTCGGCGCCCACCATACCGCCGGACAGCTCGGGCTCGTCAAGACGGTCGTCCGCTCGCCGAAAGTCTTCGGCTTCATCCACGGCCACAATCACAAGTGGGAGCGGTCGTATCTCTTCCACGGCTATTCGCAGACGACGGTCGTCCGCTCGCAGGGTCTGCCGTCATTCGGTATAGACCGCGACATCGGCTACGCGCTTCTGCGCTCGCTGCCCGACAGGGCCGAGTTCAAGTACGTAGCGCGCGACTATTACTTCCCGCGTATGGTCGCGGCGGCGGAGCGGCCGCCACTGTGGGACGACATCGTTCGCGACAACTCGTCGCGCAAGGTTGTGTTCCCGTTCAAGAAATAGCCGGTGAGGATGTTCGAATGGTTTTAAGGTTTCTGTCGGTGGCGTCTGCATGGCTCGCGAAATGGACGCCGGCTGTGGTGACGGCGGCCGCGGTCGCGGCGTATTTCAAGCCGGAGCTTTTCGGCTGGGTGCGTGGCAACGCACAGACTTCCGTGCTGGGGGTGATCATGCTCACAATGGGCATGACCCTCAAGTCGGAGGATTTCAAGATTCTCGCGTCGCGCCCGCTGGATATCGCGATCGGTTCGCTCGCACAGTACACTCTCATGCCGCTCATCGCCTGGACGCTCGTGCATGCGCTCGGCCTGCCGAGGGCCGTGGGAATCGGCCTCGTGCTTGTCGGGTGCTGCCCGGGAGGGGTGTCGTCAAACATCATGACATTCCTCTGCAAGGGCGATGTGGCGTTTTCCGTCGGCATGACGACGCTTTCTACTCTTGTCGCGCCGGTCGCGACGCCTGTTCTCATGCTGTGGCTTGCAGGCGAAAGTGTTGATGTCGATGCGGTCGGCATGTTCATGTCGATGCTTCTCGTGACGATAGTCCCGATAGCCGTCGGCTTTTCGCTCAACGCGGCGTTCGGCGGAAGCCGCGGCTACGACGAGGCGCTCAAGGTCATGCCGGGCGTGGCGGTCGCGGGGCTCTGCTGCATAGTGGGGGGTGTGGTCTCGGCGCATGGAGCGGTAATGGCCAAAACCGGCGCCGCCATATTTGCTGCCGTTTTCCTGCACAACGCCATAGGCTATGTGCTCGGATACGCGGTCGGCGTAGCGACGCGCTTCAGCCGTCCGAAACGCCGCACCATATCCATCGAGGTCGGGATGCAGAACGCAGGACTTGCGACGGTTCTCGCCGGACGTCACTTCCCGGCGATGCCGGAAGTTGCCCTGGCTTCCGCAGTGTCGTGCGTGTGGCACTCTATCTCCGGTGCGCTCCTTGCGGGACTTTTCAACGCAGCCGATTCGCTTCTCGCCAGGCTGCGCGGCGCGAAAAGCTAGCTAGAGTGCGCGGCACTTGTGCCGTGGTCTCATTTTTTGGTATAATAACAGCCGAATGAGTGAGTTTGTAAGAAGTCTATCCAAGAAGTTGTTTTGGGATGTGGATCCCGAGACGATTGATGAGCGTTTGCATTGCCGATACATTATCCAGCGCGTTCTGGAACGAGGATCCCTTAATGACATACGAGGTACTATCGCGCACTACACTATGCCTTTTCTAATCTCCGAGGCGCAGCAGATACGTTCGCTGGATCCTGTTACACTGGCGTTTGCCTCCTGCCTCGGAAATGTCGACGAAAAAACTTTTCGATGCTCTTCCTCGACACGATAAACCCAGTGACGCTTGATTTGCTCAAGCGGCTGCAGAAGTTGCCAGAACTTGCCGAGACGCGACTCGTCGGTGGTACGGCGCTTGCCTTGCAGCTGGGACATCGCATCAGTGTGGATTTGGATATATTTGGAAGATGGAACTACGCAGATGATCTCCGAGCCAGGTTTTCTTCTGTTGGGCGAGTGGAAAAAGTGAGCGGTACGCCCGACGGAAGGATGTCGTTCTTCTATATCGACGGCGTGAAGGTTGATTTCGTTGCGTATGATATGTATGAATGGCTTGAGCCGCCGATAGAAGATTCAGGTGTCAGGATCGCCGGTGTCAAGGATATCGCGGCCATGAAGGTAAACGCCATAACAAATCGCGGATCGCGCAAGGATTTTGTGGATATGGCCCGCTTGCTTGACGAGTATTCTCTAGAAGATATTTTTCAATGGTATATTCAGAAATATCCGGAAGCGAATCTAGGGCTGGCGATGCGCTCCATGTCCTACTTTGCCGATGCAGCGACGATGCCAATGCCAAAAATGCTGGTTAAGTTTGACTGGGAGGAATCCAAGGAGCGCATTCGCGCCGCAGTTAGAAATTTTGCTTTGACTGGGAATCTGGCAGAGTCTGCCCAATTTCTTGCGCGGTTGGGGGGTTGACGTGAAAGCATTGATTTTGCTACACTATTCGCGTGGCTGCGGATAGGGAAGCGGATGGGCCGTTTTCTTGTTTCGCATAAGTTTCAAGGTGTAAAGCACCAACGAAAACAGGAGTTGGAAATGGGCAGGCTTGCAATCTTGACAGCGGTTGGGCTTTGGGGGCTGTCGTGCTTGGCGGACGGCGCCGAGGCGCATCGTAAGGGACAGTTCGACGTTTCATTCGACAAGACGGATCCGCGCGGAGAGCTATCCATAATGTATTCGAAAAGACATCTTCTCAAGGAGACCAACAGGAATCCGCCCGAATACAAAGTCGCCGATGTTGTCTACGAGGTGGTCGTGCCCGAGAGTTATAACCCGAAGAAGCCTGCGCCGCTTTTTGTGTGGATAAGCCCCACGGACAACGGGAAGGCGCCCGCTTCTTTGATTGATTCCATGGCGCGGCGCGGCGTAATCTACATCGGTGCGAACAATGCGGGGAACGAGAAAAACGTCAACCTGCGCTTTCGCGCCGCGATCGATGCGGTGTTCAACATGAAGAAGTTGTATTCGGTCGACGAGAATAAGGTAATCATATCTGGGAGTTCTGGCGGTGGGCGGTGTGCAAGCATGCTGGCGATAACATACCCCGATGTTTTCACATTCGGCGGAATGTATTGCATCGGCTGCAACTTTTTCGACGATGTTCTAGACGAGCAGCGCCGCCGCTACAAAGGATTCTGGGAGAAGAAGAACCCCAATTTGATCGGCGTCGCCAAAAAGCATTGCTACGCGTTCCTCACGGGGGGCAAGGATTTCAACAAACCGGACACGCAACGTTGCTACGACGGCTACAAGTCCAACGGATTCAAGAACTGTCTCTATCACGAAAACCCCGATCTCGACCACAACATGCCACATGCAGAGGACGTCGAAGCGGCATTTGCGTTCTTCGACGAATGGCTTCTCCCGAAGCAGTTCGCCGATTTCAGGGCAGCAGAGCGTTCCTTCAACGCGAAGCTGTACGCGGCAGCGGCGAAGAAGCTCGAATCGTGCAGAGATATCTTCCCGGCCGCTTCGGAATTGTGGAACAAGATCGTGGAGGCGGCTGACGATGAAACGGCGAAGGCCGAAACCAAGGCTGAGGGCAACCCTGCCAAGCTCAACCCGCGGTTGAAGGCGATTGTTGCGAAGTACGGGCCTGCGGCGAAAAAGGCGCGCGAACTCCTTGAACAGGCGGCGGCGCAGTCGCCTCGAAAGCAGTAGGGAAAGACGCGCTCTCGTGAAGACGGAGATATGAGATATGAAATATTGGATAACCAGTGCCTGTCCCCAGATGTATACGCCGCGATGAAGGGGCATCCTGACTGGCTGTGCTATGTGGACGAGAAAGGCGCAGAGCCGAAGTAAATCCTGTCGAAAAAAGATCCA
>DGVK01000232.1:12787-14172 GCA_002395905.1 Verrucomicrobia bacterium UBA4286 | reverse complement strand
CGTGCGGCAGAATCTCCATGACAGGCCGGCCGATGAAGAAGAACGGCGCCGCGACAAGCGCGCTGAAGCCGAGAGTCGCGGCGGAGGCCCTCCTGAGCAGCGGGCGCATGTCTGCGCCTTTCGCCGCTAGCTCCGCAGAGAAGGGGAATATCGTGAACGCGAGCGAAGCGTATAGAAAGCCCGCTATCTCGGAAAAGCGCGTCGCCATGTAGTAGCCCGCAGAGTCCATGTCGCAAAGGCGCTGCCGCAGAACCAGCGACTCCACGAGCGACGAAAGCCCGACCGCGGCGGAGTTGGCGGCGAACACCGCGAGCAGCTTCGCGAAGCGCCGCACCACGTCGCCCGTCCAGTACGCCTCGGCCTTCACCGAGAGTTCGCGCCGCAGGCACAGGACCGACGCGACCATGTTGAAAGCCGGCGTGGCCGTCTGGCCGACGAAGTATCCTGTAAGCGCACGGAAGGGCATCGCCGCCAGCATCGTCGCCAGCCGTATCGGCGCGCCGAGGAGGTTTATGAACGAGTAGCCGCCGAACTTCTTGAGCGACTGGAGCGCGTTGGTGTAGACAGGCGCGACCGCGCCGACGAACGACGAGGCGAGAATCACCATCCCCAGCGAACCTTCGACGATGCGGATCCGCTCCAGAAAGAGCGGCAGCATGAAGCGCGAGACGAGTATCGCGACGACCAGGAACACGCCGGCGGCGATGAAGACGGCGCGCATGAGAGTGCGCAGCTGGCCGAACCGGCGTGTGACGGCCAGGCGCGTGAATTCGCTTCGGAATGTCGCGGCGAAGACCGATACGGGAATTGCAAGGAAACTCGCGAAACTGGCGAGCGGCGCGACCGCGCCGAGCTCTTCCGGCGAGACGTATTTCGGCACGAGCCAGAGTCCGACGAAAGCGTTGGTGCAGTCAGCCGCGCGACACGCGAGGAAGAGCATCAGCGAATACCACCAGAAGTCGCCGATTCTTTCGTGAAGCCGTTCAAGCCGTTTTCCCATGGCCCATATTCTACCATATTTCCGCCAAGCGCGCGCGGGCGGGATTTGGTATACTACTCGTCATGAGCGAAAAGATTACGATGCAGGGCGGGAAGCTGTGCGTTCCCGCGAATCCGGTGGTTCCGTTCGTCGAAGGCGATGGAACAGGGCCGGACATAACGCGTGCGGCCATGTGCGTGTGGAACGCGGCGGTCGAAAAGGCCTATCGCGGCGAGCGCAGGATCGAGTGGCGCGAGGTTCTGGCGGGCGAGAAGGCGTTCAAAGCCACTGGCGAGTGGCTGCCGAAGGCGACGCTCGACGCGTGCAGGGACTGCCTCGTCTCCATCAAAGGGCCGCTTACGACACCTGTCGGCGGCGGGATAAGGTCTATAAACGTCGCGATGCG
>DGVK01000232.1:1874-12644 GCA_002395905.1 Verrucomicrobia bacterium UBA4286 | reverse complement strand
GCGAGAACACGGAGGACATCTACGCGGGAATAGAGTGGATGAACGGCACCGCCGAGGTGGAGAAGGTGAAGAAGTTCCTTCTGGAGGAGATGGGCGTAACGAAGATTCGCTTCCCCGGGACGGCGTCGATCGGCATAAAGCCTGTGAGCCTGGAGGGGACCGAGCGTCTCGTGCGCGCGGCTCTCGACTACGCCGTGCAGAACGACCGCAGATCCGTGACGCTCGTCCACAAGGGGAACATCCAGAAATTCACCGAGGGCGCCTTCCGCGACTGGGGGTATGCGCTGGCGCGGCGCGAATACGGCGCGACGCCTGTCGGCGAGGGGCCGTGGTGCGAATTCAAGAATCCCGTGACCGGCCGCATGATAACGGTGAAGGACTGCATCTGCGACGCATTCCTCCAGCAGATTCTCACCCGTCCTGCCGAATACGATGTGATCGCGACGCTCAACCTTAACGGAGACTACATCTCGGACGCGCTGGCTGCGACGGTCGGCGGCATCGGCATAGCGCCGGGCGCGAACATCAACTACAAGACGGGTGTGGCGGTCTTCGAGGCGACGCACGGCACCGCGCCCAAGTACGCCGGGCTCGACAAGGTGAACCCGGGTTCGCTCATTCTCTCGGGCGAGATGATGCTGAGGTACATGGGATGGACCGAGGCGGCCGATCTGATTCTCGCGGCGATGGACAAGGTGATAGCGGCCAAAACCGTCACCTACGATTTCGCGCGCCAGATGGAGGGCGCGACGGAGGTGAAGTGCTCCGAGTTCGGCGCTGCGCTCGCGCAGGCCATGTAGGATGAAACTCGCGCTCGTCGGAGATGTGGCCCTCGATGTGCTCGCGCCCTACTTCAGGGAGGCGGGTCACGAGGTCTACGTCCCGGCGGGTTTCGGTGCGTGGCGCCAGGAGCTGCTAGACGAAAACTCGGGACTCAGGCGGTTCGCGCCGGACGCGATCTTCGACGTGACCTCGCGCGACGGGGCGCTCGCCTCGGAGGTGGACGGCTTCTTCGACGAGCGCATGAGAGCTCTTGCATCGCAGCCTTATTCCCTCGCGGGGATAAGAGCGATCATCGAGGAGTTCGGCTATTTCAGTCTGGCGGCGCCTAAGAAGGTCCTGGCGGTCGACGCCGACAACACCCTGTGGCGCGGTATCTTGAGCGAAGACGGTCGCGACGCGCTCGTCCCGTGCATTGAATTCCAAAAGGGGCTTCTGGAGCTGAAGGACGCGGGAGTTGTCCTTGTTCTGCTGACCAAGAACGACCCGTGCGACAGGTTCATGCGCGACGATTTTCCGCTCAAGGATGCCGACTTCGCCGCTCGGCGCATAAACTGGAGGCCGAAGGCCGGGAATCTTCTCGACGCCTGCCGCGAGCTCAATCTGTCGACCGACAGCGTCGTGTTCGCGGACGACAGTCCTCACGAGCGTGCGCAGATGGCCGCCCATCTGCCGGAGGTGACGGTTGTACCGTGGAACGGCTGGGACGACGGCGCCGCCCGTCCGGCCGCGCGCGCGAAATGTCTTCTGCGCCGTCTCAAGGAATATTTCTTCAGCGGCACGGGCGCTACGGAAGAAGACCGGCTGCGCGCCGCGAGCTATTCCGCGCGGCGCGCGGCCGAGGCGACCGTCGCGAACTTCAAGACCGCAGGCGACTACCTGAAGTCGCTGGAGCTGCGCGTCGAGCCGCGCCTTGCGCGCGAGGGCGACCTCGACCGCCTCGCGCAGATGGCCGGCAAGACGAACCAGTTCAATGCGACGACCCTGCGTCGCACGCGCGAAGAGTTCGCCTCGCTTCTCGCCGACCCGTCGAAAAGGGTTTACGTCTTCCGCGCGGCGGACCGCTTCGGCGAACAGGGACTCGTGTGCTATGCCGTTGCGGACATCCCCTCGCGCCGTCTCACCGATTTCGTCATGAGCTGCCGCGTGATGGGAAGGACGCTTGAACACTTTGCCTACAACTATATAACACAAGACCTCGGCCGTCCGCCGGCGGTTGATTTCGCGCCCACGGCCAAGAACGCGCCGTTCGCGGAATTCCTCCGCTCGCTGAAGCCTGTAATGGAGACCTGGTATGAAGAAAGGTGAAACGATAGCTCTTGTGTCGCTCGGCTGCGCGAAGAATGCGGTCGATCTGCAGGTTATGGCCGGCAATCTGGTGAAGGAGGGATGCGTCCTTTCGCCCGATCCGGACAGGGCCGACACTGTGATCGTCAACACGTGCGCTTTCATAGCGTCCGCTCGCGAAGAGGCCGAGGCCGAGATCACGCGCGCGCTGGCGCTCAAGGCCAAGGGGAACTACCGTCGCGTGGTTGTGACGGGATGCTACCCCCAGCGCTATCCCAAGGCCGCCGCGAAGTTCCCAGGCGTCGATTCGTGGCGCGGCGTGCCGAAAGACTGGGTCGAACCGAAGATACCAGCGCTGCGTTTCACGGGAAAGGCTTTCGCCTATCTCAAGATAGCCGAGGGCTGCGCGCACCGCTGCGCATACTGCGCGATACCGGCGATACGCGGCAGATTCAGGAGCCGTCCGGCGGAGGCGGTTTTGAAAGAGGCGCGCGCCCTTTTGAAGAGCGGCTGCCGCGAACTGAACATCGTCGCGCAGGATCCGATGCTGTACGGTGTGGAATGGAGGAAGTCCGGCGGACCGTCTCTCACCGACCTTCTGTGGAAGATAGACAGGCTCAAGGGTGATTTCTGGGTGAGGGTCCTTTACTCCTATCCAAGCGAGATAACCGAGGACTTCCTTGTGTGGATGCTTTCTTCGCGCCATGCCGTGAGATACATAGATGTTCCTCTCCAGCATACCGACCCGGCCGTTCTCGCCAGAATGAACAGGCGTGCGGCGACAGACGCCACGCGCTCCGCTGCAGAGACGCTCCGCGCGGTAGTCCCGGGCGTGACGCTGCGCACGACGATAATGACCGGATTCCCCGGGGAGACCGAGGCGCGTTTCAACCGCATGATGGCCGATCTCGCGCGAATGCAGTTCGACCACCTCGGCGCTTTCGCATACTCGCCCGAAGAAGGCACGAAGGGCGCGAAGATGGGAGGCCGCCCGTCGCGAAAGACCGCTGTTGAGCGCGAGAAGGCCGTAATGGACCTGGCGGCGCGAATATGGAAGACGAGAGCCGCGCGCATGACGGGCGAAACGTTCCGTGCGCTCGTGATCGCGCCGGGCGTCGCGCGGATGGAAAGCCAGGCGCCGGATGTCGACGGCGTGGTGTATCTCGACGCCGAGCCGCCAGTAGGAGAGTTTATCGACGTCAAGCTCGTGGCGGTTCGCGGCTTTGACTTCGAGGCAGAGGTTCTTTAAGAGGAGTCGAAAAATGAAAATACGCATGGTTTATGGAGCATTCACGTTTGCGGCGGCGGTTTTGGCGGCAGGGTGCGCAAGCGCGCCGGAAGAGGCCGTCGCGCAGCCCAGGACCGCTGCGCAGGAGGCCGCGCCGCAGGCTCGCGCGGCCGACCCTTTCTGGGCGGCTAAAGCCCCGCGGCGCGAAAGCAGGGTTAAGTTGACGATAGTGGAAGGCAGCAATATGCCGTTGGCGGAGGCCGAGCTTGACGGCGTGAAATGCACGCTTCTCGTCGACACCGGCGCTACGCACACGACATTCGACCTTTCATTCGTAAAGAAAGCCCTGCCGGACGTTCTGTTGCAGCCGGTCCTGATGATGGGCGAGACTAACGTCGAGGGCGCGCCGCGCTTCATGCAGGCGAAAAGCCTCAAGATAGGCGATGCCGTGTTCGAGGACTTTGGCGCGATGGCTCTCGACATCTCCCACCTCCACAAGGCGATCGGCGTCCACATAGACGGGATTCTCGGCATGAGCACTCTGGGGCGCGTGCCGTGCGTCGTCTCGCTCGGAGGCGGTGAACTTGTCTTCGCGCCCGGCGCAGAGACACTCGCTGGCTTCGGCGCTCGCGTCCGCAGATCTCCGGCCGAGCCGATGAGTGTTTTCCTCAAGGCGGGAACACCTGGCGGAGTCGTGGAGATTCTGGTGGATTCTGGCGCGTCCATGACCATTCTTTCTTCCGCGACCAAATGGCCTGCAACAGGCGAGGCGGTCCGGGCGCCTGCTGTCGACATCAACGGATCGGCCGGTCTCGCGCCCAGGATGGGCGAGAAGGGCGTTCTCGATCTGGCGGGGGGGATTGAAATAAAGCCGATGATTGTCGAAGAACCCATGAACCGCCTTGGCGCGGATACGCTCCGCGCATACGACATGCTTGTCGCAGGGCCGTTCGCCGCATTCCGCCGCAGGTAGCTGACGCTCCCTCGACTTCACCTGAGAAATTGATATAATATCTGACTATGAACCATGTAGCATATTTAGTGGCGGCAGCTTTCTGCCTGGCATCGTCGGCTGACGCCGGCGAGATGATATTTTCGTATAGCCAGGCTCCGGAAGGTCAGGACGCATGGCAGTCGGAGCGGCTGCCCATCGGAAACGGGAGGATGGGCGCGATGCTGTCGGGCGGGCTTTTGCGCGAGTCGGTGCAGTTCAACGTAGATTCGCTCTGGACGGGTCATTGGAACCTTTCCGGTGCGACGGGCGCGGTCGAGAGCGCGGCCACCGACGCGACGGTCGGCGACTTTCAGAACTTCGGCGAACTGACCGTCGAATTCGACGGCGTCGACCCTGTCGACGAGAATTCCGGCTATGTGCGGTGTCTTGATCTCGCGAACGCGCTGCATGTGGTGAAGATCGATCGCATCCCGCCGGAGGGTTATGCCGCTCCATATGCAGGAAGCATTATCTATCGCGAGGCGTTCGCGAGCGCGCCTGCCGACGTGCTGGCGTTCAGGTTTCGTGCACAGAAGCCTTTCTCGGCGAAGATATCTCTCTGCGGTGCACACGGAGAGCCTGTTCAACAGGTCGGCGAATCGTCGCTGGCCTTCCGCGGAACGCTTCCGAACGGTCTCGCCTACGCCGCGCGCGCGGACTGGAAGATGGATGGCTCTACGAACCTCGTCGTCTATCTGCGCGCGAAGACCGGCTACGATCTTCATCGCGCAGACTTCGGCCTAGGCCGGCCGTGCGAACCGTACGCCGAGCCGTTCACCGCGGACTTCGACGAACTCAAGGCCGCTCACATCGCCGACTACCGCCGGTTTTACGACCGCGTGAGGCTGCGCATCGCGAGACCGGGGACGAAACAATGGTCAGACGTTCCGACGGGCGGCAGGCTCGCCTACGTGCGCCGGGGCGCGCACACGCCCGGCATGCCATCGCAGGACGACGCGCTCGCCGATCTCGTCGAGACGCAGTTCAACTTCGGGCGATACCTTCTCATCTCGTCTTCGCGGCCCGGCACGCTCCCGGCGAATCTCCAGGGTCTGTGGTGCGCCACAAACAAGCCGGCGTGGCACAGCGACTACCATACTAACATAAACCTGCAGATGAACTACTGGGCGGTGGATGTCGCGAACCTTTCCGAATTGTGGCGCCCAGTGGTCGACTGGCTTCTCGCTGCGAACCGCACGGCGGCGAAAGAGACGGCTCTTGCCTTCCCCGGTTCGAAGGGCGTCGCCTACAGGACGTCGCTCAACGCGTTCGGCGGCGGCGGATGGCGCTGGAACTTCGCGGGCGCGCCGTGGATGGCTGTGATGGCCTGCGACCACTACCGCTTCACGCGCGACAAAGGCTACCTGCGCGAAAAGGCGTGGCCTCTTCTGAAGGACGCCGCCCAGTTCATCATGACACATCTCGTAGAAGGTCCCGAAGGGACGCTTCTCGTCAAAGACGGCTGGAGCCCCGAGCACGGGCCTGTGGCGGACGGCGTGATGCACGACCAGCAGATAATGGCCGAGCTTCTCGGCGCCGTGACAGAGGCGGGCGCGATCGTCGCGCCGGACGATCCTCTCGTCAAACTGGCGGCGGATACGCTCCCCAGACTCGGCGGCAACAAGATAGGGCGGTGGGGTCAGCTGCAGGAGTGGCAGAAGGATATCGACGTCAACGGCGACGACCACCGCCACACGTCCCATCTCTTCGCCGTCTACCCCGGCTCGACCATCACCCGCGCCGGCACGCCGGAACTCGCGGCGGCGGCCGCCGTTTCGCTGGCGGGACGCGCGACGACCAAGGACTCCCGCCGCAGCTGGACATGGCCGTGGCGCGCCGCGCTGTGGGCGCGTCTCGGCGATGGCGAGCGAGCATGGCGGATGCTCGCGGGGCTTGAGCGCTGCAACACGCTGCCGAACATGTTCGCCACCCACCCGCCGTTCCAGATAGACGGGAATCTCGGCATGGTGGCTGCGGTATGCGAGATGCTTGTCCAGAGTCATGAGACCACGCCTGACGGAAAGGTTCTGATAAGGCTTCTGCCGGCAGTCCCGAAGGCGTGGCGCAACGGATCTGTCAAAGGACTGCGCGCGCGCGGCGGATATACCGTTGATTTCTCCTGGAGCGACGGCCGCGTGGACTGGTATTCGATAAGCGGCGGCGGCGATGCAGCGAGAGAAGGGTACAAGGTTGTTCAATGACGGAACTCTTCGACACTCACGCCCACTTCGAGGGCGGCGATGAGGAGACATCCGCCGCGCTCGCCCGCGCCGCATCCGCCGGAGTCACGCGCCTGATGGCCGTGGGCGGCAGCACGTCGCTCAACCAGGGCGTCGAAAGAGCGGCGCGCCGCGCAGATGCGGCCGGTGTGAAGGTATGGCGGTGCATCGGCTGGGACCGCGACCAGATCGACGCCGACCGCGGGGCGCTCGACTACACAGGCGTCGCGGCCGTCGGCGAAATAGGGCTTGACTATCATTATTCTCCGGAGACGCGCGACAGACAGCTTGAGCTGATGGGTTCGCAGCTTGAACTCGCGCGCAGGCTCGGCCTGCCTGTGGTGATTCATACGCGCGATGCAGACGACGACACGCTCGGGATTCTGCGTGAGATTCCGTCGAAGGGCATAATACACTGCTTCACCGGAGGCCCGGCGTTCTGCCGTGCGCTGCTGGACCTCGGCTTCATGATATCGATTTCGGGGATCGTTACGTTCCGCGCGGCCTGCAACGTGCGGGAATCGGCGCTTGTCGTCCCGGACGACCGTCTTCTCATAGAGACGGACTCTCCGTTCCTCGCGCCCGTCCCCATGAGAGGGAACGCGAACGAACCGGCCTTCATCGTGCATACGGCGAGGTTCCTTGCCGATCTGCGCAGAACGCCGTTTGAAGAGCTGGCGGCCGTGACGACCGGGAACGCGCTGCTCGCACTGGGAGAAGTGAAATGATACTTGCGATTGCTGTGCTGGCTGTCACGATAGCCGTTCCGAAACCCGACCAGCGCCTGCCGTATGTAGAGCGCTGCTATGTCATCGGCGCCGCCGCGCCCGGCGTGACGAATGTCGTCGTGCAGGGTGTCGACGTGCCTGTATACAGGACCGGCGCGTGGGCGGCGTATGTAGACGTGAAGGAAGGAACGAACACAGTGACCGTGTCATGCGAGGAGAACGGCGTGCACAGCGAGACTTCGCGCACCTTCCGCGTGGCGATGAAGCCGAAGCCTCGGCCTGCTGACGGGCCGCCGTCCACGAACAGTCCGCCCGAGCGCGTCTACAGGAAACTCGAATACGCCGCCGACGAAGCGCGGCCCCACCCGTCCGGCAAGGCGCCGAAGGACGTCACCGTCGTCATCGATCCGGGGCACGGCGGCCCGAAGGATCTCGGCTGCATCTCACCGCACGGATGGTGCGAGAAGGAGGCCAACCTGCTTCTCGCCGAAGCGGTGCGCGAAGAGCTGGTCAAGCTCGGCTACAGGGTCGTTCTCACGCGTCGCAACGACCGCGCGATAGAGCTTTACGAGCGGCCGAAGGCGTTGTATGCCGTCGGCGGCGACGCGTTCATTTCTATCCATCACAACGCGCCTGCGGCGGACCGCGACGCAGGCAGGATACGCTACGCGGCGGTGTATTCGTGGAATCCGCTCGGTGAGGAGCTTGCAAAGGCCGTCGCCGCGCGGATGGACGAGGCGCGGCACGAGGAGCTCAAGAGCAACGGCGCGATGCACGCGAACTTCGCCGTCACCCGGAATCCCGAGATACCGAGCTGCCTTGTCGAAGCCGACTTCATCACCCACCCCGCCGGGGAAGAGGCAGCCTGGGACGCCGTGCGCCGCGCGCGTCTCGCCGAGGCCATCGCCCGCGGCTTTGCCGACTGGCACGCAAGATGAGCGCACGCGCGTTCGATATGGTATAATACATGCCGATGACTATTTTACGCATAACAGTCCTGCTGGCCTGCGCCGTCGCGCCGGTCTGGTGCGCCGTCGCGGAAGACGGCGCCAGACACCCTCCCACCGACGTGGATGCATGGAACGAGGGCGTCGAGTTCTACAGGGCCGGCGACACGACCAACGCGTTGAAAACCCTGCGCCCTTTGATGCTGACCAAGTCGCACGGCGCACGCGCGGCGGAGGTCGTCGCCAAGCTTGAATACGAGCGCGGCAATCTCGAAGAGGCCGCTGCTGCGGCGCAGGTCGCGCTGAGGGCCGACCCCTCGGATGAACGCGCCGTGCGAAACTTCACGCGCGCCGTCGACGGACTACCGGCGATGCGCGAGGCGAAACACATCGACGAGGTTCTCAAGGCGTCGCAGGGCAAGGACCCCGGCTCGCTGATGCTTGCCGCGACGCGCGACGCGCGGAATCTGATGGCGCAGACGGGCGGCATGTCGACGAACCCGCCCGCGCGGCTCGTCGCGCTTTCGGACGCGCTCTCCGCCAAGGCGAAGTCGCTTGCCGACGTGTGGCTGCCTGTGAAAGAGACCATATGCCGCGCAGTGACAAACGAGGAGCAGGCGGCGACGATCGTGATGCAGGTCGACCGGGCGAGGGAGAAGACGCGTCTCGCGGCCGGGCAGATAGCCGACCTCGACGCCGCCGCGTATTCGACGTTGAGCGATGTCGAGCACGATTTCACGCGCTTTTTAAAGATGACCGCGATGCCGCCCGCCGCGATAGGAGAGGATGTCGTCGCGCAGTCCAACGCATGGATGGACGTCGAGGCTTTCAACGGGCGCAGCTGGCAGCAGGACGCCCTCGACTTCACGAGAGTCTTCCGCGAAAAATTCCCCGCATGGGCGCGCGCCTACGAGCAGCAGGCCCAGAGCGATACAAACAGGCCGCCGTTCACGGCGGAGGACCAGGCGAAGATATCGGCTCTCGCGACGGAGCTTGAAAAACTTCAGATGGGATGCGTTGAAAAGCCGGTGCCGCCCGACCAGGAGCGCGCGCTCGGTATTCTGCGGCAGATCCAGGAGCTTCTCCCCAAGGACGGTTCGGGGCAGGGCGGCGGCGAGCAGGGGCAGAATCAGCAGAGCGGACAGAATCAGCAGCAGGGCCAGGACGAGAACCGGCAGCAGAACCAGGATCAGTCCGGGGCGCAGCAGAACGAAGGCGAGAACGGGGAGCAGGAGGAGGAGCCCGCCGATAAAGACGAGCAGGACGACGGCGGAGAGGAAGAGGAGCCTTCCGAGGAAGATAAAGAGATTGACGCGGTGCTGAGAAAGGCGCAGGAGCGCAGCGACGAGCACGAGGCGGACAAAAAGGCGAGGATGCGCAGGGCGCCTCTTCCGCCGAACGAAAGGGACTGGTGATGAAGGTTGTTGTAGCATGCGGCGGAACCGGCGGACACGCCTTTCCGGGACTGGCCGTGGCCGAGGAACTTCGCTCGCGGGGTCACGACGTGACGGTGTGGAGTTCTGGGCGCGATATAGAATCGAGCGTGATGAAGAGCTGGAGCGGGGCGGTGTTCGCGACAGGGGCGCGTCAGCTGAGGGCGCGCAATCTCATGGCGATAGTGCTGTCGGTTCTGCGCTGCCGCAGGGCGATGAAGAAGACCCGCCCCGATGTTCTGCTGGCGATGGGTTCCTATTCAAGCCTGCCGCCCGTGATGGCCGCCCGTAGCTGCGGCGTGCCGATAGTCCTGCACGAGGCCAACACCGTTCCCGGCAAGGCTGTGGACTTCCTTTCGCGCTTCGCCGCGCGCGTCGCGACAAGTTTCGAGATGACGGCGAAATGCCTGCCCAGGGCCAGGACGGTTCTCACGGGCCTGCCTGTGCGCGAGTCGATTTCAAAAGGGCGCCGCTTCGATTTCATCCCTGCGGACGCGTTTACGGTGTTTGTGACCGGCGGCTCGCAGGGGGCGCACGCCGTCAACGAACTTCTCGGCGAGGCGCTTTCGATGCTGAAGCGCGAGCTCGACAGGCGTGCGAGCGGCAGACTTCTGTATGTCATCCACCAGACTGGTGCGAAGGACGAGGCGGCGGTCAAGGAGACTTACGCCAAGGCCGGGATTCCGTCGCGCGTGAGAGCGTTCGAAGACTCGATGGCGGACGCTTTCGCCTCGGCCGACATCGTTGTCGCGCGCGCCGGCGCGTCAACATGTTTCGAACTCGCGGCGTGCGGGAAGCCTGCGCTTCTCATTCCGCTTCCTTCGGCGCTGCGCGACCACCAGCACTACAACGCCGAGGCGTTCGCCGCCAAAGGCGCTGCGGATGAAGGAATGCAGAGCCAGCTGCAGCCCAGGCAGGTATGCCGCTATATCCTGCAGAAACTCGACCATCCGGAGCAGCTTGCGGCAATGCATGAACGAATGAAGGCTCTTGCTGCGCCAGATGCCGCGGCGAAGGTGGCCGACGTGCTGGAAAGCCTGGTGGCCAAGTGATGACATATGTCGTCTGGGATTGGAACGGAACTCTGCTGGACGACACGTCGGCGGCGCTCGGCGCCTTGAACACGATGCTCGCCCGCCGCGGGAAGAGGCCGG
>DGVK01000232.1:0-1817 GCA_002395905.1 Verrucomicrobia bacterium UBA4286 | reverse complement strand
GCGGGAAGAGGCCGGTCTCGCTGGATTTCTACCGCGAGAGATTTGCGTTTCCCGTTCGCCCGTTCTATGCGGAATGCGGCTTCGATCTCGCCTCTGAGAACTGGGACTCCATCGCCGTTGAATACCATGACGCGTATGCGCGGGGCGTCCGTTCGCTTGCAAGAGGGGCGGTCGAGGCGCTCGCGAGCGCGGGAGGCGCGGCGGCCGGCCAGTCTCTTCTTTCGGCTCTGCGGCAGGACAAGCTCGAGCGCGACGCGGCGGAGTTCGGGGTGGCAGGCTGTTTTGAGTTCATTCAAGGGACTGACAATCTGGACGGCGCGTCGAAGACAACCGCCGCACTGCGTCTTGTGCAACGCATACGCTCGGCGCATCCCGACAGGGATTTGGAACTTGTCGTGATAGGCGACGCCGTCCATGACAGTGAAGTCGCCGACTCGATCGGCGCCAGGTGCGTGCTGTTCTCGGGCGGCAGCCATGCGGCGCACCGGCTTTCGCCGCTGGCGCCGGTGTGCGCGACGCTTGCCGAAGCCGTCGATATCGCGCTTGGATTGACATGTGACAAGGAGATGCAATGAGAGCGGACTACGTGCTCAAGTTCAGGGAAGATGTCCACCGTGCTTTGTGGGGCGAGGAGCGATGGACGGTCTCGGCCCATCCTTCTTCGCCGGGAGTGATCGCCAACGGGCCGCTTGCCGGCATGACGCTTGCCGAGGCGTGTCCCGGTTTTCCTCTTCTTGTGAAAGTGATCGACGCGCGCTCGCGTCTTTCCGTCCAGGTCCACCCGAACGAGCGGACAGCCCTCCTGACAGGCGGAGAACCGAAGACCGAGATGTGGTGCATGCTTGAAGACGGCGCGATCTACGCGGGGCTGAAGCCCGGCACGACGGCTGCGGATGTCGCCAAGGCAGTCGCAGACGGCGGTTTTGAAGATCTGCTCGTAAGGCACGATGCGAAGAAGGGCGATGTGTTTTTCATACCCGGGGGCATGGTTCACGCCATAGGCGACGGCGTAAGGCTGTTCGAGGTCCAGCAGAGCTCCGACACGACATACAGGCTCTACGACTGGAACCGCGTCGGCGCCGACGGTCGCCCACGCGAGCTTCATGTCGAGAAGTCGTTGAAGTCGATAGACTATTCGCTTGCGGCGCCTGCTCCTCTGAAAGAGGTGGAGTGTCCGTTCTTCACGTTCAGACAGGCGGCAGTAGAAGGGCGGCTTGATCTGCCGCCGGAAGAATCGTACACCGTCTTGTTCGCGGCCGAGGGGACGGTCTCTGTGGAATGCGCGGCGGGATGCGTGAGGCTTTGCGCCGGCGAGAGCGCGCTTGTGCCGCCCGGTGTCGGGGCGCAGGCTGCCGCAGACCCGGCGGCGAAGGTGTTTGTTTCGCGCGCACCTCAGGCGGCAGGAAAGAAGGCTGTCTGAATGCGCCGCCCCGATTCACCCACTTGACGGGGCGGGGCGAAAAATAGTATACTACGCGCTCTTCCATCTGGATCGGGCTCAAAACCGACTGCCCGACCGGCGAGGAAGAAAGAAAAGGAAAACGAAAATGCCTAAGATGAAAACGAAGAAGTGCGCGACCAAGCGCATGAAAATGTCGGCTACGGGCAAGGTTATGCGCTCGCAGGGTGGCAAGGCCCACCTCAACAACGGGAAGACCCGTTCGCGCAAGCGCAACCTCCGCGGCCGCACCGTCACGGACTCGACAGTAACCAAGACCTACGCGCGCGCGCTGCAGGCCTAATAAAGAAGGAGTTAAAAGACAATGCGTGCCACCAACGCCCCCGCTTCCCGCGAACGCCGCCGCCGCCGCCTTGCC
>DGVK01000178.1 GCA_002395905.1 Verrucomicrobia bacterium UBA4286 | reverse complement strand
AGGCGTTATGTCGTCGAGCACATTAGCCACATCAACCAGGACGAAGTCGTCATGGCCATAAAGAGAATGAAGAGCAGAGGTGCGCTCAGAATAGTAAGAAGCGTCACCACGGACAATGGTTGCGAATTCCTCGATCAGGAAAGACTCGACAAAACGTTCAAAGCCGAAACCTACTACACCAGGGCTTATGCTTCGTACGAGAAAGGCGCCATCGAGAACTGCAACAGGCTCGTGAGGAGATGGTACCCGAAGGGAACCGACTTCAATCAACTCTCAAGGCACCAAATCCAGCAGCTTGAAGACTGGATCAACTCAATCCACAGACAATCATTAAACGGAGAAACTGCATATGCTTACGATTCACGTCTGGCCAAAGCGGCTTAAAGCCTTTTTGCTGACCCACCCACTTTACAAGTCACCCGACTTTGCGATAGCGCGGCACAAGCGCTTTCATGAAGCACCAGCCGATGATATAGGCGACGGCGCAATATCCAAAGACGATAAAATACCCTGCCGGCTTGCCTGTATAGCCCATGAACTCCATCGCCGGGCGCGCGAACCGGGCGCCGGACGCGAGAAGATCCCTGGTCATCTCAACCTCGACGCCGTCGACGACCGTCGTGCCCGATGCGTAGGTGAAGAGCTTGCCGGCGCACTTGTTGACAAGGAAGCTGCCCGCGCCTGCGGCGCACTGCGCGATACCCGTAAGAGT
Organism: Verrucomicrobia bacterium UBA4286; assembly: GCA_002395905.1. Taxonomy (GTDB): domain Bacteria; phylum Verrucomicrobiota; class Kiritimatiellia; order RFP12; family UBA1067; genus UBA1067. The sequence continues at coordinate 2,316 of DGVK01000178.1, read as the reverse complement.
CCCGATCGTCGACTTGGGGAACATATCGCCCACGACCGAATATACATTGGCGCTCCACGCCTGGTGTCCCGCGCAGGCAAGACCGATCAGAACCGCCGGCCACCACGCGGAGAACGCGCCGAGCGGCTGCGCGCCGAGCGCCAGCAGCGGGAAACATGCAAATATGAACATGGCCACCATGCGGCCCTCGTAGGCGTTCATGCCGCGCTTCTCGACCATGTACGTCGGAATCCTGCACAGGTATATCGACACGAAAGTCACTATCGCGTACAGCGTGAATATGAGCGCCATGCCCATCCCGTCCGAGCTTCTGTAGCCAAACTGATCCGAGAGATAGCCAGGCGTCCAGAACAGGAAAAACCACCACACGCCGTCCGTGAGAAAGCGGCCGAGGACAAGCGCCCAGGTCTGGCGCAGTGAAAACGCTTTGGCGTAGGAGATCCTCTTCCCTTCCTCCGCCGGAGCGACTTCGGCCGAATCTTCTGCGCCGCATTCATCCTGATTGATGTACGCGAGTTCGGCCGCATTGACGCGATGGTTCTCGGACGGCCTGCCGTAAAGCCACATCCAGAAGCCCATCCACACAAAACCCAGCGCGCCGATCACGAGGAACGCGACCTCCCATCCGAAGTGCTGGGCGAGCAGAGGAATGGACAGAGGCGCGGCCAGCGCGCCGACCGACGAACCGGAGTTGAAGATCGATGTCGCGAACGCGCGATCCTTCTTGGGGAAATACTCCGCGACAACCTTGATGGCCGCCGGGAAGTTGCCGGCCTCGCCGAGAGCGAGAACGCTGCGGCAGGCGAGAAACAGCCACACCGAAACCGTCATGCCGAACATGCCCAGGAAGCCGACGGCCTTGAGCGCCGTCGCGCCCACGCCGCATCCAGCGTGGAGACACGCGCCAAGCGACCATATGGCAATCGCCCACAGATACCCCTTTCGCGTGCCGAGCCGGTCTATGAACCTGCCCGCGAAAAGATTGCACGCCGCATATACGATCGAGAACACGCCGGTGATCGTCCCGTAGTCGTTGTCGCTCCAGCCGAAGACGGGAGCGATAAAGTCCTTGTATGTGAGCGACAGCACCTGTCTGTCGAGATAGTTCACCGTTGTCGCGAAGAACAGCAGCGAGCATATCACCCAGCGAAAATTCGATTTCTTTTCAGCGACCATTTTCTCTCTCCGTTAAATTGCAAGCTCGCCCTGGCGCGCTGCGGGTTCAAGCCCCATGAGACGCCAGGCGGCCGGCGATGCGACGCGCCCTTTCGGGGTGCGTGCCATGTAGCCGTTCATTATGAGGAACGGCTCGTAGGCCTCCTCTATGGTGTCGGGCTCCTCGCCTACCGACACAGCTATCGTCGAAAGACCAACCGGCCCGCCGCCGAACTTGACGCACACCGTCTCAAGTATGCGACGGTCCATCTCGTCAAGTCCGTTCGGGTCTATTTCAAGAAGACCGAGCGATTCCTTGGCGACTTCGCCAGTGATGAAGTTGCCGGCCTTTACCTGCGCGAAGTCCCTTACGCGGCGCAGCAGGTTGTTGGCGATTCGCGGGGTTCCGCGCGAACGCCGGGCGATCTCCGCCGCGCCATCGTCGTCGATGTCCACACCGAGCTTCGCCGCGCTCCTCCGCACGATCTCGGCGAGCTCACCGCCGCCATAGTAGTCAAGCCGGTTGACGAGGCCGAACCGCGCCCTCAACGGCGCCGCGATGAGACCGATGCGCGTCGTTGCACCTACGAGCGTGAATCTCGGCAGTTCCAGTCTCACCGAGCGCGCGTTAGGCCCCTGGTCGATCATGATGTCGATCGCGTAGTCCTCCATCGCGGAGTACAGATATTCTTCGACCGTCTTCGCCATGCGGTGTATCTCGTCGATGAAGACGATGTCGCCGGGCTCCAGGCTCGTAAGGAGTCCCGCGAGATCGCCGGGCTTGGTAATCACCGGACCGCTCGTCGTCTTCACATGGACGCCCATGGCCTCGCCGAGGATATATGAAAGGGTCGTTTTGCCGAGCCCGGGCGGGCCGGAGAACAGCACATGGTCCAGAGATTCTCCACGATCCTTCGCCGCCTGCACGGCAAGCATAAGCCTGTCGCGAATCTTTGACTGCCCGACGAACCCCGTGAAGTCCGTCGGCCTAAGCCGGTTGTCGAACGCGCTGTTCGCCCGGTTCAGTTCCTCGCTCTGTCGCATTGTATGCATCGGTCGGAATTATACCATATCATAACCGAATGGTGCAACGGGGGGAAGTGCATTACGGTGATGCAAAACACAACAGGGGAAGGATGGTGCTCGGGGCGGGACTCGAAC
>DGVK01000080.1 GCA_002395905.1 Verrucomicrobia bacterium UBA4286 | reverse complement strand
GACGGATAGCCGTTTCGGACGCGAAACGCCGAAAACCACATCCCTAAACGCACTTCAGACTTTATCCATGCGGGTGCAGCGCATTTCCACGCTCAAAAAATGGGTAAACTCCAGCCTATACACTCGATCCTATACACTTAGGTCTGACCTTCTTGAATTCGAGGTGATTGCAAAACCTCTATCATATTGGGATTGCCGAGGTCAATAGAGGTGTCACGAAATGGGAGATAGCGACAAGTAGAATTCGTCGCGAAATGGGAGATAGAAAAGCATCTAAACGTCACCAAATGTGTCATCCGCTGGAGACGCTGTAATGAACCACACTTCAGGACAAACCAAACATGCCTTCAAAGGGCGACGAACCGGCCTTGAATAGATTGGCGGCGAGATTGAGCATAGGTTCGGTTCCGTTGAAAATAATCAAAAATAAATCGCAGGGTGCGACTCCCGAAAGCCGCACCCTGTAATCGGCCAACATCGCAAGGTGCCACACGACAACTTCGCACCTTGCGACATCGTCATGTCGCACCTTGCAATATCGTGCTATTGCACCTTGCCACTTCCGGCTGTCGCACAGTGCGACTCAAAAAGCCCGTTTTCGTCCCCCAAAAATCATGTCAACAGCCGATCTTACTCACACAGTATGCGGGCTGCTGAATCGGTGTGGCATTACCGATAGAGCTCATTTACCCTATACTCGTCAGTTGACATCGCATGAGATGCTCTTCTGCACTGTAAACACAGGCTGAAATCGTTCTTTGGTCCTTCACCCTCTGGGTGAGGCGAAAACCCCTGTCCCAAAGGAAGCGTGGTGCCTCCTTTTTTCGCTTTGACGCACAATGAGCAGAACGATCAAACCAATAATAAAAAACAGAATCGACATGAGTTGTTGTGGACTCAAACACACCACTCCTGGCACATTACCACGTATGTCGCCTCTGAAAAATTCTGCGACGAAACGAATAGCGGCAACACCGATCAAATAAACCACAGCACGATACTTGAAAATGGATTTTAGGCAAATTGAAAAAAGAAAGAAAAGTAAAACGGCCTCAACAAGTTGAATCGGGAAAACACATACATCCCCAATTCTCTCATAGGGCAAACTACCCGGCGGGTATTTAATACCACAAGAGCATATCTTTCCGTAGCAACAGCCACCGAGAAGGCATCCGAGCCGGCCAATCCCCTGTGCAAGTGCAAAGACGGGGAGAAACATATTCAGCAGAAATATTCGTCCAAACGATGTGAATCCACCAAACATGAATATGAAGAGAACTGCGCCAAACAACCAGCCCGTGAATGTAAAACCGACTCTCCGCTCTCCGTTCCCTGTCCACGTTCGCCACTCACCTGTGAACAGGGCATCAAGGGCAAACGCGAAGAACAACCCCGTCAATACCATGAACGGGAAACCATACAGAATTTCATTCTGTAGGTCTCCGTCCATCTTAAACTTCTTGAAGTTGTAAATTATCCAAATGCCAATCGCCAACAGAGCCACGCCGACACAGATTCCATAGAATGGGAATGTCGTGCCGAGCAAGGATACATATTGGCGAATTGGCATGGAGGACACAACGCCTTGTTAGGCCTTGATTTTCTTGCGATTGCAGATGCTGGAAATGCCCGAGCACATATAGACGATGCCCGCCGCAACACCAGCCGCCGAGAAATGAGGAATGCTCATGCAGATCGACGTAATGCCGCCTACAATCAGCAAAAACCCAGTAAAGCCCGAAGCCTTGGACTTGCCAAAGAAGGAAAGGATGAAGCAGACGAACATGATGCCCGCCGCAGCCGTTCCAAACATCAGCGAGTTGTCCGCTGCCTTTGCTCCGCCTTCCGCATCTCCCGCAGCACCGCCAAGGCCAGCGAGTCCGGCCGAACAGGCGATTGCACATGCGTAGTGCAGGATGGTCAGGAATATGCCGACGATACCGAGTATCCACGGCGCGTTGCTCTTTGTTTTTTGTTCACTCATTGTTTTTTGTTTCCTTTTACCTTTGGTTTGAAGCCCCCGAGGGTCCAAAGGTGAGACCCTCGAGGGATATTGTTAGTTGAACAAACCGTTTAACATCTCTGCCGCTTGTTTCAGATCGTCACCAGACGATTTGATGTCATCAACGCCATCTTTGATCCAGCCAGCGGCAGACTTGACCGCATTTCCAAACCGAGAGGGGCGCGTACGAACTGGCGGGACTTTCTTTTCGTCAATTTCTTTAAGCTGCCACTTGATGTCCTCCATCGCCTCCTTCAAGTTGACGGCTTCGTTGAACTTCTCCTCGGAGACGATTTCTCCATCATCGCACTTTGCATCGTCACCAAGGTCTCCTTGTGATGTAAGCCTACCGCGCATGATGTGGCTTTCTTCCTTCATCCACGCAGTTACCGTCGGCTTTAACGAATCGGGAACATTGAATTGGACATCGATATAATCGAACATTCCCACCTTTGCGACACGTAGGGAGACGTATGTTTTTTTCGAGAACATCGTCTGCCCAATGTTCTTGACTTCGCCGCGCAAAACGACAATACGACCTTTCAGTTTGGCGAAGGTCTCCTTGTTTTGAAGACTGGTCTGTCCACTCTTACCATTGAGCCAGGCAACGAGGTCTTCCCCGTTGCCAATCTCTGAGATGAAGTTCGCAAGTTCGCCCTGCTTGGCGGCGCAGGTCTTGAGTTCTGCGGCGAGTGATTCCTTAATTGCGGCAAGAGTATCTGCTTTAACTTTGTCATCCTTAATCTGATCAAATGCAGGACGGCGGAGGTATATGCTGGACACAGAGAGGTTTTTCAGCATTTCGTCATCCGTAACTGCGGCACCGTAATCTTTCCACGCCTTTGCAATCTCATTCTCCTTGCCTTCTTTAACGGCATTCTGAATACGGGTAAATCCCAATTTGGATGAACGCTTCTTGTCCTTAAAGAAACGCGCCAGCGTAACCAACTTTGAATCATCCTCGTTGACGATTTCTTCAAGAAGATCATCTGTCAACAGGCCCTCGACTGCTTTTGTGAACTTGTCAGCCGCCGTCTTGTCCTTGTCCGACCAAGACATTCCCCATCCGCTTTGACAGCGAGAGCGATAGTCGTTCAACTTGCAAATGAGTGCAACAGCTATACGCCCGCCCGTCGTCTTGTCTGATACATTATTGGCAATCTGAACAGCCGTCTCAAGTTCACCGTTTAGACCGTTGTTCCAACTGTCGAGCGTATGCTTGTGCATGACATCCAATGCAATCGACTTCAGAAGTTCCGGTTCGAGCTTGCCATAAAGAAGTGCCCTTGCATTTGCATCGGCTACATAAAGGCCAGTATCAACCTGTGCGTTTTCAAGACACTTAAGTTGCTTTCCAACCATTGCGGCCTGGGCACGGCACTCCTTTGCCTTTTCTCCGGAATATTTCCGTCGATACTGCCTGTAATCACGTTCGTTCGATTCTGCCTCTTCATTCAATCTGCGCAAGCGTTCCCGCAACTCCCACGACTGCTTCTCCTTGCGGTTGCGCTCTTCCTGAAGTTTATCCTGTGACGGAGGCGTCACCATCTCCTTCAGAATCGCCTCGTTAGAAAACTTCGCAACCAAATTGGCGCGATCACTCTGCGGAATCTGTGCAAAGCAATTTAGATAGACCTTTGCCAAAATACTCTGGTCTGTAATTTTCGACCAATAACCGACCAGCGTAGGATCATAAGGCAACTGGGAGATGCTCTCGTCATTGAGCAGCTTCAATATCCCAAGTTTCACATCAGCAGCCCCCGCCGACTTAAAGGCTGAAATCAAATCGCCTTGATGCTTTGCGATAATGATTCCGTTTCTAATGCGCGACAACGCCGTGGCGCGAGTAGCCGCATCTTCCGAGGCTTTGAACTGCTGAAACGCAGTCTCGGATCTATCCTGATCAATCTTCTCAAGGCAATTTGGATGATCTTTCAGAAACGCCTGATAGTCGGAAGGAAGAGCGTCGCAAGCTTCTCGCACACCAACAACGACCTGTGATAGATGGTAGGCGTTGATTTCACTGCCATCCCCGCGTTCATCTGCCCAGCCTGGCACAGGAATCATGGCAAAAGGCGAAAGTCCAACCCAGTTGCGATTAAGGACGTTCAGTTTAACCGTATGATTTCCCGTCACAGTCGCCACTGTTACGGTATATTCATACTCTTCGGCAGAAACATAAGGCCAGATAGTCAATGTGCAGAAGGCAAAGAGGTTGTTGACTGTGGCAATACCGCCATTCGCGTCCTTCTTCGTTGCGGAAACACTCACGTAAACAGGCAAACTCTGCTTATCGTCAGCAGTACCGCCAAGCGTTTTTTGCAGAATCCTATCTGACAGAAGTGCCTTACGAAGCCGCGCTGCATCAATTTCGGTTCCTCCGGCATTGACCTTTTCGAGAACATACTTGCCCTCGATATTTTCAGCAGATGATGCCGGCTTATCCGAGTTTAGTGCCGCCATCTTCGACACGCAACCGACGGCGATCAACCCACAAGTTATCGCCCCAGCTTTCAGTACAGTATTCATCACTTTCTTTCCCTTTGCCCTCGCCTTGATCGCGGCAAAAGAAAGAGGGCGCAATCCTCTGCCGCAGTCCTAGTGAGGCCCTGGAAAGCCCTGTGAGAAACCACGAAAGAAGATGCGCCCATTGGGCGCATTCTCCACGTCGTCGGCTCTCACAGTAAAATTTCCAGGTTTCACTAGAGCCAAAACGATGCGTCGAACGCAAAGTCTTGAATTGTCTGGCGCATATTATAGCAAATTTTCGCCGCCTTGTGGGCGGTCATTTGCAAAATCGCCAACCGCATCGCGACCTTGAGTCTTCTTCCGTGGGAAGGACTGACCTTGCCTCTATCTCATACTACACAGCCAGCGCCATAATCTTACGCGAGAAATGAAGGAAGAGGTAATTTCAAAACCCCGGCTATGTATGGGAGGGCCACGCCCCGTCGTGGCCGGGGGATTCCATGCGGCGTCCACCCTACTACGGTCGCGACGGAATTCGCCCGTCGCGAAGCGATCGGGTTGCCCGAGGCCGAAGGCCGAGCCGCGGAGCGGTCGCAAGAGGCCGAGCGCGACCCTCCCGTACGGTCGCGACAGGGCGCGACCCTCCCGTGCGGTCACGCGCGACGCGTGACCCTACCGGACTTCTCCCCAAATACCATTCTAGCGTGTTGAACAGTTTGGTAATTATCATTCTAGCGGATACGCTGGTTTGGTATTGACGCACAAGGCCAGTTTTGATACAATTCCCACCATGAACAACACATTCCAGCGAAAGCGAATCTATGAGGCGGTACTTGATGAGCATCTGCGCGACAACAGGCAGATGGCGTTTCTCACCGGCCCTCGCCAGTGCGGAAAGACCACGCTCGCAAAAACACTCGCGGATCGGTATTTCACATGGGACGACCTCGCAACGCGGCAGCTCGTCGCAGGGGATGCGGCGGGCCTCGCCAACGCCGCCGGACTCGGAATCGCTTCCGACCGCAAAATAATCATTACTCTTGACGAGATTCACAAGTTCGTCCGTTGGAAGTCGTTCCTCAAGGGGTTCTTCGATCTCTACGAAGACCGCATGCGCCTTATCGTCACCGGCAGCGCACGGCTCGACATCTACAAGCGCGGCGGCGACAGTCTGATGGGGCGGTACTTCCTCTACCACATGCACCCGCTCGGCGTCGCGGAACTTGTCCGTCCCGAACTTGAAGCGACTGAAATCCATGCGCCGCGCCCCGTCAGCGCCGAGGACTGGGATGCCCTCTGGTCGCATGGCGGATTTCCCGAGCCGTTCGTCCGGCGCGATACGCGGTTCACCCATCGCTGGCGCAAGCTCCGCCGCGAACAGCTCTTCCGGGAAGATCTGCGCGACCTTACGAAGATTGCCGACGTTGCAGGAATCAGAATCTTGTCCGAACTTCTCCTCGCCCGCGCCGGGAACCAGATCGTCACGGCATCTCTTTCTCGCGAAATCGGCGTTGCCGAGACGACAGTCAAGGCGTGGATAGCCACACTTGAGTATTTTCACGAGGGATTCACCGTCCGCCCGTGGTTCAGGAACATCGAGAACTCTATTCGCAAAACACCGAAGTGGTATCAGCGCGACTGGTGCGAAGTGGCGGATGAAGGCGCGCGGTTCGAAAACCTCGTTGCCTGCCATCTGCTCAAGGCCGTTGACATGTGGAACGATCTCGGCCTCGGCGACTACGCCCTCTACTACATAAGGAACAAGGCAAAGGCGGAAGTTGATTTTCTGGTCACGAAGAATGGCGCACCTTGGTTCCTTGTAGAGGCGAAAATAGCGGACACGAAGATTTCGACGGCGCTTGCGGCGATGCAGAAGGCTACCGGTGCCGCGCATGCGTTCCAGATCGTGCGCGACCTTCCGTACGCAGGGGCCGATGCGTTCTCCTACCGCGAGCCGATCGCGGTTTCCGCGCAGTCCTTCCTGAGCCAGCTTTTCTGACGCTCGGGGAAGGCTTTTAGTCCATCGCGGTTCACGCGATCGATCTCTTCGCGCAATGTATGGTCGCGCTCATCCGCTCGCTTCCGGTTAAGCTCCTTGAACGTAAGCGGGCCCCGGAACTCGACAGCGTAATCATTGCCGCCCTGGTACTCCTCGGCGCACCTGACCGACTTGCGCATTTCCGAAGTCGCGTCAAGATTCACGAAATTCAGGTAAGCCCCGCCCTCCATGACGTAGCTTATCCTGTTTTTCGGATGCTGAATGGTCGTCATGTTGTTCAACAGGCAGTTCTTCAAGCGCACCACGGCGTTGGACGGCCCCGAAAGCGCGGCATCGAGCCGTCCAGGCCCGATGATTCGGTATTCACCCGGGGCAAGCTCTATCGGCTCTTTGAATGACAAAGTCCTCGCATGAAGATCGATGATTGTTCCTTCCACAACATTGGTAACATGGAATATGCGACGGCACTTGCCATAGGCCGGGCTTTCATAAGGCTCGGACTTCTCCTCCACGCTCACGATCTCACCTCGTTCACACAACCTGCGCCACTTGATCCATTCTCCGCCGCCCATCGCGAGCCATACGGCTACGCTGGCGGCGATTGCTCCAAGAAGCAGAACTGCGAAGGCGCTGAAACCAGCAGTCCGCAGGAAGTTCCGCCACCGAATCGCGCGAATAAAGGCTGCAACTGACGGATAACGTCGCTCCGGTATGGACGACGTCGCGCGTTCGATGATGCGCCGCCATGTTCGCGGCGGCTTGCCGTCGAAGCAGCGATCGGCCAATACGCCAAGCGCGTGTATGTCGGACGCGACGGACGCCTCACCGCGCTCCATCTGCTCCGGCGCGCCGTAGCCGGGCGTGCCAACGCCGCCTTGGGTGATATCCGATGTCGGATGTCCGACGTCCGATGTCGCGATGTCCTTTGCGAGGCCAAGGTCGGCGAGGACGGGAACGGCGGACGCGACATATCCCCCAACCGAAGGTTGTCCGTGAAACGGATGCCCTAGCAGGGGTGAGTGCGTCCCTCCAATGCGCCAGAGAATATTGGATGGCTTTATGTCGCGGTGGACGATCCCACAGGCGTGAAGTTCGGCAACGGCGTCGCAAACCTGTCGCAGAAAACGCGCAACTTCCCTATCTCCAGTCGGCAGATCGCCTGGTTCAAGGAGTTCCATCACTAGATAGGCATATCCATTCGCCTCACCATATTCGAAGAACTGCGGGAACGAAGCCGACTTCAATTCCGAAAGCAGTCTCGCTTCGCGCACGAAGCGTTCCCTTGCGCGCGGCTCGTCGCGGACAAGCACCTTTAGGGCTGCGGAGGTTCCGAGCGAAACATGTACCACGCGATACACCTCGCCGTTCCCACCCTTGCCGATAAACGCCGTCACGCGCCAGTTGCCGAATGTTTCACCATCCTTGAACGACGCGCCTATCGGCATTCGTTCATGGGCAGAAAGGATTCCTTCTATCTCGTCCACGCCGAGACTCATATATTTCCCGCCTTTTCAAGTGCCGACACAATCTTCTGCAGCCGCGGCATCATCCGGTTTTTGATCTGATCGACGGCGTTGCGCTCGATCCCAAACGCGGCGGCGACATCGTCCGGCTTCTCGCCGTTCACCACCACGCGCAAGAACACCTGCCTCGTGCGGGATTGGATCGACTCGTCGTTCATCAGTTGCCGGAGCGCGATTTCAACGAGCGTTACGCGCCAGGATTGTTCGTCGTCGCCTTGGATTACGCCTTGCGGCGAGCTCGGTGATCGCACCCTACCACCGTTCGCCATGCATTGCGGCGCGTCGCCCCGCGACCGTCGCATTTCATCGGCAATCTCCGCCTGTCGCTGTTCCTTGTGGAGCTGCCGGAGCGCCTTGTTGCGGAGGATGCCGGTCAGGTAGTTGTGGAAATATCCTTTTTCTTCCGGCACATAGCGGTAAGACGGCAACGCCGCACAGACGGCGATAAGCGTTTCTTGTATCACGTCATCGGCATCAAGTGACGGGAAACGTTCACGCATGAACGCTTCCATCATGGGACGATAGCGTGTAACGAACTCTGACCAGCGCGCATGTTGCGAATCATTCGCAAGGTCTCGCAGGAGAGTCGTCGATGTCGTAGGTATGTTTGCCATGGATAATCGCTCAGTCTTTTGCCAACGCCTCACCTGCGGCGCGGACGGCGTTGCGGACGCAATTTTCGCAACTGCACAGAACCTTGCCCGTGCCGATACCCTTCAGATCACGGCAGATGGTCGCGCCGCAGAGTTCCTTGAAGCGCGGCATGATCGCGCGGGATGCGGTCATCGCCGAGCCTTTCTCCGCGAGGAGCGATGAAACCATGATTGCGCCAAGCTCGGCAAGAGGACGCATGATGAATTCACGCTCGTGCGCGCGAGGATGGGGCAAGATAAGACCAGGCTCATCCAGACGCAGGCCGTCAAAATCTATAAGGTCTATATCGATGGTGCGCGGCCCGTTCTTAACCGTCCGCACACGCCCCAGGGCATCCTCTATCGCGTGCATCCGGCGCGAGAAGTCGTGCACCTCAAGCTCTGTGTCGAAGATCGCGAGCCGGTTCAAGAACTTCATTCCGGCGAACTCCGGCGGAACATCGACGGGCTCCGTCTCTTCGACGGGGCCCGCCTTGAAAAGGCACGTTCCGGGCATGGCCGAAAGCGCGTCCATAGCGCGCGCGAGATATTCCGCCCTCGGCTCTATGTTCGAACCGAGCGAAACTGTCGCACGCGCCGCCATTGTCACCTGCCGACGTTCAGGACCTTGAAGCCGATCTTCTCAAGCGCCGCGCGGTCGAGGCAGTTGCGCGTGTCGAACACGAGCGCGGGTTTGCGCATAGAATCGAATATACGCTTCCAGTCGAGCGTCGTATAGAGCTTCCAATCGGTCATGAGCAGAACCGCATCCGCCCCCTTCGCGGCCTCGTAGGGATCATCCTCGAAAGCGAGATGCGAACCGTCGCCGACAATGTCGGCGAGGTCCTTCTTCGCGTTGGGGATCGCCTTGGGGTCGGTTATCACGATTCGCGTGCGCTCTTCGTTGAGCAGGCGCGCAACCGTCCCCGACGGCGTTTCGCGCGTATCGCCCGTATCGGCTTTGAACGCAAAACCGAAAAGCGCCACGCGCTTGTTGGCGAGCGTGTTGAACATCGCCGCGAGAAGCCGCGAGACGATGCGCTCCTGCTGATGTTCGTTCATCGCGATGACGCCCTGCCAGTACTGGGCCGCAGTGTGAAGCCCGAACGACTCGCAGATATAGACGAGGTTTAAAACGTCCTTCTTGAAGCAGCTGCCGCCGAAACCCGGGCCCGCCTTTAGGAACTTCGGTCCTATGCGGTGATCGGCGCCCATTACGCGGGCGACCTCCTCCACGTCGGCACCGGTCGCTTCGCAGAGTCCGGCGATGGCGTTTATGGACGACACACGCTGGGCGAGAAACGCGTTCGCAGCGAGCTTGGTGAGCTCGGCCGACCATACATTGGTGGTGAGAATCTTCTCGCGGGGAACCCATGTCGCGTATATGTCGACGACTTCGCGGATCGCCGCAAGACCCGCCTCGTCCTGATGGCCGCCGATGAGCACGCGATCGGGTTCGAGGAGGTCTTTGATGGCGGTTCCCTCGGCAAGGAACTCGGGGTTTGAGAGAACTGTGAATCTGTGAGACGACGCGTCGGCGTTGAGAATCGCCTCCATCGCGGCGGCGGTCCGCACAGGCAGGGTGGATTTCTCGACGACGATCTTGTCGCCGTTCGCGAACTTCTTTATCTCGCGCGCGGTGGCCTCCCAGTACTGGAGGTCGCTCGCACGGCCTGCACCGCGACCGAACGTCTTGGTGGGCGTGTTCACGCCGACGAAGACTATGTCGCACTCCTTCACTGCACCCTCGATGTCGGTCGAGAAGAAGAGGTTCTTTCCGCGAACCTCTCTTACGACGTCCACAAGGCCCGGCTCGTAGATTGGAAGAGCGTAGTCGGCGGAGTCCCAGGCAGCGATGCGGTCTTTGTTGATGTCGACCACGACGACCTTGCGGTCTGGGTTCATCTTGGCGATGACAGCCATCGTAGGGCCGCCGATGTAGCCCGCGCCTATGCATACAATGTTCTTGTTCACGGCAGAATCCTTCCATTTGACCGGTTACTTGATTACGGAGAATATGGCGTCCACGAGGTCGTCATAAGTCTCGAACGCGCTCAAATCGGGATTGGCCTTCTTTATCTCGTCCGTAGAGCGGAAGAGGAAGCCGGCCTTCGACCCGCGTATCATCCCGAGGTCGTTAAAGCTGTCGCCGGCGGCGATTGTGTCGAAGCCGCAGCTCTGCAGCGCCTTGACCGTCGTGAGCTTCGACTGTGGGCAGCGCATCTTGTATCCTGTTATCTTTCCTTCAGGCGAGACGAGCAGCGAGTTGCAGAAGAGAGTAGGCCAGTTGAGCTTCTTCATCAGCGGCCGCCCGAACTGATCGAACGTGTCGGAGAGTATGAGAACCTGGGTCTTCTCGCGAAGACGGTCGAGGAACTCCTCCGCGCCGATGAGCGGCTGGATGGACGCGATGACGTCGGTTATCTCCTTGAGTCCGAAACCATGTTTGTCGAGAAGGTCGATTCGATAGTGCATGAGCTTGTCGTAATCGGGTTCGTCGCGCGTCGTGCGGCGGAAGTCGGGTATGCCTACCTTCTCCGCGAAGGCGATCCATATCTCGGGCACCAGAACGCCCTCGAGATCGAGACAGGTTATAAACATGTTATTCATTCTCCATTCCTTGTTTTACATCAGTGGCGGAAGCTGCGCTGGCCGGTGAAGACCATCGC
>DGVK01000015.1 GCA_002395905.1 Verrucomicrobia bacterium UBA4286 | reverse complement strand
TCCGCATCGAGCACCCCGACCTTTTTCCCCTGCCGCATCGCGGCGACCGCCAGCATCGTCGAAACGAAACTTTTTCCCACACCGCCCTTTCCGCTCGCGACGGCTATCACTTTGCCGATCTTCGATCCCGCGTTGAGTTTCGCGGCGAAGTCAAAGGCCTCCTTGCGCTCGCCGCAGCTCTTGCCGCATGTCGAACAGTCGTGTGTGCATTCTTCTGCCATAGATACTTTCCTCTCTTTCCTTGTTCTGCAAGAATGTGTATTATACCAAATTCCCTGCGACCCGCCCTCACATCCTCGCAGGAATATGGTATAATCAACCCATGGCGACGATTCTGCATGTAGACATGGACGCCTTTTTCGCGTCCGTAGAGCTGCTGCGCCACCCCGAGTGGCGCGGCAGGCCGCTCGTCGTCGGTTCGGGGCCGCACGAACGCGGCGTGGTGTCGACCTGCTCCTACGAGGCACGCAAGTTCGGCATTCACTCTGCAATGCCGTCGCGCACGGCCTACGCGCTATGCCCTCATGCGATATTCACGCCGCCGGACATGGCTCACTATTCAAGCGTGTCGCGAAAAGCCTTCGAAGTCTTCGGACACTACTCGCCGTATGTCGAGGCGGTATCCGTCGACGAGGCGTTTCTCGACATAACCGGCACCATCCATCTTTTCGGCAGCGCAAGAGCTCTCGGCGAAGCGCTGCGCGCGGAGATACGCCGGGTATGCGGCGTGACATGTTCGGTCGGCATCGCCCCGAACAGACTGCTCGCCAAGATCGGTTCGGAAGAAAACAAGCCCGACGGTCTTACCGTCATGCCGTTTGAGCCCGAGGCGGTCGCCCGTTTCCTCGCGCAAAAGAAAATCGGCGTCCTCTGGGGCGTCGGCCGCAAGACCGCCGAGCTCCTCAAGCCTTACGGCATAACGACCTGCTGCGACCTGCAAAAGCTTTCTGTCGAGGAGCTTACGGTGATGACGGGCTCCGTCGCGCTGGCCGAAAGCCTTCATGCGCACGCCTTCGGCATATCTTCCGACAGAGTGGCGCAAGAAGAGAGCGAGGAGAAAAGCGTCTCGCGCGAGCACACATTCGGCGAGGACGAACCGAGCCGCGAAATCGTGCGGGCGACGCTTATGCATATAGTAGACAAAGTCGGCACGCGCTTCAGGCGAGAACGGCGCTGGGCCGCGACCGCGCGGCTCAAACTGCGCGACGCGGATTTCAGAACCATCACCCGTCAGGAGCCGTTCGACGCCCCTGCGAGGGACGACATGTCCTTCAGAGAAAAGGCGCTCTCGCTCTTCAACGCCGCCTGGCCGGAACGAGAAACCTTCCGCGCCGGGAGCCGCGCGATACGGCTTGTCGGCTTCGGCGTGACGAACATTCAAAAGACGCCGTGCGCCGTTACATCCCAGCCGACATTGTTCGAGAGCGACGCCGACGCGACGCGCGCGAAGCGGGAGCGCCTGTCGGAGGCGCTCGACGCGCTTCGCACGCGCGGCATGGCCGTTTCACATGCCACGCCCGGCCGTGACCGCGATAAATGAATTCGGCGCGAGCTCGGCGGGAAGCGCGACCTCTTCGTAGGTGCGGGTTTCGTCGGTGATCCTGCACGACTCGACAGACCACCCCTCCCCGAGGTTGAGCGAGAACGGCTTCGTCTCGGCGGAAAGATTGACCGCCATTACAGCGGCGGCATTCCCTCCCCTGGCGGCGGACGCCACTACCTTGGCGTCGTCGCTCGAGCAGGCGACGGCCACGCCCGCCTTGCGAAGTTCGTTGAACGCCATGAACGCGTAATACGCCTTGTGCGGCTTGTATGTAAGCGGATTGAAGAGCGGACTGTAGTTTCCTATTCCGCAGCGGGCGTCGTATATCGCGGCGCTGTCGACCGGACCGTTCTGGAACTCTACGAGCGTCGCCGCGATCTCGGCCGCCTGGAGCGCAGTGCCGAGCTTGTCGTGCTTCGGCGCGGGGAGCCATTCGTTAAGGCAGGTTTCAAGCCCCTTGTAGCCGGCGGCGTCGAGCTGTTCGCGCACATATCGCGCCTGCTGCATCATGTGCGCGATCGTCGAGTAGCTGTGGTACGAGAAGAAGTCTATCGGGCACTCATGCTCCTTGATGTACTTGAGGAAGAAGTGGAAACACTCGAACTGATGCTTCGAGCGCGGCGACCTGGAGCCCGAGACCCAGCCGACGCCGCAGCTCGCGAAGCCGCCGATTTTCAGATGGGGGAACTTCGCCTTGAGATGTTTCGACGCGACGTCGTAGAGACGGCAGTACTCTTCGAACGTGCCGTGCCACATCTCGTTCTTCTCCACGGTCTCCCAGTTCTCAGGCTCGTTCCATATCTCCCAGTATGTTATCTTGTGGCGGAAACCGTCGCCCCAGCCCTCGGTGTAGTGGCGTATCACATGCTCGCATATGCGCGCCCACTTCGCGAAGTCCTTTGGCGGATCGATGCGGTAGCGTCGTATCAAGGTGTAGTTCTCGATCGTGACGCCAAGCCGGAAGAACGGCTCGATGCCTTCTGCTACGAGCGCGTTGACAAGACGGTCCGTGAACGCAAAATCGTAGTTAGCGGGGTCTGTCTCGTCCGCATCAAAGTCGCGAAAGAGGTTCGGAATGTCCACGAAGACGCCGCGGCCGAACATTCCGCCCACGTCGTGAAGGCGCGAAAACGGAATTCCCGCCTCCTTGAGATACTTGAACATCGGGTATTCGCGCAGACCCGTGATCGGCGGCTGGCCGACGCCGTTCACAGGCTTCACAGGCCCGGTCTCGCGGGAAAAATCCACCGTCACCTCGGCACCGGCGGCCGCGAACGACGCAAGCGCGACAATCGCGAAGAAAAACTTCACACACTTCATGGCAGCTCCTTTTCAAATGCGCCCAAAGGCAGATTCACCTCGTTGTAGATGCACCCGAACCACGGGCGCGAATGCAGGTAGCGTATCTTCTTCGGCGCCGCCACACCCTCGGCCTGAACGACCAGCTTCGCGCCGTCCACAAGGCCCTTGTCGCCTTTAAGGTTCTTTATGACGGCGCTCTTCCACTCACCGTCTTCGCCGCAGATTTCAAGCCCTGCCGTGAGGGATTTGTCGGGATTGTAGATGTAGAGCGACTCTGCGTTGTCGAACTCGACGACCACCTTGCCCTCCTCCGCGCGCACCGACTTCACCGTCGGCGAGTCGGCCTTCAGCCGCTCAAAACCGTAGTCGTACTTGAGCGACAGAAGCGCGAGACGCTGGCCTACCGTTTCCTTGTCGTTCGGGTGGATGTCGCTCAGGTTCCCGAGATCGTTGATTACGGCCATCTTCGCATTTGGCTCCTCGGCGGCGAAGAGTTCCTGCGCCATCTGCAGCGCGGCGATGCGCCCGTCGCCCCACGGCGCGAGCTGCACGAACCTCAGCCGGAGGTCGGGGTTCTCGAACTCCTTCGCCCAGCCGTTGTAAAGCGCGTGCATCTTGGGCGCGTAGGCCGGGCCGTCGCCGACGTTGTTGCAGCCTTGATACCAGATGAAGCCGCGAATCGCGTAAGGCGTCCAGGGCGCGACCATCTCGTTCCAAAGAACGCGCGGCTGGTCCTGCACACGCTTGCAGGGGCGCTTCTCCGCCGGCAGCGCGGCGAAAGCGTCGGACGAAAACACCTCGCGCTCGGCGTACTTGCGCGTCGCCTCGACCGAAAGATTCCCGCTCGCCGGCGTCCAGGAGGATACGCCTGTCCCTCCCCAGTACGCGCCGATTATGCCGACGGGCACTCCAAGCGCCGAATGAAGTTCAAGCGCGAAGTAGACCCCCATGGCGGAGAACGACGGTGACTTACCGAGGTTCTCGGGCAGGAACTTCTTCCATTCCGGCTTGCGGGGGAAGGTCTTCTTCGGGTTGGCGCTCGCCCTGTAGTCGCTCTGATAGCAGTAGCGGATGAGAGGCTTCACGGTCATCTGCGCGCGCATGGCCCCCTTCCCGTCGCGGAAACGCGGCGAGCCGCCGACAAGAGGAAGCTCGGTGTTGCTCTGCCCCGAGCAGAACCACACCTCGCCGACAAGGATGTCCTCGGCTTTCGCCGCCTTGTCGGAGCGGTCGCCCTTCGCAGTGAGCGTGCGCCCCTTGGAGCAAGCCTCCATAGGCGCGAGATCGACGCGCCATGCGCCGTCTGCACCGGCCACGGCTTCCACAGACTGCCCAGCGAAAGAGACAGCGACCTTTTCGCCCGGCTCGGACGTCCCCCATACAGGGACTTTCATCCCGCGCTGCAGAACAGCGCCGTCGGAGAACGCGCCGGCGAGCTCCACCTCGGCATTTGCGGCCAGCGCCGCAGCGGCGGTGAACGCCGCAATAAACAACTTTCCGTCTCTTACCATTTGATTACAGTCCTCGTTTGAGTTTGAATTAAAACAAGCAATAATATTTTACCAAACTCACCCCGCCGAAATCAAGGCAAGGGGCTTCTAGCCGCGCACGACGGTTTCGGCGCGGGCGGAGAACTCAAGGCCGGCGTAGGGGCAGTTGCGCGAAAGCGAGGCGAACAGCGCTGGATCAACCCTGCGCCGAGCACCGATTGTAACGCGCGTCACGCCGGACAGCGCGTCAAACGCCGCCTTTGCGCCAGAGGAAAGGATAGTCCGCGGCATCTCGCTCCACGCGCGGCCCCACGCCTCTACATCCATCCCCTCCTCTTCGACCATCACCGCATATGTTATGGCGACGGCCGTCTCCAGACCGATTATTCCGTTCGCGCTGCGGGCGAAGCCGAGGGATTTCGTTCTCGCGGGATGAGGCGCGTGATCAGTCGCGAACATCAGAACGCCGTCTTTCACGGCGCGGCGCAGCTCGGCGCGGTCTTCGCGCGTCCCCAGAGGCGGCACCATCTTGTAGTTAGCGTCGTCTGTTTCCAGGTCGTCGCATGAAAGAAGAAGATGGTGCGGCGTCGCCTCGGCAGTGACCGGCAGTCCTTCGCGCTGCGCGTTTCTCACGAGTTCGACGCCCTCCGCGGTCGATATGTGCTGCACGTGAAGGCGGCAGCCTGTCACGCGGCATATCGAAAGATCGCGCCGTATGGCGGCGGTCTCAGCCTCTGGCGGAATCACCGCGAGAGCGAGTCTTCGCGCAAGCGCGCAGTCGCGTATCACGCCGCCTCTCTGGATCTTCGGGTCCATCGCGTGCTGGCAGACGCACATGCCGAGGCTCGCCGCCCGGCGCATGACCTCTTCCATCACGGCATCATCCGAAACGTATGAGCCGTCGTCTGTGAAGAACGAGGCTCCCGCCTCGGCGAGCGCCTCCAGATCGGCCGCCACGAGTCCGGCACGCCCTGCGGTCATGCAGGCCGACGGCAGTATGCGCGGCGAAAAATCGCTCTGCCGTTTGATTAAAAGAGGCGAATCGCACGGCGGCGAAGTGTTGGGCATCGTCACAACAGCGGCGAAACCGCCCCTGTCGGCCGCGGCAAGACCGCTGACGAGAGTCTCCGCCTCGGTCATGCCTGGATCGCGAAAGTGCACATGCACATCCAGGAATCCCGGGAACTCGAACGTTTCGTTCATGTCACGCGTTGAGAAGGACATCACCCGGCACCAGCGGACGACCGCGCACGAACGCGGCGGCGGGCATCTCCGAAGACCCCTCGGGCTTGACGACAAGAAGCCTGAGAGCCGTATCGGCGCAACGCACCACAGGCCGCCCTTTCTCGTCGATCTCCAGAATCGAGCCGGGCGCAGCGTCCTTGCGGTCAGCAGCGACACGCCCTGCTATCTCTGCCTTCACCACGACGAGCCGCCCCGAATTGCCCTTGCGCCGCAGGCGTTCGGGCAGGAAGGTGTAGCTTCCCGGCCACGGCGAGTAGGCGCGTATCTTGCGGTCGATCGTGAGAACCGGCGCAGTCCAGTCTATAAGACCGTCCGTCTTCTTCAGCTTGCTGGCGAACGTCGCCTCGGCGTCGTTCTGCTCTACAGGCGGGGGCAGGGCGTTGTCGTTCATAAGGCGCAGCGCTTTTGCAAGCGTCACGCCGCCGGCGACGGCGAGGTCGTTCATCAGCGAGCCGCCTGTCGAATCGGAGCATATCGGCTCGAAGCGCTGCAGGAGAATCGGCCCGTCGTCCATACCGAGCCCCATCTTTATTATGCTCACGCCTGTAAGCCTGTCTCCTGCGGCGATCGCCGCCACTACAGGCGACGCGCCGCGATATTTAGGCAGAAGCGAGAAATGGCAGTTGATGCACCCGAAAAGAGGCATCTCGAGGATCGGCTGCTTCAAAAACTGGCCGAATGCGACGACTGCGATCACATCTGGACGCCACGCATATATCTGGGCGAGCGATTGTGCGTCGTTCACATTGTCGGGCGTTATGATATTCGATATGCCGTGAGCCATGGCAAACGCCTTGCACGGGCAGGGCGATACGACTTTACCGCGCCCCACCGGACGGTCGGGCTGGGTGACGACGCCGACCACCTCCAAGACCGGATCCCTAAGGATGGCCTGGAGGCAAGTCGCGCTTGCCGCGCTCGAACCCATAAATACTACCCGCATCAAAACGTCTTGTGAGTGATGTCGTTCTTCTCCAGCGATGCGGCAGACGCCTTGTCGCTGGCGAAGCGCGCCAGCGAAGCGAGGGATTCAGGGAGTGCGCCCGAGGATCCGGCCCTGCCGCCGAGCAACGCCTTGGCCGCGAAAAGAACGACCAGCAGAAGCACGACCGCGATTGCCAACGCCGCCGCCGCCGAGTTAATGAAGGGCGCGATCATGTAAGCGACGAACGACACGCCTGCGACGAGCAGCGCATAAGGAAGCTGGGTGTTCACGTGCATCACATGGTTGCACTGCGCTCCGGCCGACGCCATGATCGTCGTGTCGGAGATCGGCGAGCAATGGTCGCCGCACACCGCGCCGGCCATGCAGGCCGAGACGGCGATGATCGTCATGGACGAACCGGGTATCGCTGCAAGCACAATCGGGATGAGGATTCCAAAAGTTCCCCAGGAGGTTCCGGTGGAGAATGCGAGCACGACCGCTATGACAAAGATGATCGCGGGCAGGAAGAACCTGAACGAGGCGGCCGGACCGTTTATCAGGTCTGAGATGAACACCTTCGCGCCGAGCGAATCGGTCATGGCCTTGAGCGTCCACGCGCAGCAGAGGATCATGATCGCGGGAACCATAGCCTTGAAGCCCTCGGGGAACGCGTCCATGCAGTCACGGAAGGATATGACGCGGCGGCATAGATAGAACGCGACAGCGAACAGGATGGCGATGATCGAGCCATATACCAGCCCTACGGATGCATCGGAGTCCGAAAACGCTTTGATGAAGCCCGGATTGTCCTCGCCGAAATATCCGCCCGAATAGATCATGCCGACGACACACGCGGCCACGAGGACTGAGACAGGAACGAGCAGGTCGACCACCCTGCCGCGAGCATTCTTCACAAGCGACTCGGTGGCGGATTCAAGCGCGCCGAGATCGGGCCTGCCGCAGAGCGTTTCGGTCTCGTGGCGCTTCATCGGGCCGAAGTCGAACTTTGCGACCGCGAAAAAGATCATCGCGAAGATCGTAAGAATCGCATAGTAGTTGTATGGGATGGCGTTGATGAAGAGAGAAAAGCCGCTCTCTGCGCCGGCACCCTTCGCAAAGCCCGCGACGGCGGCCGCCCAGGAAGAGATCGGCGCGATGATGCAGATAGGCGCTGCCGTTGCGTCGATAAGATAGGCGAGCTTGGCGCGCGACACCTTCTTCGCGTCGGTCACAGGACGCATTACCGAACCGACAGTGAGACAGTTGAAATAGTCGTCGACGAATATCAGCACTCCGAGAATGATCGTCGCAAGCTGCGCACCGACGCGGCTCTTGATGTGAGTCTGCGCCCAGCGACCGAACGCCGCAGAGGCACCGGTCTTGTTCATCATCGAGACGAGCGCACCAAGAAGCACGAGGAAGAGGAGAATCCCGATGTTGTAGCCATCGGCCACTGACTTCACAAACCCGTCGGTCATCACGTGTGTTATCGTTCCCTCGAAGCCGAAGCCGGAATACAGGAGACCGCCCGTGACTATTCCTATAAAGAGAGAGGAATACACCTCCTTTGTCACAAGCGCAAGAAAGATTGCGATAATCGGCGGCAGAATCGCCCACCATGTGCCGAAGAAGCGGTTCTTCGTGCGGATGGTCGCGAGCGCCGACTGCTCGTGGGCGGCGAACGCGGAATCATTCTGGACGTTGTCGGCATAGGCGTCAATGTATGATTGCGCGGAGTCGAAGTCGGCAAGATCGTATTCCTTGGCGCCATCACCTTCGCCGACCGTGAATTTGACCGGTGCCGCAGCGTCGGATTCGGCCGCCGCCGCAGGCGCGGGAACCTCGGCCTCCGGCGGGCGCACGAGTCTGGACGCCGTCTCTACAAGATACCGGCCCCATTCTGCGGGAGGCATCTGCATGCGATTGGCGTCGGCGAGCTTCTCTCCATTCGCGTCAATGAACATGAGCGAAGGAAATCCGCGCACGCCATAGCGCTTTACGAGCTTGGGATTGAGCGACGCCGCTTTGAGGTCGAGACGGGACTTGTCCTGCGGCATATCCACATAAAGAAGCACAAGGTCCTTCTCGACAGCCTTGGTGAATTCCTCCTTCGAAAGGAACTCCTCGTCGAGCTTCTTGCACCAGTAGCACCAGTCGCTGCCGGAGAATACGGCAAGAATAGGCTTCTTCTCGGTTCTGGCGCGTTCAAGCGCTTCGTTGTAGTCGCTGGTGAATCCGGGCGGATTGGCCTGCGTCACAAAAGCGGCAACCGCAAGCGCGGCGGCGGCGATAAGTTTTTTCATCCGTTGTTCTCCTTTTGTTCTCCAAAACCGTCTGTTGCGGCGGTCTCCAGAACCTGTCTGGCCCGCCACCCGCCCCACACCCACGCCCGCCACGGGCGCACGTTTCGGACGACCTTCACCACGCGGCCTTCGCCGTCGAGAAAAGTCGCGTCGATGGCAAAGCGCATGAAAAAGGTATGAATGCAGTTGCACCGCTCGATAAGAAGCCCTTTTCCAGGCTCCAGGCCGCTGCGACCGACAAGCCCTTTCACCCTTTCGGCGAAAGTGTGCGCGACTTCCGCGTCGACGCCACAGATGCTTTTGCGTTCCACAAGCGTATATTATACCATAAACTCGCCCGCCCGTGCGCAGCAGACTGCGGATTTGTCGCGAACGCGGGCGGGCGCGGTGCGGCTCAGGCCGTCGCCTGCACCTTATCGAACGTTTCCACGACTATCGCGGGCGGGGTGCCTTTGTAGACCGCGAGGTCTGCAGGAGTCGTCTCTCCGGAAAGCACACAGACGAAATCAACGCCCGCGTTGTCGGCGATAGCTTTGTCGGTATAGAGCCTGTCGCCGACAACCGCGATCTCTTCAGGGGCGAACTCCGCCAGAACCGGCGCGAGAAGCGTCGGCGACGGCTTGCCGAACACATGGCTCGGCTTCATGCCGTTTGTTATCTCAAGAAACTTCATCATGCCGCCAATATCCGGTATGGGACCGCGCTCGCTCGGGCAGCAGTTGTCCGGATGGGTGGCGACGAAATCGACCGGCGTCTGATTCTTCGTGCGCACGGGACACATCGGCGACGGCGGACAGTTCCTCATGTTCCAGAGGCTCGTGGCGTCCGCCAGCTTAGCGTAGGTAAGCTCCTTGTCGTAGGTAAGCGCGATGAGCTCGTTACGCTCGGGGTCGTAGTCGAGCGATACGCCTGCGTCGGCAAGCCGCGCGGACATGTGGGCCTTGACCTTTTCGCTCGATATGAGATAGACCGACTTGTATCCCTTCTCGCGTATGTACGACTCCAGCGTTATGAGCGGCGTGAGAATCTGCTCCGGCACGACGGGTATCGCCGCGCCGGATATCTTCTTCATATACTCCTCGGGGCATTTGGAGGTGTTGTTCGTAAGATAGTAGAACTTGAAACGCCCTGAATTCGTGCCGTCGATGACAAACTTCACAGCGCTCTCGATGGGGTTCGGCCCCATGAACAGCGTGCCGTCGAGGTCGCAGACGAACGCCTTTTTCTTCGAGAGGTCGAATGCCATTCTGTTTGCCTCCAGTTTGATGTGTTGAACCTTCACTTCCTGGACGCGCAGCCGTTGGGCGCACGTTCCACGGCAGGGGGGACGGCGTCGCGCTTCCCCTTCCAGCCTTCGGTCTCCTTCATCCACTCCTTCGCCTTCGCCCAGTCGAAGGGCGGCTCGCCGTAGAGGAAGTGGTTGCGCAGCGTCTCGCCGTCGCACGCGTACTCGATGAGGATGAGGCCCTGTCCCGCGAACGGGATCTCGCCGAGGCGCGTCTTCGAGTTGGCGGCCACCTCGTAGTCGGCGTCGAACAGCACCTTGCCGCTCTCGCGGTCGGTGAACTTCGCGTGGCCCTTCACGGGAGGCCGGCTGTCGTTCACGGCCCAGGCCACGTGGTCGTCGCCGAGCATCACGAGCTGGTTCCGCTGGACGCTCCGCAACGCGAAGTACGCCTGCTTCTTGCCGCCATACCAGTCCACAACCGCGTCGGAGATGATCGGCCAGCCGTCGCGCACGTTCCACCAGATGAGTCCGTTGAAGCGCGTGAACTTGCGGCTGCGGAACAGCTCGCAGAAGGTCTTCATCGCCTCG
>DGVK01000229.1 GCA_002395905.1 Verrucomicrobia bacterium UBA4286 | reverse complement strand
CAGCCAGGCAAATCGCCTCCGTGCGGACAGTCTCACCCGCCATTGCCGCATATCTCCCCGTAGAGCTGGCCGCCATGGGCGCTTCGCACCTTGAAGGCGAGTCTCTGCTTTCTCAGGGATCGCGAGTCCGAACCGGCCGTCGCGCCGACCGCAGACTGCGAGCATTCGAACCAGAGGTATTCGCCTGTCCAGCCGGAGACCGGCGAACTCTTCTCCACAACGACCTCCACCGTCCTGCCTACGAAATGCTTTGCGAATCTGCGGCGCGACTCCGAGCCGATTTCGGCGAGTTCGCGCGCCCTCGCGTGGCGCAGCTCTTTAGCGACCTTTCCCTCGATCATCGCCGCCGCAAGCGTGCCGGGACGCTCTGAGAAGGGGAATACATGCACGTTCGAGAAGACGTGCCTTGACAGAAAGCCCTTGGTAAGTCGGAAGTCCGTCTCCATCTCCCCCGGAAAGCCCGCGATAATGTCGCACCCCAGCGCAACAAGAGGCATGGCGCGCACCGCTTCATCGGCGATTGCGTCGAGATCCTTTGCCGTGTAGGTGCGGCGCATTGCCGCCAGTATGCGGTCGCTTCCCGACTGCACCGACAGGTGGAGCGAGCGGCATATCCCCTCGTTATCCGCCATGGCGTGGACAAGCTCTCTGGCCGTCGGCCCCGGCTCTACCGACCCGATTCGCACGCGGCAGCCGCGCGAAAGGGACGCGAGCTCCGCCGCGAGCTCCGGCAGGCCCCGCCCTTCGGATGAATACAGCGAAAGGTTGCATCCCGTCACCACCAGTTCGCGGTAGCCGGCATCGATAAAGCGCCGCGCCCTGTCGACGACCTCGCCGAACGGAACCGAAACCGGGGCGCCGCGAAACTTCGGGACGATACAGAACGTGCAGCCGCGCGAACATCCGTCCTGGACTTTCAGATACGCGCGCGCCGTCCTCACAGGAACCGGTGTCTCGCACTTTTCCTCCCCGCCGCGCCGTGACAGCGCTGATATATCGAGCTTTTTCGCGTTCGGGAGGCAGCCTGTCACGAAGATGCGCTTGGCCGGATATTTCTCCTTTATGTGGGCTATAAGGCTCTCGCAGTCGCGTTGCGCCCGCGCTGTAACCGAGCACCCGCGCACAACGATGAGGTCGGCTTCCGCGTGGAAGTCGACGATCTTGTGGCCCTTGGCCAGACTGCGCGCCTCGTCGTCCAGCGCTTCAGCCCTGTTGAGCCTGCATCCGAATGTGTCAAAGCATATGTTCATCGGGACAGCATATTATACCAAACTTAAGTGCGCCCGTGTGTCGCCTGCCGCAGCGCAAGCGCGGCAAAAGCAAGGGGCGCCCCTGCAGGAGGCGCCCCGCTGCTGCCGACAACGCCGGCGCCGTCACTTGACGGTTATGATCGAGTTGAAGGTGCCCTGGTCGTTCGCGACGGACTCCGCATTCTGCGGGTCGGCGCACCAGACGCCGTCGATGACGAACTTGTACTGGTATGTGCCGGGCTTGAGGTTTACTGTGGCCTCAT
Source organism: Verrucomicrobia bacterium UBA4286 (assembly GCA_002395905.1). GTDB lineage: Bacteria > Verrucomicrobiota > Kiritimatiellia > RFP12 > UBA1067 > UBA1067. The sequence goes on along the minus strand of DGVK01000229.1, from coordinate 6,068 downwards.
ACACGCCCCTGCGCGCCTTGTACGCCATCTTCTTGGCTGCGGGATCCCACTCGTTGAATTCGCCTGCAACATAAACGGCCTTGCCCTTTTCGGCATGGACCGTGAACGTCACGGACTGCTTGGCGGCCTTTGCAGCCTTGGGAGCCGCGGCCTTCGCCGTTTTTCTGGCAACCACCTTTTGCTCGGGCGCCTTCTTGGTGTTTTTGATCTTCATGATCGGTGTCACTTTCCTTTTTTTCTGCCTGGACGGTCGTTTCGACTATCCGGACAAACGGCGGAATATTATCTCATATTTTTTCAGAATGTCAATGGGGAAAGTTGAGGAATAAGTTTTCGCCTCCATTGCACCGCCAGACCGATGAATGGATAGATGACGTTCGCGCCCTCGCCGCGCGACAGTTCCTCCAGCCTCACGCGCCTCTCCAGCATCGCCCTGTCGCCCTCGACCGAAAGCGCCGCGCCTCCAGTCGCCGCGAAAAGGTGGTTGGCCTCCAGCATCGTCGTCGCAAGCGCCTCGACGTCGTTCTGCGGCAGTTCGCCTATGTCTGTGGAAAGAACCGCGAACCGACCGTCGTCATCAGATGAGATCTCCACCGTGACGGGGTCTTCGCCGTCATCGCCGAACGAGGCCTCGAACACGGCTCTGCCGTCTTGAACTTCAAGCGGCAGGCCGAGTTCTTTGCCCAGAGACGCCAATGTTTCGTCGAACGACATCCGGCTAGACCTTTATGAAGTCTCCGAGGCCGAGGTTGGAGAGCCCGTCTGCGCCGGCGTTCGCGAGCGAGGCGCCCTCGAGCTTTTCGCGCACATCTACGAGAGTGGTCGCGAAGTCCTCCACCATCGCCACGAAACTGTCGGGATCGAGGCTTTCCAGGAAGGAATACTGCGAAAGCTCGAACCTCTTTGTCTCGGGATCCACTGAAAGCGTCGCGCCTTTCGTGCCCTTGAAGCCGCGGTTCGCTCTTAGAGCCTCCATAAGCGCCGCCCCCGCATCCGGAGGGACGTCGCAAACCGTCGCGTTGAGAAGCACCGTCTCGCGCGGCTCTTTGACGTCCATGATCACGATTTCTCCTATTTCGGAAGAGAGCACGCAGACCCCGTCGGCATCGGGGGTGAACCCCGCGATGCCGATTTCAACTCCTGTTGCCTCGATCAGTTCTTCATATGTCATGGCGTTTCTCCTGGTTATTTCTTGGGTTTCAGTTCCTTGGCGATCGCCTTGAGCGCTGCCGCATGAGGGAGCTTCTTGTCATCCGCCGTTGTTTCGACGTAGCTTTTGGCGATATTTTTGAACGTCTTGGTGAGTTCCTTGACCGAAGGCAGCAGGTCGTACGGTGCTGCGCCCGGCTGCACGTTTTGCATGGCGCGCTCCTTAAGGTTCTTGATCGTATCGTGCACGGTCTTTCTCGTCATATCTGTAAGATACTGGACGAGCGCGGGGAGATCCACCTTGTTCTTTTTGATGAACGACGCGGTCAGCTTCGTGCTGTGGAAGATATCCTCGCCGTTGAAGTAGTCTTTGAGCGCGTTCATCACGTTGTTCACGATGGCAGCCTCTCCGCTGATCGTATCGATGTCGATCGCCGTCATCATGGCGATGCGCGAGCGCGCGAACTTGTGGAACTGCTCCAGCCGGACGGACTCGTCGGATACCATGCTCGTGAATTCGCGCTGTATCACATCTTCCCACCTCTTCATATCCTCGAGCGAAACGACGACTTCTTTCATCGTCTGCTCGGTGCGATATAGAATGTCGCCTATCACGATTGAAAGGTCGGAGGCGTTCTGCTGCATCACATACCTGCGGACATTGGCTTCTTCATCGTTGCCGTATTGCTCTTTGTAGTTGTACAGGTCGGTGTTTTCGGGCTTGGCGATTATTTCGTCCATGCGGCTGTTTATGAGTTTTGTCGACAGCGCGGAGAACATCGCCTGCGTACCGATTCTGTTGAGGTAGCTGGTGAAGTCCTTCAGGTAGTCGGCGGAGAGGAGCGGCTCCTTCGTGTCCGGGTTGAAGGCGATTTTCCGCTGCATCTCGGCGATGCGCATATTGAAGTGCCGTTCGGCGGCCTCGACGAGCTTGATCACATCCCCCTGCGCCGAAGTGACCTTGATGTCCGGCAGATCGTACTGCTTGAGCCAGATCTTGAACAGATTCATGGCCGGCGCGATCTGCGTGGTGTTGAAGGTCGTCTCCAGCAGCGAGGTCTTGAGTCCCATTATGGCGCCTCTCAGCGCGTTTTTGAACTCGTCGATCTTGGCGCGGGCGTCCTTCGCGGCCTGGCACATCGAGTTTTCGCCGCATGCGACGATCGTCATTTTGGCACGGCGCAGCTCGCCGACGAGTTTCTGCACTTCGGGCGACTTCATCCACGTCGCGACGGCCTCTTGAGTGGCTTTGTCGGTGTCGACGTCGCTGTAGAGGATCTTCATCCCCATTTCGGAGAGCATTGCATGGAGGCTCGTCGGATTGGACATGTCGGCCTCTTTGATGGCGATCTTCATCAGCCTTGCGATTCCCTCGGCCGAGACCCGTCCGTAGGCGGCGGCGTTTTCCGACAGATTCGGGGCGTCGATATTCTTCTGCAGATTGGTCTCGATGTTGCCGCGCATCACCGGCGCGAGCTTCTCGTCGAAGAACTTTAGGTCGTCGTCGGTCGCACCAGCCGCCTTGAACTCCTCGCGGCTGCGTTCGAGCGCCTCGTTGAAGGCGGGTATGCACTTCTCGTAGGCGGCCGTCACCTTGGCGGAGTAGGCGAGGAACTCGTCCATCTTCATGTCGGTGCGGTCGTCGACGAGCTTCCTGAGCATTCCGTCGAACGCGAACGCGAATCCCTTGGCGGCGGGAGGCTCCTTCTGCCGGCTGATTTCGTCCAGGACCGAGTTCAGTTTGTCGGTCGCGACCTGCGCGCCGTCCTTCTTGCCGGTTCTGAGGGCGTCGACATACTTCGCGATAAAGGGAGCCGCATCCTTTACGACCTGTTCGCGGAACTTCGCCTGCGTCTCGACGCGCCTGTCCACGATCGCCTGCACCTCTTCGGAGACGCGCTTCATGAAAGCGGCCTTGCCGCCGCACGAATAGGATTGGGCGTACTTCTCGGCGCTGGCGAGAACGGCCTTGACCGCGGCCGAGACTATGTTGGTGCGTTCGTTCGCGGGGAGCTTTGCGGCGTATTCGCCAGCCTTGCCGGCGGTGGACTCTGCAAGGCGCTGCATTTCGCCTGCGATCAAATCGCCCTCGAGCGTGCCCTTGCCGTCCGGACCGGTGGGATTGGTTATCCACGCGAGCACTGCCGATTGGCGGGCGCCGATGATGTCTTCGAAGATGCGGTTGATGCTGTCCTGCGTGTAGAATCCGTCCTTGCCGACATGGTCGAATATCTCGCCGACGGCTTTGAAGTCGCAGACATTTTTCTTTGTATACGCCTCGGGATTGAGCAGATACGTGCGTTTCAGCTCGTCTGTTCTGGTCTTGAGCGCGAGAATCAGGTCGGCGCGCAGGCTTTCCTGCATCGCCTCGTATTCCTTCTTCGACAGGTCGGTCTTGTAGTTCCTGCGCGACTCACGGGTCTCGAAGAGGTCGGCGATTGCGACGCCCGCCATCGTCTTGAGCTCTTTGTCCACGGTCTCCGCGAGCCTGTTGGCGTTCTTGACGAGATCCTTCGTCGCCGAATAGAACGCGCTCTTGATCTTGTCCACGAAGCTGTTGTCGATGCGCTGTCCTGCTATCGCCTTGCTGCCGCACTTGTCGGCGAGCACTTTGTAGTACAGCTTCTTGAGAGCCTCGTCCATCGTGGCGTCGCTGGTCGTGAACTTGGTCGTGACGCCGTCCTGCTTGAGCTTGTCGGCGCATTCGTTGATGCGCTCGTTCATGTCGGTTATGAGCGCTTTGCGGACGTCCTGGTTGAAGCCGCGCGTGAGAACCATCGTCGCAATGCGTTCGCGCATGTCGGCGAGCACCGCTCCCTTCTCCTCGTTGAGAGCGTTCACAAGAATCGTGATATCCGCCTCCTTTGTCTCGGCTGCGTCGAGATCGGCGGCGCGCGGCGCCACAGACAGGAACCTCGTCACGGCGTTGTTGAACGCGGTCTTCATGCGGTTCTGGAAGTCCGTGAGCAGCGTGTTGTAGGCCTGCTGGCTGATATTGTTTTTATCCTTTAGTCTGTCGAGCTGGCGCCTGAACGCGTCTACGGCCTTCTCTGCGATTACCGCCCCCTTGTCGTCGCGGAACGCGCAGTAGGCGTCGACCGTGCGCCTGAGGCGTGTCTCGACATCGGCGAAGGATTCGGCGTCGATATGGATGCGCGCGAGACCGTTGGAGCCGGCTGCGTTGCGTATCTTCTCGTTGAGAATCGCCGTCAAGGTGAGGCTCATGAGTTTTTCGTAGAGCGGCAGGCCGCCTTTCTTATCGTTGACGATCTCGGCGACTCTGCGGCCCATCTCGCCGATGAAGCTCTGCACGTTGCCGCCTGCCTTCAGCCTTACGTCCGCAAGCGTCTTCGCGTCGGGATTCGTCTGCCATCTCTCGCCGAAGTTGATCTGTCCGGCAATCTTTACGTGTTCTATGACATCGTTGGCCTTCTTCATGAAATCGCCTTCGTTCTTGACTTCGGCGTCTACGCTCCTGGCGAAATGGTCCTTGAGGAATGTAGCGGTGTAGATGTCGAGCTTGGCCTCCTTGAGGAACTCCGGCGTGAGCGAGGCGACTTCCTTCGCGAGTTCGAGGTTGGCCTGCTTGCCGCCGTTCATGTTGAGGACGAACACCTCCCGCGCCTTGCTGAACACGGCCACCTTCTTCACCGTCGCCATCTGCGTTTCGAAGATCTGCTTCATGCCGGCGATGTATTTGTCGACAGCGTCAGCGCTCGCGCCTTCTTTGGGCGCGTCCTTCGTGTCCTCGACCGACTTCTTGGCGCCTTCGATGAAATCCTTGGCGAGCGAGAAGACCCGATCGATGTTGAGGTCGGCGTCGAGCACCGAGGCGATCGCCGCGTCGTCCTTCTTGGGAAGGTCCTTGATGTTCGCCGCGCATTCCTTGACGAGGACCGGCACGACGTTCTTTATGAACATTTCGAGCGCGGTGTTTTTCGTGCCGAAACCGAGATCGACATCCGTCACGTCCGCCTTTTCGAGCAGCTTCACGAGCGCGGCGCGAACCTTGCCATCGTCGTCGGCGGTGAACCTCGTGCCGTATTCGCCGCCGTCCTTCGCGAGCGCCGTCGCGACGGACTTCAACGTCGTCTCGACGCTTATGCGCTGTTTAGCGTTGTCGACGAGATTGCCGAGCAGACGCAGGAGATTACGGAACTCCGCCTCGCTCTTGACCATGCGCAGATGCTGCGGCAGGGCGTTGGCTTCATCGCCTTCCTTGGAGGTGATGTATTCGGTGAAGCGGTGGTCGACGCCGATGTCCTTCGTCTTGAGGTAGTCGCGAGCGAATTCGTCGTCGGAGCCGTGGAAACCGCACTCGATCTTCGCGTGCTCCATGAAGTTCTTAAGAATGCGGGTGCGCCCGGAGCCTGTGTTGAACTCGGCGTCGAACAGTTCGAGCGCATTCTTCACTTCGCGGCGGGAGAGCGCCTTGCCTGGACTGGCCACGTCCCCGTCCGGATTTTTGGGCGTGAGAATTGTATTGCGTATCGTGTTCGCGGCGTCGCCCATGTATCTGAGGTCGTTCCCTATGGCGGAGAGGAACTTTTCGCGCACGGCCTTGTTGTGCGCCGCGCTTACATTGGAGCGCCAGGAGAGCGGTACGTCGATCTTGTTGTTGAACTTTTCGATCTTGAGCTTGCCGTCGGACGCCTTTGTAAAGCGCACGTATCCTTTGTTCGTTCCCGACTCGTAGTTGACCATATGGCGATAGTCGTCCACGCTGTAGACGCTCGTGTTTGCGTTGAGCTGCTCTGTTGTAATAGTTTTTGACATGGAAGTCTCCTTTGCTTTGAACCGTCACGCCCTGTCTACACGGCAGGCCGCGAAAGGTTACACAGCAGACAATGGAGGTATTATAGCAAATGCCGCAAAACGCGGCAAGGGCGCAAATGCTTGGAGGTTCCCCAATTTTTTCT
>DGVK01000220.1 GCA_002395905.1 Verrucomicrobia bacterium UBA4286 | reverse complement strand
AACTTGGACGAGCGGGCGGCCGTCCTGCTGGCTTGCCCACGCTTTGCACAAGTCTTGCCCACGCTTTACCCAAGTCTTGCCCAAGCTTTGCACAAGTCTTGCCCACGCTTTGGCGAAGTCTTGCCCAAGCGTTGCACAAGTCTTGCCCAGACTTTAGCAAAGCGTGGGCAAGCATCATGTGCAGGTCAGGCAGGACATCACTAAATCATTCTGCGGTGGAGTCCAGCGCGACGACTTCCTCAAGCTCCTTCGACGACAGCTTCGCAAGGAACGACTCCCCGCCCGTGACGATCGACTCCGCAAGGACGCTCTTGGTCTGCAGTATGTCGTCGATATGCTCTTCAAGCGTCCCTTCGGACACGAGCAGGTGGACGAACACGGTCTTCGACTGGCCGATGCGGTGGGCGCGGTCCGTCGCCTGGTTCTCCACCGCCGGGTTCCACCACCTGTCGTAGTGCACGACATGTGTAGCCTTCACAAGGTTCAATCCGAAACCTCCAGCGCGCAGCGAAAGCACAAACACCGACGCCCCCCTCCCGCGGCTGAAGTCGGCGACCTCGCGGTCGCGCTCTGCGGCGGACATCCCTCCGTGAAGAAAGTTCACCCTGCGCCCCAGCCGCTTCTCCAGCAGCTCCTTGAGCCTTGCCCCCACCTTCGCGTACTGGGTGAACACGAGCGCGCTTTCACCGGACTCCACGACCCCTTCGAGGATCTGCGCCAGACGTTCGAACTTGCCCTCGCCGTCGCATATGAGCTTGAGCCTGGTGATGAGCGCCAGCACGTCGCCGCTGCGGTGCTCCCCGGCGCGGAAGTCCGCCAGCGCCGCCTCATATTCCGCACGCCCGTCCTGCGAAAGCGCGCAATACTCCCGTATCTCGCGCTTCGGGCCGAGTTCGCGCGCCACGCCCTCGTCGCTCTTGCGCCGGCGCAGGATGAAAGGCTCCAGCGCGCGCCGCAGCCTCTTTGCCGCAGCACAGCCAGGATCGTACGCGACGGGCTTGATGAAACGCTCCGCGAACGACTTGCGGTCGCCGAGAAAGCCGGGATTGAGAAATTCTTCGAGGCTCCATATATCCGCGGCGGAGTTTTCCACGGGCGTTCCTGTAAGCGCTATGCGCCGACGCACTCCGAGCGCCCGCACCGCGCGCGCCGCCTGCGTGTCGGGATTCTTGACCGCCTGCGCCTCGTCCAGGACGAGCGCGCGCCAGTCGATCTCTGATATTTCGCGGTAGTCTTTCACCAGCAGCGTGTAGCTGGTCACCACGACGTCCGCCGCCTGCACCGCCCGCCTGAAGCCGCTCGCGATGTGGCGGGAGCCGCCCTGGTGGACATAGACCGCAAGATCCGGCGCGAACTTCGCGAACTCGTGCCTCCAGTTTGAGAGAAGCGTGAGCGGCGCCACGACAAGCGCGGGGCTGCCGCGCTCTGCCGTGTCGAGCAGCCATGCGATGGTCTGGATCGTCTTACCGAGACCCATATCGTCGGCAAGCAGCGCGCCGAATCCGTTCGCCGCGAGAAATCCCATCCATGCATACCCGCGCAGCTGATAGTCTCTCAACACCCCCCTGAACCCCTGCGGCGGCGCGCAGCCTTCGACAGGCGCACGGCCGGAAGCGCGGATGCGCTCGACGAGACCTCTCAACCATCCGTGCGCGGCGGCCTCCTCTATCTCAAGCCGCCCTATGCGGCCGATTCCGCTTGCGAACGACATTGCCTCGGCCCGCGAGAGTTTCGCACCGTCGGCTTTCTCCAGCGCACGCAACGCCTCGCGCAGCACGCCTCTGTCGACTTCTATCCACCGGTCGCGAAAGTATACAAGAGTCGAGCCCTGGTCGAGAAGGAAACGTATCTCCGCCGCCGAGACCTCTTCGCCGGCGACCTTCACGCGCAGCTTTGCCGTCGCGCCCGGGAAACCCACGCCGCCGTGCGCCTCCGCATCCGCGCCGCCGGCCTCGATGTCCGCCGAGGCCGTCACCTCTGCGGATATATCCACGCCACCGATGGAATAGCCGGCCTCGGCCAGTTCGCGCGCGCCGCGCGCCATGAACGCCTCGGCCTCGGCGCGCGTGAGCTCGACCCTGAGCTCTTCACCGTGCGCGGCGAGCCGCCGCAGCGGGCCGAACACATACGCCGCCTGCCCGAGAGCCTTCAAAGCGCGGCGGCCGTGCGGCGTGGCGCACGAGATGAAGAACGCCTCCTTCTCCGGCGCGAAGACGAATTCAACGGCTTTCCTTACGGCAGTATCCTCTTCGCCGCCGCCATGCCATTCGGCAAGGTCCTTCGCGAACGCAGCGCACTCGCCGCCGTCCCACCGCACAAGGCCGGTTCTGCTGCGCAGAGCGTCCATCCATGCGTCATGAAGAGTTTCATGCCTGCGGTCCTCCGCGTCGGCCGAAAGCGGCGTCATCGCAAACGACCTTACATACTCGTCCACCCAGGTGTCGTCGGCGTCCCCGAACGCACGCCACCTCGCATGCCAGCCGTCGTCCTCCCGGGAGATGTCGGGATAGAACCTTCCCTGCGCGATGATGCGCAACGCCTCGCGCTGGCGCGTAGAGAGCTTCCCGCCCCTCATCTGAACAGTCCGACGATCATGTAGCCGAGGTTGCCGATCCATTCCTTGACGGCGTATGAATTCCTGGACAGCGCCTCGGCCGACGGAAGGAAGTCCGCCGCTTCAAGCGGCTTCTCAAGCGCCGCCGTCATTTCAAAGTCGGTCGGCGCCGCAACAACATCAAACCCTGCCCGCCGGAAAAGCATGCGCGCCCTGCGCATGTGCCACGCGCTTGTGACTAGAAGGATCTTCGGCGAACGACTCCCGCCGCCGATGAGAAGCTTGCGGACCTCTCCCGCCTCCTCCTCGGTGTTGCGCGCGTCGGGAAAGAACGATACAGCCTCGCGCGGGACGCCAAGCTCCTCCATCAGAGGCGCGGTGCTGAATTCAACATAGGGGCCTGTGAGGAACAGCCTCTTCGCCAGCCCCGCGCGATACAGCCGCGCGCCGAGAAAGACCCTGTCGGCCGAGCCGAATATCTCGGGCGCGTTGCATTCATGGTGAAAGCCGACGCCGCCACCAAGAACAACGATCGCATCGGCGGAGGGAAGCCCCTCGACACTGCCGTGCATCACGCCGTCGCGCGACCACTCGCGCTCAAGCGGCACGCCGATGAAGCGCGTCATGAAACCGCAGCTTGCAAGCCACAGGCATACCAGCGCCGCGGCGGCGACCGCCGCGGCCAGCCTGCGGCACCACGCTCTTGCGCCCGCAAGCCGCCGGAGGACCAGCGCCAGCGCAAACGCAAGAAAGAACGCACCGAGCGGACTGGACACCCAGCCGACGATTTTGTTAAGACAGTACACAATCCCTCCTCCGTCAAATGAAGCAAAGCCTTCGTCGGTATTATAGCAAAAAAGGCCGCGGCATGTTGCGGGGCGCCGAAGCGGGCCGTCCGGCGTGCGGCGGCCACCCTTATCCCGGATTTTTGCGATAATGGAGTAGAAGCAGGATGCGCTTGTGCGCATGCGTGTTCGAGAGAGTGTGTGTCCTGTCAAC
>DGVK01000120.1:9166-10307 GCA_002395905.1 Verrucomicrobia bacterium UBA4286 | reverse complement strand
ACTGGATGCGCTTTCTGGAGAACGCCGGCCTTTGCGGACTCCTCGCCGACGAAATGGGTCTCGGCAAGACTCTGCAGACCCTCGCCTGGCTCTCGCTTCCGCGCGTGGCGGACGGCAGCGGCGCGACGGCGGCGCAGAAACTCCCCTCGCTCATCGTATGCCCTACGTCGCTTGTGAGAAACTGGGAGGCCGAGGCGCAGAAATTCACTCCGTGGATAAAGACACTCGTCATATCAGGCCCCGACCGTGCGCGCGACTTCCCGCGAATCTCCGGCGCGGACCTCGTGATCACTTCCTACGCCCTTCTCCAGCGCGACTTCGAAGACGCCTACATGGACCGCGAATTCTCGGCGCTCGTCCTCGACGAGGCCCAGCACATCAAAAACCGCCGGACGCGAAACGCCAAGGCCGCCAAGAACCTCTCGGCGCGGCAGAGGCTCGTCCTCACGGGAACGCCGATAGAGAACTCCGTCGCAGATGTGTGGTCGATATTCGACTTCCTCATGCCCGACTATCTCGGCGACTATGAAACGTTCAAGGCCGGTTACGAGACGCCGATAGGCGAAGGCGGCGCAGAGGGCGAGGCCGCGCAGTCGAAACTCAAGAGAAAACTCCATCCGTTCATACTGCGCCGCTTGAAGAAGTCCGTCGCGAAGGATCTGCCCGACAAGCTGGTGAAGGTTTCATACTGCCCCATGCCCGAGGAAACGCAACGCGAATACAACGCTACGCTTCAGCGCGAGCGCGGCGGGGCGAAGACGAAATTCGAGATGCTCGCCCTTCTCATGAAGCTGCGGCAGATCGCGAGCCGCGGCAAGGTCGACGCGTTTCTGGACGTCGTGGACGAGGCGGTTGGCGGCGGCCACCGCGTGCTCGTCTTTTCGCAGTTCGTAAAGCAGCTCGCCGTCCTGCGCAAGGAGCTTGAAGCGATCGGCGTTCCTTACTGCTATCTCGACGGGTCTACAAAAGACCGCCTCGGCGAGTGCGAACGGTTCAACAGGAATCCCGAGATACCGGTCTTCCTCATTTCGCTCATGGCCGGCGGCACAGGGTTGAACCTTACCGGAGCGGACATGGTAATCCACTACGACCCGTGGTGGAATCCGGCGGTCGAGGACCAGGCGACGGACCGCGCGCACCG
>DGVK01000120.1:0-9100 GCA_002395905.1 Verrucomicrobia bacterium UBA4286 | reverse complement strand
ACCGCATCGGCCAGAAGAAGAAGGTATACGTCGTCAAGCTCATCGCGTCCGGCTCGGTCGAGGAAAAGGTGCTCGCCCTCCAGCGCCGCAAGCAGGCGCTCATCGCGGCGACCGTATCCACCACAGACGCGGCGATAGTCGAAAAGCTCACGACCGAAGATCTCGCGGAACTCCTGTCATGACAACGAACACGAAAAGCGGGAAACGCGCCGTGGACAGACGCGACCGGCGGGAATACGCGGGCCGCGCCGCGCAGGCTGCCGCCGTGCAGGGCGGCTGGTCGGCGGCGCGCTACCATTGCGACGGCGGCGAAACCGTTTCGCAGATGCTGTCGTTCAGATCCGTCTTCGAAATAAATCCGTTCGAGGTCGGCGGCGATCATGCCGCAGAGCGGCGGCGCTACCGCGCGATACGTCCGGCTGTAATCGCTGCGCTCGACCTCAAACCGCTTATGAGCCGCGCGTTCGCGGCGCTCTCAAACGGCGAGATGCGGCGCGTCCTGCTGGCACGGGAGCTTCTTTGCTCCCCGGACGCGCTCACAGTTGAAGACCCCTTCGGCGGACTCGACCACGAGTGGCGCCGCCGCATGGAGAGCCTGCGCGAAAAGATGCGCGACGCTGGCGTCGAATTGACGTTGACAAGGCGCTGCGCAGGCGGCCTCGCCGGACGCCCCGCGCCGCGGCGCGGGGCGGCGGCGCGCAGTGACGGCGCCTCTTGCGCAAAAGAAGCCGCGCCTGTTCTGGAGATGCGAAACGTACATCTCGCTTTCGGACGGCGCACGCTGTTTAAAAACCTCTCATGGCGCGTCATGCCTGGAGAACGGTGGCTCCTGCGAGGCCCGAACGGAAGCGGCAAGACAACCCTCCTCGCGCTCGTGACAGGCGACTCTCCGCTAGGCTACGCAAACGATATTTCTCTTTTCGGGCGCAAACGCGGCGAGCGCGGGACAACGCTCGCGCAGAGTCGCCGCAAGATCGGGATTGTATCGGTCGAACGCGCTCTGTATGGCGACGAAACCGTGGAGCGCCAGCTGGACGAAGCGTTGACGGCACGCACGCGCCTTCTCATACTTGACGAACCGTGCTGCGATATGCCGCCGATTGAGGTAAAGAAGGTCCTCGGCAGAATAGGCGCATGGCTCGACGCCCACCCATCGACAGCCGCGATATGCGTCGCACACGCGCCCGGCCACGTCCCGCCGCGCTTCAACCGCGTCCTCACCCTGCCCGACGACGCCTTCTGATTCTCCGCCGTATTCCAGGGCGGCGCTATTCGACGCGGTCGCGCGAGAAGAACATAAGTCGCGCGGCGAGGACGGCCACCGCGCCTATCGCATAGGTCGAGGCGAATATGGCGATCCCGTGCTGATAGGAAAAGCGCTCGCCGACATAGCCGAGAACCGCCGTCGCCGGGCACCCTATGAGAAACGCGCCGCAGAGATACACGCCCATCGCGGCGGCGCGGTAGCGCGGCGCGACGACTTCGAAGAGGCCCGAATAAAGAGAGCAGTCGAAAAGCCCTCCGCCGAGTCCGAACACGAACGTCATCACGCAGCAGAGCGCAAGATTCGGCATGTAGACCATCGCCGCCATCGCAGGCGCCGAGATTGCAAGACCGATCCACAGCATGTTTATGCGAATCGCGGGGAAGCGGCTGGCGAGACGGTCTGAAAGGCGCGCGCCTGCGGCGATCCCTATGAACGAACCCGCGTAGAACCACACGACGGAGTGCAGCGCCGCTGACGCGGGCGAGAGAGAAAAGCCGCCAAGCTCCGGTCCCTGCCGCATGAACAGCGGGAGGAATGTGCGAAAACAGTTCGAGCCGAAGACGAGCATTCCGAAAGCGAATGTTAGAAGAACCGCCGTCGGACGCGACACCATGGCGAGCGCGGCCTCTTTGAAACTCGCGCGCTCTTCGCCTGCGGCCGCCGGATGCCGGACGAGCGGCGGCGTGTCGCGCAGAAGGAGCGCGAGCGCAAAAGTCCATGCAACGCCGATCGCGCCGAAGCCCCAAAACGCATACCGCCAGCCGTCCTGCGAGACGGCCCCCAACCATCCGGCGAGGGCGCTTGCCACGATTATCCCGAAATAGAGGCCCGTCTGATAGATCGAAAGCGCCGTCGAGCGTGTTTCATGATGATATTGCGCGATAAGAGAGCTTGCCGAAGCCGGTATCATGCACTGACCAATACCGTTGACAAGTCCATACATGACAAGCATCCCGGCAAACCCGCCGACGAAGCCCGTGCCGAAAACGCTCGCCGAAAACAAAAGCGCGCCGACGACCACGACCCATTTACGGCGGAGCATGTCGGCGGCGATTCCCGCGAGAGGAACCGCCAGACCGTAGGCGAACAGAAAAGCCGTGCGAGTAAAGCCCCACTCGGCGTCGCTTGTGCCCGGGAGCGACGCCTTGATGTCGGGCAGAGAGGCGTTGAAAATCTGCCGCGTCGCGTGCATGAGGAAATAAGTGAACGCCAGCAAAGCCAGCATCACCCATTTGTATCTGGAATCCCTGTCTCTCACAATGCGCACCTCCGTTTTGATCCACCGCGTCTACAACGATGATTATAGCAAAAAAGCGGTGAGAGGAACTACATATCCTCTGCAACGAAATGATACGTTTTGAAACCGCCGCGCCGCGCTTCAGCCTCGTCCTCACTCTGGATCAGGCAGGCTTGGGGCGCAGGTCAGGCAGGCTTGGGGCGCAGGTCAGGCAGGCTTGCGGCAAAGTCTGGGCAAGACTTGTGCAAAGTGTGGGCAAGACTTGGGGAAAGTGTGGGCAAGACTTGGGAAAAGTGTGGGCAAGACTTGGGGAAAGTGTGGGCAAGACTTTGGGAAAGCGTGGGCAAGACTTAGCGCCTCAGTATATGTATCGCTCAAGAACGGCGCGCTTGTCCCGCGAAAACACTATGGCCCCTATGTCGTTGAAATGCAATCCATCTGCCCAGTATTCGCGAACATTCTGGTAATCTCGCATCCAATTATACCATGGCACTTTGTGCCGGGCGGCTATTTCTGTCATCCTCCGCTCGAAGTATTCAAGCGCGGCGGGCGTCCAACGGAGCTTTTCCCATAGCAATGGCGTCGTAGTAAGCACGATTTTTATGTCGGTCTTCGAGAGGTCGGCAAGCAGGTGGTCCAGAATGATTTCCCCGCCAGTCGGCGTCTCTGGAAGGTCTACGGGTTTTTCTGGAGGCGCGAATCCTACCTTTCTGGCGCAAGTCTCGTTAAAAAGCTCTTCCGGTATGGATTTCTTGTTCTTGAAAAAGCCGCCTGTAATCTGACCATGGGCGTTTTCGGTCCCATGAAGAATGTTTCTAAGGCCAGGCCTTATCACACCCTGCGCTATACGAATTTCCACGCCATCGCCTAGCGGCGGCATGTCCTTGCGAGTCATCATCTCTATCAAAGCCGTGCCGTACGGGACGGCAGACGCGGCCTCGATAGGGCGACTTATGCCTTGAAAGAACTTTGCCGGCCACACGTCAACAACAAGAAGCTTCAACGATGGATTCAGCTGTGCGACAAGCCGCGCCTTTTGAGCCGTGAGAGAGAATGGGGCGGCTGATATGCCGAAGTTTTTCATCCACGGAATTTCAGCGGGATCGAAATACACCTCGACTCTGGAATCTCCCACAACCGCCGCGACTATGTTCGTCGGGCATGTCAAATCGCGTTTAAGAATCTGCAGTTCGCTTTCATATGTCACATATGTCAATGCACATATGGCAACTGCGGCGGGGCACAGTATAAGACAGAGTTTTACGATGAACTTTTTCATGTCTAGAACTGAAAATATATGAATGTTTGACGAGGGGAGGTGTTGAGGAAGATTAGAATGATGATTGTGAAATACACCGCATACCGCAGGCAGGTGTTTTTGGGGTATATGGCGAAGCCGTACGGCCTGTCGCGGTTGAACCATTCACAGACGAGCATCACCGCCGCCCACACAACAGCCGTCGGCGCTCCCTTGTGGACCAGAGGCGAAATACGCCAGTCAAAGCCGGCGACAGCCGTAGCCAGCCAGCCGCACGCCTGCGAAATGCTGTCCGCACGAAAGAACGCCCACCCGAACATCACGACAAGAAACGTCGTCGCCATCTGAACAAGCTCCCTTGCATCCGGAAACATCCGCCCCTCTGCGACAATCGAGCCTGCGAACCTGCGGTTGCGCTTCGCCAGAAGCAATGGAAGAAACGCCGTCGCGTGGACAAGCCCCCAGACGACGAAAGTCCAGTTCGCGCCGTGCCACAAACCGGAGACAAGAAATATGATGAATGTGTTGCGGACGGTTTTGGAAAGACCTTCTCTGCTGCCGCCGAGCGGAATATAGAGATAATCCTTGAACCATGTTGTGAGAGAGATGTGCCATCTGCGCCAGAATTCGCCGATGTTGCGCGAGAAATAAGGTGTGGCGAAGTTGCGCTTGAGCCTTATACCGAAGAGTTTGGAGCAGCCGATCGCGATATCAGAATAGCCCGAGAAGTCGCCGTATATCTGAAACGTGAAACAGAAAAGCCCGACGAGTATTGAAGCCGACGATTGATCCTCGCCGCCTTTAAGAATGTTGTTCGCCGCAAGGGCACAGCTGTCGGCGACTACCATCTTTTTAAAAAAGCCCCACAGCATCTGCCTGCATCCGTCGACGGACATCGCATAATCGAACCGTCTCGGGGCGAGGAACTGCGGCAGGAGATTCGTCGCACGTTCGATCGGTCCTGCGACCAGCTGAGGGAAAAAACTGACGAACGCAAGGAACGCCACGAGATCGGCGGTGGGCGTTATGTCGTTACGGTAGACGTCTATAACATAGCTTAGCGCCTGAAATGTGTAAAACGAGATGCCGACGGGAAGAATCACCTTGAGAAGCGCGATGTCCGGCGAAAGGCCGAGCATGGCGAGGAGTCCGCTCATGCTGCCCGCAAAGAAGTTGTAGTACTTGAAAACGCCGAGGATTCCAAGATTGACGACAAGCGCTGCGGCGACTATCGCCTTGCGGCCTTTAACGCCGTCAATCCTGGCGAGCAGGAGTCCGCTCGCCCATGCCCATACCGCTGTTATGGTTATCAGTATGAGAAAGCGCCAGTCCCACCATCCGTAAAACACATAGCTGGCTATGACAACGAACATGTTCTGCAGCCAGAGCCGCACCTTGGAGCATGCGCCATCCGCGCGAGGGTAGCATATAGTCCAATATACGGCAAACACCAAAGGCAGAAACACATAAAACGCAAGCGATGTAAAAGACATCTGTTCTGCAAAACCTCCTTTGCCGCGGTTGTTTAGCGCAATCCGCTTCGCGGCAAAGGTAAGCGGCGCACTCTCAGATTTTCTGTCTCAGGAGAGGCACCGCTAAGAACCTTTGTAGAAACAAAAATAGAAAGTGCGCCGCATGGATGTGGTAATCCACGCGTGCGCACAGTCGTATTTCGCCTCTACAGTTGCAAGATTAGCGGTCTTTCTCCTGAAGCGTCAATACGCTGTTGCGTACGCGCCGCGGGCGTCTGATGCGTTTCCGCGACTCCTTGCTCCGACGCCATGATGCACGCCGTCGCAAGGTTTTGCCGTCAGCCGATTCAAAACCGGTTCAGGCCGATGGCGGAAGCGTCTCGCAACCGCCTATGTCAAAGAACATGTTTCATGCCGCACTGTATGCACGGCGTATTCGACTCGTCCGGCAGAATTGGAACAACCTCCGCCCCCAGCCGAACGTGCACATTATACCACACAGCCCTTGCGCACGGCAAGGGCGATCGGCTATTCAAGCGCGCCGACGAGGTCGGCCACCGACGAAAAACCGTGCCGTTCGCAATAGTCCGTGATTCCGTCAAGGACCTTGCGCGCAGTGGACGGGTCGCTGAACGTCGCCGTCCCCACGGCGACCGCCGTCGCGCCTGCGAGGAAGAACTCTATCGCGTCCTTCGCCTCGTACACGCCGCCCATAGCCAGTATCGGCAGCTTCGTCGCCCTGTGCGCGTCGTAGACGAGTTTCACCGCCGCCGGATGTATTCCGCGCCCGGAAAGCCCGCCCGTGACGTTGGCCAGAACCGGCCTGCGCCGTTCGATGTCGATCACCATCGCGGGAATCGTGTTTATCATCGAGAGCGCGTCCGCGCCGCCGTCCTCGCACGCCTTCACATACGGGCGCATGTCGGGAACGTTCGGCGCGAGCTTGACGATCAGCGGGAGGGTCGTTTTCGCGCGGACGGCCGAGACGAGCCTGTTCAGCACGGCAGGGTCCTGTCCAAAGGTATGGCCGCCCTCTTTCACATTCGGACAGCTCACATTGCACTCTATCGCTTTTATCGCCGCGCATTCATCCGTCGCGGCCGCCTCGGTGAGACGGCGCGCGACCTCGGCGTATTCGTCCACGCTGCCCCCCCAGATGTTTACGATCATCGGCGGCGCGTCCTTCACCTGCGCCATGTAGTGCGGGACGGTGATGTCGACAAAACGGTCTATACCCGTCCCTTGAAGCCCTATCGCGTTCACAAGCCCGCCGGGAACCTCTGCATGACGCGGCATGGCATTGCCCGGCCAGGGGTCGAGCCGTATGCCTTTGGCGGTCACCGCCCCGAGGCATGTGTAGTCGAGCGCACCGAGATATTCGAAGCCGTAGCCGAAAGTTCCGCTTGCGGTGGCGACGGGCGTCGCCATTTCAAGTCCGCCGAGATTGACCTTTGTGGAAATCATCGCCTCACTCCCATACAAGATCCGCCGCACGGAAGACCGGCCCTTCGACACAGCAGCGCGAATTGCCGCGAACGGTCTTCTGTATGCATGCGTAGCACGCGCCGACGCCGCATATCATGTGGCGGTCCATCGAGATCCATCCTTTCGCACCGGTTCCGTTCGCCCTCATCGCGACAGCCTTGAGCATCGGGTCGGGCCCGCAGGCGAAAAGCTCGAACCTGCGTCCCTCTTCCCTCAGCCGCGCCAGCTCGTCATCGAGAGGATCCGTAACAAGCCCCTTCACCCCCGCGCTGCCGTCGTTCGTCGCGAGACGCACGTCCACGCCGAGCGCGCGCAGTTCGTCTACCGCGAGAAGATCGCTTGAAGTGCGCCCGCCGATGAAAGCGACGACATCCCTGTGCCCGGACGTCTTGAGCGCGCGCGCAAGGAAATGCAGCGGCGCCACACCGTAGCCCCCGCCGACGAGAAGCGCCTCGCCGTCGCACTCCACCGGGAAGCCGTGTCCTAGCGGACCAAGCACCTTCACCACGTCGCCCGGCTTCACGCCGTTGAGCGCCGAAGTGCCGCGACCGACGGTTTTATAGAGAACCGTCACGCGTCCTTCCGACGCGTCGAACACGCTGAACGGACGCCTGAGCGCGCTCGTTTCAAGCGCCGGCACGCGCACATGCACGAACTGCCCCGGCGCGAGCGCGGCCGAAAGCTGCGGCGCTTCCAGAACAAGCCGCCTGTAGTCCGCGCCGATCTCGACGTGTTCGAGCGCCTTTGCAGCCGCGTCGAGCATGTCAGTCGGTCACTTTCTTCACAACGCTCGTGCAGGCCTTGAGCACGCCTGCGACGTCCGCCAGGTTGGACGGAATGATCATCGTGTTGTTGGTCTTCGCCAGATTGCCGAACTGCGCGAGGTACTGCTGGGCGAGCTGCATGTTGACAGATTCCACGCCGCCCTTGCCGTTGATCGCCGCGGCGACCTTTGAGATGCCCTCGGCCTGCGCCTCGGCGACGAGCAGAATCTCCTTCGCGCGGCCCTCGGCTTCGTTGATGCGGCGGGCGCGCTCGCCCTCCGAAAGCGCGATCGCCTGCTGGCGCTCGCCCTCGGCGCGGTTGATCTTGGACTGGCGCTCGCCCTCCGACTCGGCGATCATCGCGCGCTTCTCCCGCTCTGCGCGCATCTGCTTCTCCATCGCGTCGCGGATGCTCTGGGGCGGCGTGATGTTCTTGATCTCGTAGCGCGTCACCTTTATCCCCCAGGGATCGCTCGCCTTGTCGACCGCCGCGACGATCGCCGCGTTGATCGAAGTGCGCTCCTCGAAGCTGCGGTCGAGATCGAGCTTGCCCATTTCGGAACGCATGGTGGTCTGCGCGAGCTGCGTGGTCGCGAAGAGATAGTTCCCGATACCGTAACTCGCCTTCGCCGCGTCCATGACCTGCATGTAGAGGATGCCGTCTACGCTGACGGCGATGTTGTCCTTGGTGATGCACTCCTGCGGCGGCACGTCGATCGCCTGCTCCTTGAGAGTGTGCTTGTAGGCGATGCGGTCGAGAAACGGGATGAGGATGTGGAATCCCGCGTCGAGCGTGCAGCGGTAGCGCCCAAGGCGCTCCACTATGTATGCGGCCTTCTGCGGCACTATCACCGCAGTCTTCATTATCGCCGTGAGGACGATAACCGCCACTATGCCAAAGAATACCAGACCTCCGCTTATCATCGTTGTTTCTCCTTTCTTTTGCGTTGCCGCCGTTCAGTTTCGCGCCGCGCCTCACACGAGGCCGCGCTTGACGAGATGTTCCGCGATTTCGACGGCGTTGAGCGCCGCGCCCCTCAAGAGCTGGTCGCCCGAGACGAACATCTCGAGGCCCTTGCGGTCGTTGCGTGAAATGTCCTGGCGGATGCGCCCGGCGAGCACGTCGTACTTCGCCGTCGCGTCGAGCGGCATCGGATAGCCGCCGTCAAGCGGGTCGTCGACAACCCTCACGCCTTCGCACTTCGACAGTATCTCGCGCGCCTCGGCGGGGGTGATGTCCTCCTCGAACTCCAGATTGAGCGACTCCGAATGGGCGCGGGCGATCGGCACGCGCACGCACGTGCAGGACAGCATGAGGCCGGGATGGTGGAGCATCTTCCTCGCCTCGTTGCGCATCTTCAGCTCTTCGAGCGTGTACCAGTTGGTCTCGTCGAACTTGTCGATGTGCGGGATGAGATTGTACATGAGCTGGTGCTGGAACGCCTTC
The DNA here is from genome assembly GCA_002395905.1 of Verrucomicrobia bacterium UBA4286. Classification (GTDB taxonomy): domain Bacteria; phylum Verrucomicrobiota; class Kiritimatiellia; order RFP12; family UBA1067; genus UBA1067. The sequence continues at coordinate 170 of DGVK01000120.1, read as the reverse complement.
ACCTCAAGAGGCTCGCCCTTCGCGTAGGACTTGATCTGATCCTCCAGCTCGTTGAGACCGGGCTGCCCCGCGCCGCTCGCGGCCTGATAGGTCGAGGCTATGAGACGCTTGAGCCCCTTGGCCTTGTGCAGCGGGGCTACGGCCTCCAGCATGATGGCCGTCGTGCAGTT
>DGVK01000202.1 GCA_002395905.1 Verrucomicrobia bacterium UBA4286 | reverse complement strand
TCGACGACATCGACCAGCGCGTGACCCACATCATCCGCGGCGACGACCATGTCGAGAACACTTTCAAGCATATCTGCATCTTCCGCGCGCTGGGCGCGCCTGTGCCGAAATACGGCCATCTTTCGATGATCGTCAATCAGCAGGGCAAGCCCTACTCCAAGCGCGACGGCGCGGCGTTCGTGGGCGAATACCGCGAGCAGGGCTATCTGCCGGAGGCTCTCTTCAACTATCTGCTGCTTCTCGGGTGGAATCCGGGCGATGACCGCGAGGTTCTTTCGCGCGAGGAGATGGTGAAGCTGTTCGATCTTGAAAAGGTTCATGTGACGGCGGCGATGTTCGACCCCAAGAAGCTCGCGTGGATGAACGGCGAGTACATCAAGCGAATACCTAGCGAAGACTTTGTCAAAGAGGTTAAAACGCGAGTGACTGGGCTAGAAGCTCTAGAGACTCTAGATAAGCTAGAAAGCTCGCACGACGATGCCTGGTGGCAGTACCTCGCCTCGCAGCTCCAGCCGCGCACTAAGTTCCTAAACGACATCCCCGCCGCGGTGAAGTGCTTTGTGTCCGACGATTTCCCGTTTGACGAAAAGGCGGTGGAAAAGCGCCTGAAAAAGCCGGGTGTGAAGGAGCTTCTGCTCGATCTCGTGGAGCGCTTCTCCAAGGTGTCCGACTGGACGGCGCCGTCGCTGGAGGCCGTCGTCAAGGAGCTTTCGCAGGGCAACGGCATGGGGCCGTGGGTTCATCCGATACGCGTGGCGGTCTCGGGCCGCGGCGAGGGAATCGGACTCTTTGAGATGCTGCAGCTTCTCGGCAGGGAGAAGACACTGTCGCGCCTTTCCTCGGCGGCTGCGACGCTCTGCAGCTGAACGGCGGCGCACGGTACGGATGCTGCAAAGTGAGGACACCATGAAGGAACTTGACGACATACGTTCCGAGATCGACGGGATTGACGACCGGCTCGCCGCGCTCATAAAGCGCCGCCTCGACATCGTCGGCGAGGTGGCCGAGGCCAAACGGCGCATGGGGACGCCCGTAAGCGACCCCGCGCGCGAGCGCGAGATAATGACGCGCGTCGCCGAGAAGGTGGGGCCGGAGTATGAAAACGGGGCCAGACTTATTTTCACGACGCTCTTCGGAATAGCCAAGGCTCGCCAGAGAGCGATGATCGGCGGCGAAAGCGAGCTCGTGTCTTCGATACGCCGCGAGGCCGGGGCCGCGCACCAGTTCCCGACGCGAGCGGTGGTGGCGTGTCCGGGAGTGGAGGGGTCGTATGCGCAGCAGGCGGTGTCGGCGCTTTTCCCGATACCTACCATACTCTTCTTCACAAGCTTCGAGAAGGTTTTCGAGGCCGTGGAGAAGGGGCTGTGTCCATACGGCATTCTGCCGATAGAGAACTCTGCGGCGGGTTCGGTGCCGCAGGTCTACGACCTCATGGTGAGCCACCGCTTTTATATCGTGCGCGCATTGAGACTCAAGGTGGACCACGTTCTGCTCGCCAACCGCGGCGCGCGGCTTGAGGATATCAAGGAGATAGCCAGCCATCCGCATGCGCTCACGCAGTGCGGCGCGTTTCTCAAGGCCCATCCTTCGATCAAGGCGACGCCTGCGGTGAACACCGCGGTGGCGGCGAAGAATCTGGCCGCCGCCGGAAGCAGGGACGCCGCGGTGATCGCCTCGCGCGCGTGCGCCGACCTCTACGGACTTGAGGTCATCGCCGACGGGATATGCGACGCGGCGTTCAACTACACGCGGTTCATATGCATCTCGCGCAAGCTTGAGATCACGCAGGACGCACATAAGTTCAGCATAATGCTCAGCCTGCCGCACCGCCCCGGCGCTTTGAACGGCATAATCGCCAAGTTCGCCGCGATCGACGTGAACCTCACCAAGCTCGAGTCGCGGCCTATACCTGGAATGGATTTCGAGTTCCGCTTCACGTTCGACTTCGAGGCGTCGCCGGGCAGCCGCGACGTGCTCGGGCTTATTGCCGAGCTTTCGCAGGACCCTGAGATCGAGCACTTTGAATTCCTCGGTGCATACGCCGAGCGCCAGTAGCGAAGGAATGGCATGGGTGGCGGGAAGAGCACAAGGTTCGGCATGCTGAGAGGCTGTGCGCTCCTGGCCGCGGCCGCGGTCGCCGCGCTTATGGCGGGCTGTGCATCGCTGCAAGACGCGGGAGTGGGCGAAGCGCAGGCGCTGGAGCTCTGGCGCGCCGACGCGCCGGCGAAGCGGGTGCTTGTCGCATACGTCGAGTCGGTCACAAGGGAAGACTCGCCCGACTACATCCCGCCGGAGGAGCGCATAGCGGTATTCGACTTCGACGGGACGCTGTTCTGCGAGACGGCGCCTACATACTTCGACTGGATGCTTTTCGACCACCGCGTGCTGGACGACCGGTCGTGCGCGGCGGGTGAAGAACTCGTGTCGGCGGCGCGCTCTGCGCGCGAGACGGGGCGGTGGCCCGGGCTGAGCCTGGAGCGCGAAGCGATGATGGCAAAGGCGTGGCGGGGATTCACGCCCGAGACGCTCGCCGCATATGTAAGGGCTTTCGCGGCGGGGCCGCAGCCGGGATTCACCGGCATGAAACGCGGCGAGGCTTTCTACCGGCCGATGGTGGAGGTTGTGCGGTTCCTCGAGAGCAGAGGCTTTACAGTCTATGTGTGCAGCGGAACAGACAGGTTCGTGGCCCGCCCGGTGGTCGAGGACGGCCTGTCCATTCCGCCGCGTCATGTAATAGGATCCGACACTGTGCTTGTCGCGAAAGGGCAGGACGGCGCCGACCCGCTGGCGTTCGTGTACGGCGTCGACGGCGCGCTGGAGTTCGAAGGTGTCCCGGTTGTGAAGAACCTGCAGATGAACAAGGTTTCTGTCATGGCGCGGGAGATAGGCGCGAGGCCCGTGCTGGCGTTCGGCAACAGCATGAGCGACGCGAGCATGCTCAACTACACGCTTCAGAACAGCCGGCGCAAGGCCATGGCGTTCATGCTGCTTTGCGACGACACTGTGCGCGAATACGGCAATCTGGACCGCGCGGAAAAGATGCGCGCGGCGTGTTCTGCGAACGGATGGATACCCGTTTCGATGCGCGACGACTGGATGACGATATACGGGGCCGGGGTCGTCCGCGACTCTGCGGGTTTCACCCGTTAGGACGAGTCGCCGGCCGGATTTGCCGGCGACGGCGCAATATGGTAGAATATTCCCATGAAACACGGTGAATATGTGTTCAAGGTGAGAAGCTACGAGTGCGGCGCCGACGGTCTTGCCACGATGCCGTGCATATGCAACTATCTTCAGGAGGCCGCCAGCCTGAACGCCGAGGAGCTGGGCTTTTCGAAGTCCAACTTCGACGCGGCGGGCGGCAATGTTTCGTGGGTTCTCACGCGTCTGGCGCTTAAGATGAACCGCTATCCCAAGTGGGAGGACGATGTCGTCGTAGAGACATTCCCGCGCGGAGGACGGCGTATAGTCGCATGGCGCGACTTCATCATCAAGAGTGCGGACGGCGAGACGCTGGGACTCGCGACCAGCGAATGGATGATTATCGACCTCGCCACGCGCAAGGTCGCGCCGATCCCGTTTGAGGTCCTCGCGCTTGCAGGCGACTGCCCGGCAAGCGTTCTCGGCCTTGAGCCGTTCACGGCCAGGTTGAAGTTCCCCGGCGGATGCGACGGCGAACCGCTTCGCTTCCGGGCGCAGCACAGCCACATCGACCTCAACGGCCATGTGAACAATGTCCATTATATAGAGTGGATGCTCGAACCGACCGGCGGAAGGCGCGTTTCCGAGCTGGAGGTTGTATTCAGAAGCGAGACCTTTGCGGACGACGAAGTCCTGGTCGCGACTGTTCGCGACGCCGACGGTTCTACATTCCACAGGGTGTTCGCGCCCGACGGCAGGGACCATGTCGTCGCCAGAACGAGGTGATGGCGGCATGGGCATTGATTTTCGCCGCTGAATAGGGTATAATACCCCCAAAACAGACTAGTGCAAAGATTAGAGGATTCGGCAATGAACAAGTACATGGACGACTTCATGAAGGCTTTCCCCTACGAAGGCCTTACCTATGATGACGTGACTCTCGTCACGCAGTATGCGGACTTTCTGCCAGACGATACGTCTCTGGAGACGAAACTTACTTCGCGAACCCGGATGAAAGTGCCGTTCATGTCCGCCGCGATGGACACCGTGACTGAGGCGCCGATGGCCATTGCGATGGCGCTCGCGGGTGGTATCGGATGCATTCACAAGAATCTGGAGGAGGACGACCAGGCGGCGCAGGTTCGCCTTGTGAAGAACCATCTGAACGGTATGATTGAAAAGCCCGTATGCTTCCATTCGGGCGACGATATAGGATATCTGCGCAGCGTAAAGGCCGAGCGCAAACTCAAGTTCAACGGCTTCCCCGTTCTGGACGACAGCGACAGGCTTGTCGGCATGATCACCTCCAGCGATATGCGCTTCGCGCCGCAGAACGCCGCGAAGCTGCGCGATGTGATGCAGACCTCGCTCCTTACGGCCAAGCCCGGCACGAGCCTGAAGAAGGCCTACGAGATAATGCGCGAGAACAAGATCGGCAAACTGCCGCTCGTTGACAAGGACGGTCGAATCGTCGGACTTTACAGTTTCACAGACGTCCAGCGCATCGTCGAGAACTCCAACACGTCAGTCAACTGCGACGACAAGTTCCGCTTGAGGGTGAGCGCGTCGGTCTCGGGCGGGAAGGGCGACCTCTCGCGTATGGAGAAGCTCGCCGACGCCGGTGTGGACGTTGTTGTCGTGGATTCCGCGCACGGTCACTCGAAGGGAATCATGGATATGACGAAATACATCGTCAAGCACTTCCCGAAGGTGGACGTGATCGCGGGCAACATCGCGACCGGAGAAGCCGCCGTCGCGCTCGCGAAGAGCGGTGCGCACGCGGTCAAGGTGGGGATCGGCCCCGGTTCGATCTGCACGACGCGCGTCGTATGCGGCGTCGGCATCCCGCAGCTCACGGCGGTCTACAACGCGGCGAAGGCTCTTCGCGGGACCGATGTTGCGGTGATCGCCGACGGCGGCATCAAGCTTTCGGGCGATGTGCCCAAGGCGATTGCGGCTGGCGCCGACTCGGTGATGCTCGGCAGCGTGCTCGCGGGAACGGAGGAAAGCCCGGGCGAGAAGATATACTCTAACGGGCGCCAGTATGTCGTCTATCGCGGGATGGGTTCCATGGCTGCGCTCAAGAACGGCAAGGGCAGCCGTGCGCGCTATTTCCAGGACAACGAGGCCGAGGACAGCCTTGTGCCGCAGGGCATCGAGGGAATGGTGCCGTATTCGGGCCGCGTGAAGAGCATCATGACGCAGTTCTGCGGCGGTCTTCGCGCGTCGCTCGGCTATTGCGGGGCGAAGACGATAGAAGAGCTCAAGAAGAAGGGCCGTTTCTACCGCGTCACGGCAGCGGGCCTCCGGGAGGCGCGCCCGCACGACATAACGATCACCAAGGAAGCTCCCAACTACAGGACTTGAAAGGTATGCCGATGCGCAGACTTGTTTTAGTGTTTCTTGCGGTTTTCGCTGCGGCGTGCGCCGTCGCGGCGAAGGTTCCCGTGGCGGAAGGGTATCCTGCCTGGGAGGGCCTGGATGAGCGCGATTACATCTGGGGACGGAAGATTGTGCCATCCGACCTGCGCCAGAAGGTGACGGTCGTTGTGGAGGTGGCGCCGACAGACGAGGAGAGCGCGCGGGAGCAGCTTCTCGCGGCGGCGTCGGTCGTTTCGCAGGACTCCTTCGCGGGAATCCCTCATGCAGTGGTGTGGAGCCATTACAAGATGCCGCGCGGGGTGACGGTTGTCGTGTCGGACTGCGGCGGGAAGGAAAGCGCCGACCTGCTGCTGGGTGTGCTGAAGAGCAAGGACGAGGGTCTGTCCAAGAAGCTCGAGACGTTCAAGCGCGTCAGGACGCCGGTCTACAGGGGAATAACATTCCCCGGCGCGCCCGGGCCAAAGGAAGGAAAGCGCCCGTTCGCGTATGTCATGGGGCATGCCGGCGTCGAACCGCTGTTCGCGGGAGCGCTTGACGCGAAGGGGCTCGCCGCGCTGAAAGCCGCCGTGAAAGCGGCGAAGGCGAAGCTTCCGAAGTGGCGCCCGTTCTATGGTTCTGTGGTCGATCCTCAGCACTTCAAAGGTCTGGAGACGGTGTTGAACTCCTCAAAGCCGAAGCCGCTCGCGTCCGAGTTCTCGAAGATAAGGAAGGGAATACAGGACAAGGATCCCGAGGTGTCGAAAGAAGCGCAGATTCTTTACGACGCGATCGAGCAGACGCGCAGCGACCTCGTGGTGCGCATATCAATGGAGGTGTGGACCTCGCCCTACCGTGCGGCGTATGACGTGGCGGAGCTGACGAAGTACTGGCCGTCGGAGAAGCGATCTGTCGCGCGGTATGTAAACGCGATCAAGGCCGTGCCCGACGCCGACAAGCTCGGCACGGTGTTCGGCAAGATCGTCGCGTGGGCCGATCCGTCGTTCGAGTGCAAGAACGAGGCCGAGGCGAAGAAGATTGTATCCGAGCTCCGGAAGATGAAGAAGACCCTCGAGAGACTGAAGGCGTCCAAGAACATGACCGTTCAGGGCGGTGCGATGGCGCTGGAGAGCGAAGTCGACGAACTGATCGACGTCATTCCATCAAAGGTGGCGCCGAAGTGAGCGGTAAAAAGACATGGAGCGACTATGGACGGGAGTGGCTGGACACTCTCGTGGTGGCGATTTCGGTCGCGATGGCGTTTCGAGCCTATTTCTATGAGCCGTTCAACATCCCGACAGGCTCTATGCAGCCGACGCTGTGGGGCTACCACACTGAGCGCGGAACCGAGAAGACCGCGTGGGATACGTTCCCGCTTTCGGTTCTCAAGTGGGCGTGGAGCGGCGAGAAGGTCGTGGAGCACAAAGCGCCGGCGTCTGGAGCGCCGCGCATGAGGATAAGGGGCGACGGCTTCGCCGATGTGGCGGTCGGGCTCAGCGACAAGGCGTTCAAAGTGCCGACCGACGCTCTGCCTTCGATAATGGGCCGTCACTACCGCGAAGGCGAGACCGTATGGCAGGGAACCGTGACGACCGGTGATTTCATATTCGTCAACAGGTGGCTTTGGAACTTTCGCAAGCCGCGCGACGGCGAGGTTATGATTTTCTCGACGACCGGCATTGCCGGTCTGCCGCAGGGGACCCACTACATAAAGCGCATGAAGGCGCGGCCCGGCGAGACGTATGTTCTGGAGCACCCTGTCGAAGGGCGTCCGGGCGCGGTCACGATGGGACCGGGCGAATACTTCGCCTGTGGCGATAATTTCAACAACTCCAACGACAGCCGCTACTGGGGCCCTGTGCCGGGCGCAAACCTGCGCGGAGTCGGGAGCGTGGTGTTTTGGCCATTTAACGGATGGAGGACCATAAGATGAGTGAACAGCTTATTGCAACCCCTGGCGTTTTCGGAGAAAACGGCAACTTCCTGCTTGAGCGCGAGCTCGGCGCCGGCGGCATGGGCGGCGTGTACATGGGCCGCGACAAGATGCTCGACAGGCCTGTGGCCGTAAAGGTGATGCTCAAGGAATACGGCGCCGACGCGGAGTTCGTCGAGAAGTTCAAGAAGGAGGCGCAGGCGGCCGCAAAGCTCATCCACCCGAACATTGCGCAGATATACTCCTACGGCATCTGCGACGGAATGCCCTACATAGCGATGGAGCTTGTCGCAGGCGGTTCGCTCGACTCGCTCATGAAGCACGCCGAGGGCGGCAAGACCGATGTTCCGCGCGTGATGAAGATATGTCAGCAGGTCGCGCAGGCGCTGCAGTGCGCGAGCGACCAGGGCTATGTCCACGGCGACGTCAAGCCCGAGAACATTCTTCTTGACGCGAACGGCAACGCCAAACTCGTTGATTTCGGCTTGGCGGGGATGCAGAAGGACACCTCCGAGATATGGGGAACGCCCTACTACATCTCGCCCGAGAAGGTCAAGCAGGAGGTTGTCGACTACCGCGCCGACATGTACAGCCTCGGAGGAACGCTTTTCCACGCCTTGACCGGCAAGCCGCCGTTCGACGGCGAGGACGTGTCGGCCGTCGTAAAGGCGAGATTCACCGATCTGCCGCCCAAGCCGAGTTCTATACGGCCTGAGCTTTCACCGCAGATCGATGCGCTCGTCATGAAGATGCTGGCGTTCAAGAAAGAGGATCGCTTCCCGAGCTTCGAGGCGCTTCTGGAGGAGTTCAAGAAGGTAATGACGACCGGGCTCGACTCGACGAGCAGAATCGACAATCCTGCGGAGGCCGGTGCGAAGAAGCCCGGCGGGACGCGCAAGATGACGGTGCATGGCCGCCGCACCATGACCGTGCGCAGGAGCGGCGCGGTCATAAGGAAGCCTCTCAACGCCGCAGAGGACGGCGGCAGCGAATCGTCGGCAGGCGCCGAAGAGTCAAAGAGCGGCGCGAAGGATGCCGAAGAAGAGGAAGAAGGCGGCGGCAATCTTGGAGTGAAGGTCGCCGGCGTTGTCGTCGGCGTCATCGCGCTCGTCGGCGCGGTCATCGGGGGATTGATATGGTATCAGGTCTCTTCAAAGAACGCGCAGGAGGCCGAGCGCCAGGCGTCGATCGTGAAGGGGATCCGCACCGCCCGGCAGGCGATTGAGGATACCGCCGGGGCCGCGGCAAAGTTTGCGGACGAAGTGGACGCTCTCGCCGAGACGGCAGAACGCAGATGCCGGGAATCGTCCGACAACCTGTCGCGGCTTCTGCCCGATTTTGCAGACCTCATGAAGCCGGCTCCCACCAAGGAGCTTCTTGATGCAATCGCTTCGACCAACGAAACTGTTGCCGCCGCGCCCGCGCCTGTCACAGCGCCGGTATCGACGAATGCAGCGCCGGCCGAGGCCGCCGCACCCGTCGCAACCAACGCAGCGCCGGCCGAGGCTGCCGCCGAAGCGCCCGCGAATACGGAGAAGCCCCGGGAGATTCCGCCGGTCGTCAACGACATCGCTGCTCTCTGGGAGCGTGCCTGCTCGTGCCGTGCGAGTGCGATACGCGTGCGCCACGGCATGCGCAAGGTTGTGGCGATGTGCGCCACCGCCGCGGATGTCAAGGGTGAGGATCTCGAAAGCGCAAACAAGCTCTCGAAGCTTTCGCAGGATGTGACCGAGATGTGCAACGAGATCAAGTCTTCCAAGGATGTCGAGAATGTGCGCAAGGCGTCTGGCTATATCAAGGATCGTGCCAAGAAGGTCGTCGAACAGGCCGTGAAACGTCTGCGCATAGAGAAGATCGAAGCCGAACGCGCGGCGAAGAAGGCCGCCGAAGAGGAGGCCGAGAAGCAGCGCCAGGAGGCAATGGCCGCCGCGCGCGCCAAGCTCGTCGAATACGAGACGGCCGAGGCCAGGGCGAAGTTCGAGGCGATAGGCGCAATGGGAAGCTTCCGCCAGCTCGATTGGAAGGGGGCCATCCGCCAGCTGGAGGCGATGAAGGCCGAGTTCAAGACGGCCGAGGGCGGCCTTGCGGTCGACGCCGAGATGCGCAAGGTCAACGCGATGAAGTCGGCTCACGAGATATTCCGCCGCAACCTCGCGGGCTTCACCTTCAAGAGGTCCAAGTTGAAAGGCCGCACCGTCAAAAGCGCGACGGAGAGCGACATAGCTTTTGAAGACGGCAAGAGCCCGTCTAAGCTCACGTTCGTCAAGTTCTACCAGAGCTATCACGGCAACCTGAACGAACTCATCATCACGTTCGTCGAGAACGGCCGCACCAACGGCAGGCCGCGTCTCAACCTGCGCGAGTGGGCCGAGGCGATGTGTGGCGCAGCGCTTACGATGCGCATAATATGCGCCGACGACGACAGCGCCGTAAGCCGGGGCGAGGCGATAGTCAAGAAGGTCGTCGAGCTCTTCCCGGACTACGCGAGCACCGCGAGCGAGATGTTCCCCGATATCGATCTTGGCGGCGGCGGGGCCGAGGAGTGAGCAAGGTCCGTCGTGCGATGAAGGGTATGAACTATCTTTCCAGGATTCTGAACGCCACCGTTTATGACGTGGCGGTGGAGACGCCTCTCGAAGAGGCGGCGGCGCTGTCGAAGAAGTATGGCTGCACATTTCTTTTAAAAAGGGAGGATTTGCAGCCGGTCCACAGCTACAAGATTCGGGGCGCGTACAACAAGATGAGCCAGCTGCCGCGCGCGGAGCTGGACAAGGGCGTGATATGCGCATCGGCCGGCAATCACGCGCAAGGCGTCGCGCTGTCGGCGAAGAAGCTGGGCGTCAAGGCCACGATCGTGATGCCGGTTACGACGCCCGAGATAAAGACGTCGGCGGTCAAGGCGTACGGCGCGACGATAGTGCTGCACGGCGACTCCTACTCCGATACATACGAGGAGCTTCACCGCCAGATCGAGGAGCACGGCTATACTTACATCGCCCCGTTCGACGACCCGGATGTGATCGCCGGGCAGGGGACTGTAGGCAAGGAGATTCTAGATCAGGCCGGTCGCGATCTCACCGCCGTGTATGTGCCTGTAGGCGGCGGTGGTCTGGCTGCGGGTGTCGCGGTTTATGTAAAGAGCGTGCGCCCGTGGGTGAAGGTATACGGAGTGGAGCCGGAGGATTCCGACTGCATGTTCCAGTCTATCAAGGCCGGTCGACGCGTCACGCTTGACAGCCCCGGTCTTTTCGCCGACGGAGTTTGTGTGAAGCAGCCCGGTGTGGAGACCTTCAAGCTGTGCAAGAAGCATCTGGACGGAATTGTACGCGTTTCGACGGCCGAGACTTGCGCCGCGATAAAGGACATCTTTGAAGCGACGCGGGCAGTGTGCGAACCCGCCGGCGCGCTGGCGCTTGCGGCGGCGAAGAAAACCGCGAAGAAGGGCGATGTCTGCGCGTGTGTCATCTCTGGTGCGAACATGAACTTCGATCGCATCCGCTTCGTGAGCGAACAGACCGAGATAGGCGAGGGGCGCGAGGCCATATTCGACTGTGCGATACCCGAGAAACCCGGCAGTTTCCTGAGGTTTGTCGAGAAGCTCGGGCGGCACAGCGTGACCGAATTCAACTATCGAATGGGCGACGGTTTCCTCGCGCACATATTCGTCGGCGTGTCTGTGCGCGACCTTGACGAGCGCAAGGCGCTCCAGAAGCGCATAAGGTCCGCCGGATCGCACTGCATAGATCTTTCGGACAACGCTCTCGCGAAGGAGCATGTAAGGTACATGGTCGGCGGGCGCTCGCACGCCATCGTCAACGAGGTCGTTCATACATTCGAGTTCCCTGAGCGCCCGGGAGCGTTGATGGAGTTCCTTTCTGCCATAGCGGGCCGCTGGAACATCTCTCTCTTCCACTACCGCAACCATGGCGCCGACCACGGCAAGGTTCTTGTAGGCTTCCAGGTTCCGAAGGCGGAGCGCGCCGATTTCGAGAATGTTCTCGACGGAATCGGCTACAAGCACGAGGACGTGAGCCGCAACCCGGCCTACGTATACTTTCTGGGTTCGCGCGACTGAGTTACACCCCAATGTTCGAGGTGCGAAACATAGCTTTCACATATCGCGGGAGTCCGGTCCTGCGCGACGTGTCGTTTGTGGTTTCTCCCGGCGAAGCGATAAGCGTGGTCGGCCCGAACGGGACGGGCAAGACCACTTTGCTCAAGGTGCTCGCGACTCTGGCCGTGCCTGATGCCGGTCTGGTTCTCTCCGACGGGCGCAACGCTCTCGCGAACGCGGACGAATACCGTCGGCAGCTTGGATACTTGCCGGAAAAGGTCGCGCTCTACGAGGACATGACCGTCAAGGAATATCTGGTCTACCGTGCGCGGCTGAAAGGCGAGCCCGCAAAGCGCATCCGCCGACGTGTTGGAGAGGCGGCGGAACTGTGCCGCGTTTCAGATGTTCTGCGTCGTCCAATACGATGGTTGTCGAACGGGGTCAAGAAGCGCGTCGCTCTGGCGGACGCGCTTCTCCTCAGACCGCGGGTTCTCCTTCTGGACGACTTCCTCGCGGGGTTGGATGCCGCAATGCGTGATGCGGCGGGGGAGGTTCTTTCGAACGCGGCGGCGTTCTCGAGCGTAATCGTTACAGGTCACGAAATAGACGATCTGGCACGCTGGACTACGCGGTTCCTCGTTTTGAATGGTGGCGTGATCGCGTCCACGGTCGACACTGCCGGCGCCGACAGGAGCGATGTGCGCGCGAGGGTGGAGGCTGCGCTCGGGGGAGGCGGGCAATGACGGCTGTCGGCGTTACGATGCGCAGGACGATCGGGTTCGCGCGCAACTTCCCTTCGACCGCGCTTGCGATGGGCTGTTTCCTCGCCGCCGCGGGCGTTTCATTCGCCTTCAACCTGCGCAGCGCCGACGGCGTTTCCGCATCGCTCGCTTCTGTATGGGCGTCTTCGGTAGCGCCGTTCCTGCCGGCGCTGGCGGCCATGCTCGCGATGGATACGTGGAGCGACGAGAGACTGTCCGGACGGATCGATCTTCTTCTAACGGCCTCCGTTCGCGAAAGCGACCTTGTTATCGGCAAATTTCTCGGTGTGTGGCTGCTTGTGGTTCTGGCGGCGTTCGCGTCGCTTGCATCGGCCTTGGCGCTCGTGCGGTTTAATGCGCCGGCCGCTTTCGGCGCGCTCGGGCCCGCCGATTTTCTGCCTGGATTCGCGGCGCTTGCGTTGCAGTCGGCGCTCTGGTGCGCCGTTTCTTTGGCGACAAGCGCGTTCTTTCGCCATGCGGCCGCGTCGGCCCTTGTCGCTTGCACGCTGATGATCGCCCTGCCTCGCGGACTGTGGGCGGCTTTTTGCGAATGGTCGGCGCAGGGGCGCACTGCGTTCGGCGAGATGCCGCTCGACGCGCACGCAGCCGATTTCGCGGCAGGCGTCGTGCAGACCGGCCCGATGTTCGGTTATGCGATTCTTTCTGTCACGGCGCTTTTCATATGCACAAAGCGCGTAGAGGCGATTCGCCTCGTCGGGCGTCGCGCGGCGGGCGCCCGCGCCGGGGCGTTTGCGGCCGTGCTGCTTTCAATCGTTTGTGCAATGCTGACTTTGCTCCTTGCGATCCGGCTTGACACGGTTGTGGAGCTTCCTCTCGGTTCGTCGGAAGGACGTATGTCTCAAAGGACGCGCGGGATTCTGGCCGAATCCCAGGGGACGATCGCGGCTACATGCCTTCTGCCGAGGAACGACCCCCGGTTCCGGCCTGTCGCCCACATGCTTAGATACATGCGGGCCGAGGCCGCTTCGCACGGCGCCGCAAGAATACAACCGAGATTCGTCGACCCCAGGTGGAATTTCTCCGAGGCGCAGAGACTCGCGCGACTCGGTGTCACCGAGCCGTCGGTCGTGTTCGAGCTTGGCAGGAGACGCGCAGTGCTGGCTTTGGCCGACGGTATTTCAGAGCGGAATATGGCGTCGGCGCTTCTGAGACTCGCCACTCCGCCGCACAGAACCAGCATTTATTGGACTGCGGGCCATGGCGAGTCGTCGTTCGATTCGTACGGCGCGTTCGGGATGAGCGACATAGCCCGCGAGCTTGCGCGGGACGGCTACCGCAACTCCGCGCTGGATCTTTCTGGCGTGCCTGCGGTGCCGGCCGACTGCGCGCTCATCATAATCGCCGGCGGACGCGAAGACATCTCCCGCGTCGAGGCAGAGCGGCTCGGGGCGTATCTCAAGCAGGGCGGGCGGCTTCTGGTGCTGCTCGGCTCGGGCGACGGCGGCGGTCTCGCGACGCTTCTTTCAGCCTGGGGCGTGCGCCCGACCGCCGAGAAGATCGCTTCGTCGCATACGCTCTCCGGCGAAGATGTCGTGGCGTCAAGGTTTTCAGCCCATGCGATCACCTCTCCGCTCAAGGGGACGCAGATAGTGCTCAACAGTCCGCTGTCGCTTGAAGCGTCCTCTGCGGCGGGCGGCGGCGGAGCCGACGGCATAGAGTTCAGTCCGCTCGTGGAGGCCTCCGGCAGATGCATAGCGGCGGCGGTCGAGCGCGGCGTAGGCACTGGCGAGGATCTTGCGCTGCGGCCGACGAGAATAGTCGTAGTGGGCGACTCGCTTTTTGCCATGAACGGCCCGCTGGCCTCTCGCGCGAATGCAAACCGTGATTTCCTTCTCAACTGCGTCGCCTATCTGGCCGGGACTGGCGCTACGACGGGCGGCGAGGCCGAGGGCGGCGTGCTTTCGACAGGGATGGATCGCCGTGCGTGGACGTCGTTCATTGTGAAGTCGGGCTTTGTGGTTCCCGGCGCAGCGTTTCTTCTCATGTTGGCTTACGTCGCGTCCAGAAGGAGGCGTATGTGAAGAACGCGCGCTCAATAGCATGGATGCTTCTCGGCACGGCCCTTGTCGCCGGTGCACATATCGCGCTTGACGTGAAGGAGGGCGGCGCGGGACTTCTGCGCCGTGCGACGCTTTCGTCTGTCGCGGACGGCGCGGTTGCATTGCGCGTGAAACATGGCGACTTACCGTGGACTGAACTGTCCTGCGTGTCGGGCGAATGGATGATGACGGAGCCGTTTTCGGCAAGCGCCGACAAGATCGCCGTGATGCGACTCCTGGATGCGCTCGCGTTCGTGCCTGTGGTGGACTCTATGAGCAATGTCGAACTGGAGAGGCTTGGCGGACGACGGGAGGATTTCGGCCTGCGTCAGCCTCGCGTCACGGTAGTGGCTGTAGGACCCGGCGGTACGGAGGAGTTCTCCTTCGGAGCGGCGACTCCTGCGGGCGACTGCGTCTACGTGGAGGTCGCCGGAGACGGATTCGTGTATATCGTCGGGACTAATGTGTTTGATGCGGTGGACATGAAAGCGGACGATCTTCGCAGCCGCTCGCTTTTCACGGTAGGTGCGGATGAAATCGGCGCTTTCGACGTGCGCAAGGCCTCGGGCTCGTTCATGCGATTTACGAAGGACGGCGAAAAATGGCGCATGACCGAGCCTCATGACTCGCCGGCATCGTCCGCCAAGGTGAGGAAGTTCCTCGAGACGGTTCTCGACGCTCGCGCGGCGAGCTTCGTATGGCCGGTCGGCGCGTCGAACGAGACCGAGACGGCATCGGTCTCGCTGCTGGCGGGGTACGGCCTGGATCCAGAGAGTTCGGTGACGGTGACGTTCAAGGGGGCGGACGGCGCGGACCGGCTTCTTTCGCTCGGCAAGGAGGCGGAGACCGGTTATGTCTACGCGCTGGCTCACAACGGCGGCGCCGTTGTGACGGTGGCTTCTTCGTTCAAGGATATTGTGCTTGACGGCATCGACGGCTTCCTTGACACGCGCCTTTTCCCGTATGATGCGGCGGCGGTGACGTCCGTTTCGCTCGCCGACGGCGACGAGCAGTATCTTCTCGCGAAGGATGCGGAAGGCCAGTGGCGGCTCGATGCGCCGGTTGTCGCGCCGGCCGATCAGGAGGAGGCGAGCCAGATGGTCTCGCGCATTCTGGCGCTCCATCATTCTGCGGCCGATGCGTCGGGAATAGCGATTGCGGTTTCGACGAATTCGAACCCTCTGCGCGTGTCGCGCGAAGCGGTTCTCGACGGACATCGCCTTGAAGATTTGCGCTCGAAGACGATTGCCAGTTTGGAAGCCTCGCAGATAAGGCGTATTGTTTCAACCGCGCCCGGCTCCAAGCCCGTCTCGATCGTGTACGACTCCGACCGCAGAGCATGGAACGTCGAGTCGTCTCCGGACGGCGGCGTGGCGGATTCTGCGGCGGTCGACGCCCTGCTTGAGGCGATTTCCCCGCTAACGGCGGAGAGAGTCGTGACGTTGAAGGTCGGGCCGGACGGTCTCGGGCGCTACGGGCTGGATACATCGGCGGCGCATGTGGTGGCGGTGGATCTCGTCCGAGAGGGATCTGTGCGCCGGAACATCCTCGTAGGCGGCAAGGCGCCTGGCGGCCGCTATGCAACGTTTGGCTCGGCGGACGCGGTATTCATCCTCGGTGATGACGTGGTGAAGCGTCTCACGGCGCGTCTTGTCGGGGAATAAGGAGAGAAACAGGAGTCTTGTCATGAAGGTAGGTTGCCATCTTTCTTCATCCGGCGGTTATCTGGCGATGGCGCAGACGGCCGTTTCGATCGGTGCGAACGTCTTTCAGTTCTTCACGCGTAATCCGCGAGGCGGCGCGGCCAAACCGATCGACGCGAACGACGTCGCGGCATTCATCGAATACGCTTCCGCGAACGGGATAGGACCGATACTCGCGCACGCGCCGTACACATTGAACGCGGCCGGCGCCGAGCCGCGCGTAAGGGAGTTCGCCGAGGCGACAATGGCCGACGATCTCGTCAGGCTTGAGCGGACGCCCGGCGCCATGTACAACTTTCACCCCGGCTCGCACGTCGGCCAGGGGGCGGAAGCGGGTATAAGGCTTATATCCGACATGCTGGCGAGGATTTTCGACGCGTTCGGGCGTGCACCGTCCACGACGGTTCTTCTGGAAACGATGGCCGGAAAGGGAAGCGAGATCGGGCGAACCTTCGAGGAGCTTGCCGATATAATCGAAAAGACAGAGTCTCGCGCCAAGGGTGTAAAGCTGGGCGTGTGCCTTGATACATGCCATGTATGGGACGGCGGCTATGATATCGTCGGCGATCTGGGCGGGGTGCTCGACGAGTTCGACAGGGTTGTCGGCATAGGCCGACTCAAGGCGGTGCACACCAACGATTCCATGAACGTTCTTGGAGCCCACAAAGACCGTCACGAGAAGATCGGCAAGGGCAAGATCGGCCTTGAGGCGTTTAGGCGCATAGTGAACGAGCCGCGCCTCAGGTCGCTGCCGTTCTATCTCGAGACGCCGTGCGACCTGCAGGGCTATAAAGAGGAGATAGAACTCCTCAAGAGTCTCGTCGCCTGAGGCAGGTGACATAATAGCCTTTTCGCCCTGTCGCGGTGAAAGCAAAAGCGGAAAGGGGTGGAAATATGCCTTTTTTGAAACTGCGACTACGCGACACAGATAAATTGCCACTTGAACTGACGCGGCCAATATGGTATTATTCACAAAACAACGAAACAAAGAAAGAAAGAAAAAGATGAGCGAACAGAAAAAGTATGTATATTTCTTCGGCGCCGGGCAGACCGAAGGCAACGCAAACATGCGCGAACTCCTTGGCGGCAAGGGCGCGAACCTTGCCGAAATGGCCGGTCTCGGCCTTCCGGTGCCGCAGGGTTTTACGATTTCGACAGAGGCCTGCACCCGCTACTATGACGACGGCAAGGTGATCGGTCAGGACATCATGACCCAGGTCATGGAGTACATAGACAAGCTTGAAAAGTCCGCCGGCAAGAAGTTCGGCGACGCCAAGAACCCGCTTCTCGTCTCTGTGCGCTCCGGCGCGCGCGCGTCCATGCCCGGCATGATGGACACGATTCTAAACCTCGGCCTCAACGAGACGGTCGTCGAGTCCCTCGCGGCGCAGACGAAGAACCCGCGCTGGGCGTGGGACTGCTACCGCCGCTTCATTCAGATGTTCTCCGACGTCGTGATGGAGGTCGGCAAGAAGTATTTCGAGAAGCTCATCGACGAGATGAAGGCGAAGAAGGGCGTCAAGCTCGACGTCGAGCTTACTGCCGACGATCTCAAGGAACTCGCGGGCCAGTTCAAGGCCGAGTACAAGTCCAAGATCGGCAAGGACTTCCCGTCCGACGCGAAGGAGCAGCTCTTCGAGGCGATCAAGGCCGTGTTCCGCAGCTGGGACAACCCGCGCGCGAACGTCTACCGCCGCGACAACGACA
>DGVK01000007.1 GCA_002395905.1 Verrucomicrobia bacterium UBA4286 | reverse complement strand
ATTGACACGGCAAGGCAATGCTAGCTGCGAAAAATCCGGGATAAGGGTGATTGCAGAGGCGTGTCGGCAGACGGTCGCTGAAATATGGTATAATACGCAAATCCACCCGGGCCGTGAAGCGGCTCGAAATCGGCGAAAGGCTTCTATGGAGACAAACGAATACCGTGAACAGAGGCTTCAGAGCATGAACGCTCTGAAGGAGATGGGTTACGACCCTTACGGGTGCAAGTACGAACATGACGACCTTGTGAAGGTGCGCGCGGAGTTCGAGGAGGGCGCGCGCGCGCGCGTCGCCGGGCGTCTTTTGATGATACGCCGCATGGGCAAGATGAATTTCTGCACCATGAACGACGGCACTGGGCGCTTCCAGCTCATCTTCAAGCGCGACGAGCTTAGCGAGACGGCTTTCGCGGCGTTCAAGCAGCTCAATCTCGGCGACATCATCGGTGCGGAAGGAACGCTCTTCACGACGCAGAAGGGCGAAAAATCGCTCGTCGTCAAGGAGTGGACGATGCTCGCGAAGGCTCTTGAGCAGCCGCCGGAAAAGTTCCACGGCCTCGCCGACCAGGAGGAGTGCTACCGCCGCCGCTACGTAGACCTCATGACGAACGACGAGTCGCGCGAACGTTTCTTCATGCGCTCGCGCATCATAATGGAGATTCGCAAGTATCTGTGGGACAAGGGGTTCGTAGAGGTCGAAACGCCCATCCTGCAGGACCAGGCGGGCGGCGCCGCCGCAAAGCCGTTCTTCTCCCACTTCAACGCGCTCGACAAGGACTGCGTCATGCGCATCGCCCCCGAACTCTACCTCAAGCGCCTGCTCGTGGGGGGCATGAACAAGGTCTTCGAACTCGGCAAGGATTTCCGCAACGAGGGCATAGACCGCACCCACAACCCCGAGTTCACCGTCTGCGAGATATACGAGGCCTACGGCGACCGCACGTCGATGGAGGCGATCATGGAAGGGCTTCTGCCGCATCTGTGCGACAAGGTTGTCGGCAGGCGCGTCGTCGAATACGGCGAGAGCAGAACGCCTATCGACTTCACGCCGCCCTACCGCCGCGTCGCATACAAGGATCTCGTCAAGGAGCTTATGGGCGGCGACTGGTTCGAGCTGGATTTCCAGACGCAGCTTGAAAAGGCGAAGGCCAAGGGACGTGAGACGGGGACGAACCTCGAACTGGACGGCGTGACGCGCGAGCTTGAGCTTACCCACGAGGTCTACGACAAGCTCATCGAGAAGAATCTGATGCAGCCGACCTTCGTGACGCGCATCCCTCACGAGTTCGTGCCGCTCGCCAAGACGTGCAAGGACGACCCGAGCCTCGTGGACGTCTTCGAGTTTGTCGTCGCGGGGCGCGAGCTCTGCCCGGGCTACACCGAGCAGAACGATCCGCTCGAACAGCGCAAGGCGCTTGAGAACCAGGCGGGTGAAGATACCGAAAAGATCGACGAGGATTTCATCAGCGCCCTCGAGTGCGGCATGCCGCCGACGGGAGGCCTCGGCTTCGGCGTAGACCGCCTCGTCATGTTCCTTACAGGAACCGACTCTATTCGCGACGTCGTTCTCTTCCCGCAGCTCAAGCGCACCTGATCCCTGAAGGAGGTCTTTATGGAAGAGAGCGTGCAGAGCGAGTATTTCGAGCTTCTCAGGTTCAAGAGCGTAGGCGCCGACCCGGAGTGCTTTCGCGACTGCGTCGACTGCGCGTCGTGGCTTCGGCGCTGGCTCGGCAAGCTCGGTTTCGAGGGCGAAATGCTTTACCCCGAGGCGTCTGCGGCGGAAGGCGGGCGCATGCCGCCGCCGGTTCTCTTCGCCGAGCGCAAGGGCGATGAAGGCTCGCCGGTTCTGCTCTTCTACGGCCACTACGACGTCCAGCCGGCCGACCCGGCCGCCGAATGGAAGACGCCTCCTTTCGAGCCGACCGTCGTAGACGGCAGAGTATACTGCCGCGGTGCGCAGGATGACAAAGGGCAGTTCTTCGCCTTCCTCTGCGGCATAAGGGACTATCTCGCCGGCGAAGGGCCGAAGCCGACGATCAAGATTGTTCTCGAGGGGCAGGAGGAGAGCGGCAGCGATGCGCTGGGGCGGATGGCGCCTTCGATGAGACGGCGTCTCGCGGCGGACGTGCTTCTCGTATGCGACACTGGCGCGGCGTCGGGCCTGCGCCCTGCGATCATCGCCGGACTGCGCGGAGTTTCGCATTTCACAATCAGGCTTGCGGGTCCCAACCGCGATCTGCACTCCGGCGAATACGGCGGCGTCGCGCCGAACGCGGCGCAGGCCATGGCGGAGCTTGTCGCGTCGCTCCATCTGCGCGACGGATCGGTGGCGGTGGCGGGGTTCAAAGACGGCGTCGAGCCGCCTGCGCACGAAGAGCTCAAGGCGGCGGAGGCCTCCGCGCCGACGAAGGAGGAGCTTGAAAACGACATAGGCTGCGAAAGCGCCGGGGGGCAGCTCGGCAAGACGATCGTCCAGCGCATGTGCTTCGAGCCGACGATCGAGGTCAACGGGATTCACTCCGGCTATGGCGGGCCGGGGGCGAAGACCGTGATCCCCTGCGAGGCGGTCGCCAAGATTTCGATGCGGCTCGTCCCGGGCCAGACGCCGCGCTCGGCGTTCGAGGCCGTGAGGCGCCATCTCGAGGACAACGTCCCGCGCGGCATGAAGCTTTCCATAGAGGACTACAACCCCGGTGCGGGAGGCTTCAGGCTGCCGCTCGCCTCGCCGCTCTTCCGTCTGGCGGAACACGTTCTGGCGGAGATGGACGGGCGCGGACCGGTTTTCGTGTGGGACGGCGCGTCGATACCTGTCGTTTCGGCGATACGCGAGGCGTCCGGCGCGGCGCCGCTCATCGTCGGCTGGGGACAGAGCGAAGACCGCATCCACTCGCCCAACGAGAGTTATTCGTTCGTTCAGTTCGACAAGGCCCGCGACTGGGCCGGTCGCATCGTCTCGGCCCTCGTCGGCTGAAGTCGATGAAGGACGCGCTTGAGCTCTTCGCCGCGCACTTCGCTCCTCCCGTGCCGGAGAGCGGGGGCGCGGTCGCGCTTTCTTCGCTCACTGGCGCGGCCGATGCATTCGCCGCGTGTGCGCTCGCATGCGGTGTGCAGAAGGGAAGGGTCGTTCTCGCCGTCACGCCCGGCATACCGGACGCCGACAGGCTTTCGGACGATCTGCGGCTCATCTCGTCGAAAATCAAGGGACCGTCGCCGCGCGTGCTGGAGCTGCCGCCAAAGCTCGACGAGGACAAATCGGCTCTCGGCGCGCGCATAAAGACCGTCGCCGCGCTCAGGGCGTGGGCGGTGAATCCGTATCCCTGCGTGGTCGTTGCGCCCTTCGCCGCGCTTTCAACGGCGGTCGGCACAGGCGCGCTTCCCCACATATCGCTGGAGACAGGCCCTGCAGTGGCGGCGGTGAAGTTCCAGGAGATATGCGACAGTCTCGCGAAGATGGGCTACAACCGCGTCGCGTCCGTCGAGCAGGAGGGCGACTGGTCGGTGCGCGGCGGCATCGTCGATGCGTGGTCTCCCGGCGAGGAGTTCCCTGTAAGAGCCGAGTTCTTCGGCGACGAGCTGGAATCGATCCGTGCGTTTGACGCGGCGACGCAGATTTCTATCGAACGGCTTGAGCGCACGACGCTTCTGCCTGTTAAGGAAAGCGGAGGAGAACGGGAAGGTGCGCGCCGCTCCACAATTCTTGACGTGCTGCCGGCGGGGGCGGCGGTGCTGGCGCTCGAGCACAACGATTACAGCCTGGAGACTGCGCTCGGTGAAGGCGCGCTCAAGCGTTTCCCTGTGATATATACAGGCGATCCCGCGCCGCGCGGCGTGGCGTCGTACGCGTTCGCGACGGCGCCTCTTCCCGGCTTCGCCGAGCTTGGCGCGGATGAAGCCCGTCATCCCGAGCTTTTCGACGAAGCGCGCCGCCGCCTTGAGCGGCATGTGGCCGCGGCGGATGCTCGCGGCGATCTGGTGCTCAAGGAGGACGATCTTTCGGGCGGGTTCGAAATAGGTCCGTGCGGCGGCGGACGTGGCCTCGTTGTCGTGACGAAGTCAGACCGGGTTTTTACCCGCAGAAAGCAGCACCGCGGCCTGCAAGGGCGCCGGTCGTCGCAGCAGGGCGCGCGCATAAGCGACTTCGAGGATCTCGAGCCGGGCGAATATGTGGTGCACGTCGATTATGGCGTGGGCCGTTTCACAGGGTCGTCGGAGATAGTCGTCGACGGCAGGCGCAGCGAGGTTTTTACCGTAGAATATGCAGACGGCGCGAAGCTTCACGTCCCTGCGGCCCACGCCCATCTGCTTTCGCGCTACGTCGGCGTGAAAGGCGAGGCGGTGCATCTTCACCGGCTGGACGGCAGGCGCTGGGCCAAGGACAAGGTCGCGGCGCAGAAAGCCGTCGCAGATCTCGCGGCGGCGCTTCTCGACACGCAGGCGAAACGCGAACTCACGCCCGGCTTTGCATATGACGTCGAGTGCGACGGGGTGGAGGCTTTCGAGGCGGCGTTCCCCTATGAGGAGACGCCCGACCAGCTCGCCGCGATCAACGCCATAAAGAAGGATCTTGCCTCCGCGAAGCCGATGGACCGGCTCGTCTGCGGCGATGCAGGCTACGGCAAGACAGAGGTCGCCATGCGCGCGGCCTACATCGTCGCCATGAACGGCAGGCAGGTCGCGGTTCTCGCGCCGACGACGGTTCTCGCCGAACAGCACTTCGAGACTTTCACATCGCGCTTCGACGGCACTCCTATACGAATCGAGTCGGTTTCGCGATTCCAGACGAAAGACACCCACAAAGGCACCTTCCAGCGGCTTGCCACAGGAGTGTGCGATATTGTGATCGGAACGCATGCGCTGCTCTCCGGCAAGGCGGCCTTCCGCGACCTCGGCCTCATAATCATCGACGAGGAGCAGCGCTTCGGCGTGCGCCACAAGGAGTTCCTCAAGCGGCTCAGGGCCACTGCCGACGTGCTCACGCTTTCGGCGACGCCGATCCCTCGGACGCTCTACATGTCCATGACCGGGGCGCGCGACCTGTCGCTTCTGCGCTCGCCGCCGCGCGAACGCGTCGCGGTGGACACGAAGATCGTCACCGATTCGGACGAAACAGTCGCCGCGGCGGTAGAGGCCGAGCTCATGCGCGGCGGACAGGTGTTTTTCCTGCACAACCGTGTGACGACGATCGGCAAGGTTGAAAAACGTCTCAGGGCGATCGTCCCCGAGGCGAAGATCGTCGTGGCGCACGGACAGATGGACAACCGCACGCTGGCGCGGAAGATGCGCGAGTTCGAGCGCGGCGAATACGACATCCTTCTGTCGACGACGATTGTTGAGTCTGGTATTGACATACCTCGCGCGAACACGATACTCGTCGACCACGCCGAGATGTTCGGCCTCGCAGACCTGTATCAGCTCAGAGGGCGTGTGGGGCGTTCGTCGCGACAGGGGCGCGCGATCTTCCTGCTGCCTGCGGGCGGCCTCGTAGATTCGGACGCGCGCGAACGCCTCGCCGCGCTCAAGCGGCATGGAGGGCTTGGGGCCGGCTTCAATCTGGCTGTCAGGGATCTCGAACTTCGCGGAGCGGGAAATCTTCTCGGGTCGCAGCAGTCGGGCCACATCGCGGCTGTCGGCTTCGGTCTGTACTGTCAGCTGCTGCAGCGGACGATAGCGCAGATGAAGGGCGAGAAGGTGAAAGAGGTGGTTGACGTCAAGCTCAACCTCGACTTCATCGACAGCTCGCCCGCGTCGGCTGACGAGGCGAGCGCCGCCGCGCTGCCGTACGAATATGTGGAGGAGGACGCCCAGCGCATGAGCTTCCTCAAGCGCTTTGCCGAGGCTATGGACGTGAAGGTCGTCCGCGCGCTTGAGGCCGAGCTGAAAGACCGCTTTGGGCCGCTGCCGCCGGCCGCGAAGAGGATGGTGCGCCTGGCGGAGCTGCGCGTGAGGTGCGCCGCGCAGGGCGTGGGTATAATCGACGTCAAGGGAAGCCGCGCCGTCCTCTACAAGGCCGGTTCGCGCGACATCGCGAAGGTGGTGGAGCTGCGCGGGAAGACGGCCGACCGCAAGATAGCCGAACTTCTCAAAACACCCATATGCGCTGAATCTTGTAGGACAGCAGAAAGAGCGCGGCGTCCACAGCAATCTTCCCCGCGGTGATCACGGCGGCTTCTCGCAGATCGAGGGCGAAGGAAAGCACGGCGGTGCCGACGTAGGAAAGCGCGGCTATGACGGCGACGAGAATCCAGTAGCGCGAGAACGACGACACGACCGGGGCGCGTGAGCGGAAGACGAAGCGCTTGTTTACCGCATAGTTGACCGTTGCAGAGACGGTGCGCGCGACTGCGAGGGCGATCAGAATGTCGTGGCGCCGCAGCAGATTCTGCGACTGAAGCGACAGCAGAGCCGCCATCACAAGGGAGAACAGAAGGTTGTCGACAACAAACCCGAGAAGGCTTGAAAGAGTGAACCTTCCAAGCCTCTCCAGCACGCGTCTAAAACCCTTGCTTCCCACGGCGTGTAGTATATCAAAAAAATCGGCCGCTTGACAAAGTAAACGTTAAGGCACAGGTCCGGAATATCCACAGTGGAGCAGTTGCGCGGGCGGGGAGAATATGATACAATACCAGCGCAAACTTGAAAAAGGGAAATCGGAATGGCAAGGTATCTCGATCCAAAGGCGGACGTCACCTTCAAGAAGGTTTTTGGCGAGCATAAAAACCTCGTCATAAGTCTCCTTAACGCCTTGCTGCCTCTTGAGGACGGCAAGCAGGTCGAGTCGATAGAGTACTTGCCGCCGGAGATGGTGCCAGATAATCCCGACAAGAAGAACAGCATAGTTGACGTGCGCTGCGAGGAGACGGGTGGGCGCAAGTTCATTGTGGAAATGCAACTGAACTGGACGACGGCCTTCAAGGAGCGCGTCCTTTTCAACGCAGCAAAGGCATACGTGCGACAGATCGACAGGAGCGACAAATTCAAGCTCCTTCAACCGGTTTATTCGCTCAATCTCGTCAACAATATATTCGAGCCCGACACGGACAACTGCTACCATCACTATTCGATTGTTCATAATCTCGACACAAAGAAGAAGATTGACGGCCTTCATCTGGTGTTCGTTGAATTGCCCAAGTTCAAGCCCCAATCCTTCGCAGAGAAGAAGATGGCGGTGTTGTGGCTCAAGTTCCTCACCGAGATAGACGAGAATACGCGTACCGTCCCGCAGGAACTTTTGGACAATCCCGAAGTTTCCAAGGCGCTGGAGATAGTCGAGGAGTCCACTTACAGCGATGCGGAGATGGCGGCATACGAAGGATACTGGGACGCGGTGCGCCGCGAGGCAACAATCATAGGCGAGCTCAATGACGCGAGAGAGGAACTTGCAGAGGAAAAGAAGAGTCGCGACGAGGCAGTTGCCCGCGCCGACGCAGCGATGGCCGAGCGCGACGCGGAAAAGGCGCGAGCCGACACGGCAGTTGAAAAGCTGCGTCAGACAGCTCGCAAGATGAAAGCCAAAGGATTCTCCAAGAAGGACATCGCCGACCTCACCGGCCTTTCCGCCGCCGAAATCGCCGCGCTCTAACACCAATCTCAAATCGTAAAACTGACAATGAAAGGAACAAGCCAGTAAACAGTTAAAACGATAAGGCGGGGAGAAATCCGCCAAAAGACAATTTGCGCTGCAAAGCGGTCGTCATGGGAAACGTAGTAAACTTCACATTAGGCGACACTTGGCAGAGGAAGCGCACACGCGCTTACCTCTCTTCGTGTTCCTAATAGGTAATTACTACGACCTCCCATGAAGCACGAAGGGAGGTTTTCTTTTCGTTCCGATTGCCGAGCGGCGAAGCAACCGGGCAAGAAAGGAACGAAAATGAAGATTGATGTAAAAGAAAGCATGGCGGCCGGAGGGTCGCCAGCGCAAAATATGCGCAAGTACGAGTCGTACAAGCTTGCGTTCGATATGATTGACGAGGGAATTGCCGGCAATTGCCCGCTTCAGTCGATTGCCGTCGAGGAAAGCATCTTGACGGATCGCATTTCTTCCACGCTGAATGCTGGTAAGCAAAACGCATCGCCAGCGAATTCATTAGGCCATGCACTTCGACAATGGCATCCTCAAAAGGGTTCTCCAGATCCCAATTCAGCACTGTTTGACGAAAAGATGGAAGAACTCTTTCCAAGACTTGACGACTGGCGCAAAGAGCGGAATGCTCTGCTCCATGCCATAGTCAAATCGGCGCAGGGTGATGAGCCTGAAACTCCAGCTTCTGAATTCTTGTTGCGTGCGATGAAAGCTGCAAAGGACGGCCTTGCGCTTGTGCGCAAGGTCGACAAGTGGACGAAAAGGCAAATTCGCAAGGCGGTAAAGGTAAACATTGAAAAATGAGAGGAGATGCAGACATGAATACAATCGCCAAGATTCTTTTGCTGCCATCGTTGGTGGCGATGTTGGCAATGTCACAGACTGTGTGGGCAACAACTTTTAATTGCAGTGCCAACGGCGGATCGACAACGGTGTCGGACGTGTTTATATACAGCAAGTATGACAACAATTTTGGGCGTGTACATTCTTCGCAATACGGCTCCTTCGGAGAAGGTCTGTGGATTGAGGGTCTAGGAACGACGGTTAGCGATGTCCCTCGGTCGGACGATAATTATGTTGCAACGACAGACTGGCGCTTTTCCGTGTTGCCGAACTGTTCAATCACGCAGCGTGTGCAAACCGTTTCAACCATTATATATCGCGACAGTGGTTATTCAAGCGCAAAGCGCAAGACGGATACGCTTGATACTCCCATTACAATAGTCCAGTCCGCAGGCACATTGGATTTTGCAGAAGCGAGTCAGAATTTTTGGCAGGTCGGTGGACGCGGAAATGTGAATGTCAGCGCGACGGCGGGCATAAGATGGAAACTGGTAGCTGGAGATTCGTCATGGATCACCATTGACAGCTCGGACGCGGTGCAGCTTGGCACGGGGGCGTGCGGTTTTACTGTAAAGAAAAATACGACAGGCAAGACGCGCACCACTACATTGAGACTGTATTACCTTCGCTTCAAAACGTCTGGATGTGATTCCATGTACAACGACACAGACATTTTGGACAAGACATACCTCTATAACTGGGCGCAGAAGACGGCGATAACTATTACCCAAGCGGGAAATCTGTCCTATTCCGGTGACGAGACGGGCGTAAAGGGGCCTGTGACGATTGACTACTCCGATCTCAATGGAGAACTTTTCGAGTTTTCTGCAAACGGTGCAGTCATTGTATCGTCAACCACTCCAGGCTCGTTCGTTTGGCAACCTACCAAGACCGGCTCGTATTCAATATCTTGCAAAAAGGGAACCGAAACCTGGACGGCTACGCTCAAAGTGACGGAGTTGTCCTACTACACACAGCCGGAACCCAATCCGCCGACTGCCTCGAACAGAAACATCACCATTACTCCTACGACGCGGAACTTCGGCGTGAACGGCGGCGGCAATGCGATCATAACGCAGGGCAGCGGAACATGGACTGCATCGAAATCAGCGGACTGGATCACGCTTAACGCGACGAGCGGCAGTGCCGGCTATCCTGTCGCATACACGGTGAGCGCGACCACGAATGTCGAACAGAGGGTTGGCTACATCTATGTCAGCGGAAATACGCATACCGTTACGCAGGATGGCGTTGGCGGAACCATATCGCCGGAGAACAGGGAGTTTGGGTCGAATGGCGGCAGCGGCACGATTTCCGTATCGACGCAGAACAAGATGCTGTGGCACGCCAGGTCGAACGTCGAGTGGATTTCTGTTTCTGCGACAAGCGGTCTCGGCCCCGGCAGCGTGACATATCAGGTGGCGCCGTTCAACGATGTTTCGACGCGTCAGGGGACGCTTACGGTGGCCGGGAACACGTTTACCGTCTTCCAGTATGGCAAGAGGATGAAACTTGACTCGTACAGCGTGACGAAGGACTACGAGACGCACGTAATACCGATCACGGTGAATGCGCTTGCGGCGACTACATGGAGCGTGACGCCGAACAACAGCTGGATTTCCGTCGTCGACGCCGGCAACGGTCAGGGCGGCGATCTGGTGACCATTGCCATCGCGGAGAATCCAAGCTATCTTGCCAGGACCGGCACCGTGAGCATTGGCACGGAGACATTCACCGTGACGCAGCAGGGGCGAACAGCGCTTGAGTTCAGTATCAGCCCCGCAACATCGACGGCGAGCGTGGAGGGGGCGAATGCGATAATCGAGGTGAGGGCGACGCCCGACCTGCCGTGGACGGCGACGAGCGAGGCGAACTGGTGTACGATATTTCCGGCTACGGCGTCCGGCGCGGGCAACGGGAACGTGGTTTATTCCGCATCGCCCAATCCGACGCTGTCGCAGAGGACTGGCACGATAAAGGTCAGGTCGAGAGCGGGCGGCGTCGCGTCGCACACGGTGACGCAGCCTGCGGCGACTGCGGCGATTTCGTCCAATGGCTACGAGTTCGAGGCGGCGGGCGAGTCGTGTTCTGTGGAGGTGTCGGTCGCTAACATCGTCCAATGGAGCATTTCGGAATCGCTGGACTGGCTCACGGTGAGCGGATCGCTTTCGCGCACAGGTCCCGGGACGGTGACGCTGCAGGCGGCTGCGAACGACACGATCTATCCGCGAAGCGGTACGGTGAAGATTGCGGGCAAGACGTTCACCGTGTCGCAGAAGGCGCGCGGCGTGGAGGTCGAATACGACTCGAAGCTATTCGGCACCGACGGCGGCTACGAATCCATCTCCATACACCCCGACGGCAACGTGGCCTGGACGGCGGTCGCGAGCGATACGACGTGGATCACCATCTTCCAAGGCGACTCCGGGACGGGCGACGGTGAAATCCTTTACATCGTCTCGCCGTATGTCGGCGACGGCACGGCGCGCGTGGGCTGGATAACCGTCGGCGACAAGAAGGTGTATATTACCCAGCGCGCCTATGACCTTTCCATCAGTCCGAACGGCACATACGTCACCGGCAACAACGGCGCGGGCGAGTTTGGCGTGTCGGCGACAATCGGCGACGTGTGGACGGCCATCGTGACCGAGCCGTGGATTACGCTCGTAAGCGGATACGATTCGGGCACAGGCAGCGGTACGGTCAGATTCTTGTATGAGGAGAACACGACTGGCAAGATGCGCACGGGCAAGATCATTGTGAACGGCGAGGTCTATACGCTTCAGCAGCGCGCACGGACGATGGTCGCCATAACCGCGACGGCGGAACACGGCGGTTCGGTCTCCGGCGGCGGGTCGTACGACCTCGGAACGCAGGTGACGCTGACGGCGGTGCCGGACAGCGGATACAAGTTCTCGTACTGGACAGGTGCTGCAAGCTCGATGCAGAATCCGCTCACGTTGACGGTTGAAACCGCTAAGAACTACACTGCCGTGTTCGAGCCGCTTCCGATTGTGTTTACGGGCGTTGAATCGAGCGTGGACGGCGTGGCGCTCGCGTGGAACAACCTTGCGTGGGCGACAACGTATCGTATCTACCGGGGCGTCACGAGCGTGCCCAGCTCTGCGACGGTGGTGGCGGAACTGCCGAACGATGGCAACTGCACATACCTCGACGAGACGGGCAACGTGGACGTTGAATACTGGTATTGGATCGAGGCGGAAGGAGTGTCGGACGAGGTGATGTCCGATCCGATGACGGGACGGAAGCTGAAGCCCGTAATCTATTCGCCCATCAAGTACACGAACTTGCGCGGGGCGGCGAATCCGAATCCGACGACGTATCAGGAGGGAACGCTCGTCACGTTCTCGAATCCCGGAGCGGTCACGGGCTACACCTTCGCAGGGTGGACGCCGAGTCAGATCACGACGGACATGACAGGTGCGCAGACGGTAAATGCGGCCTGGATTGCCAACGGCTATTCCATTGCCTACAACCCGAACGGCGGGTCGGGGACGATGGATTCGACGGCGATGACATACGACGCGGAAGGACTTGTCGCGTCCAACGGCTTCACGTGGGCGGGGCATGTGTTCGCGGGCTGGGCGACAAACGCGACGGGCGAAGTAGTGTATGCCGCCGGACAGACAGTATCAAACCTCACGGCGCAGTCGAGCGGGGTGGTGACGCTGTATGCCGTGTGGGAGGATCTAGCGGTGGCCTCGCCGACGGTGAGCATTGACGGCGGGGACATTGTCGCCACGCAGAACGGCATGGGGACGGCGATATTCACGGGTGATTCCTGCGAGGTGACGCTTTCGTGCGCAACCGACGGGGCGATCATCTACTACTCGCCAACGGGCGCGACGCCGAAGCCGAAAGAAGCGAACAGGTACAAGGCGCCGATCGTCCTTTCCGATTCCGCCGTAATCAAGGCGATAGCCGTAAAGGACGGCATCTCCAGCGCGTCCGTGACGGTGACGGTCACGAAGCGGACGTTGTCGCTCGGAGAGGCGGCAAGCGCGGACGGGTCGACGGCGACGCTTTCGTGGACGACAGGCGGCGATGCGGACTGGACGTCTGTTGCCGAAGCGACTGCGGCGAGCGGACTTTCCACGAGAAGCGGTTTGATTGGCGACGACGAGGAGTCGTGGCTAATGCTGTCCGTGACCGGCAAGGGCACGTTGACGTTTAGGTACAAGGCATCGTGCGAGGAAGACCCGGACGGAACTTGCACATGGGACGCGTTGCGTGTCTATGTCGATGACGAGCCGCGATCCGGCCTTTGGATCGACGGCGATTCGGGCTGGGTATCGCAGTCGGTGGCGTTCACGACCGATGGGGCGCATTCCGTCAAGTGGGTCTATTGGAAGGACGAGAGCGACTTTGATAACAGTGACTGCGCATGGGTGAGCGGCGCAGTCTGGACACCGGACGCGGCGGCTGAACCATTCCCCGAAGTATCCGCCAACGCTGCGCCGGGAACTGTCGCCGCCGCGCTTTCGGGTGCGGCGGACGCGGGGCTCGTTGCGAACGTGGTTGATGGCACGAACTACAACGCATTCCGCGAGTGGGCGGCGCGCGTCAAGGGCGCGAACGGAGCAGAAGCGGTCGGGGCTCAGACGGTGAAGGAAAGCGCCAAGGCGTGGCTTTCGTATGCGCTGGGTTCGGATCGGCTCATCGCGAAGGAGATTACGTCGAACGATGTGCATATCGTACGGTTTGCGGATGACGACGGCGCGGCGACTGGGGGCAACCGCTCTCCCGTGTTCGCGTTTGAGGTGGCAATTGATGGAGTCAATATCGGCGGCGGATCGGTTGCGGCGGAAACGCTTAAAGAAAACTTGAAGAAGGTGCTTGGCGTTGAGGGGGCGGCGACCCTCGCACCTGGCGCATTCTCGTCCGATAACATTGAGATCACCTTTGACACGCCTGTTGACGGCAAGGCTAAATTCACGGTCTCGCCGCCCAACGGTATTGGCAGCTCGTTCTTCATGCGCGTCAACGTGAAATAACGCAACCGCGTATCAGAACAGAATGAACACGGACCGCTGCCCAATCGGCCGGCGGTCCGTGTTTCGATAGCAATTGAGGTGTTGTTGATGGTGTGTGCGCGCATACTTTCACCTTTTGCGATAATGGGCGGTTCTGGCAGTGCGAACGGCGCATTCGGCGATACATCGCCGTTTTAGGTGTCGGTAGAGCGTCGGAAAGTGTCGGTTTTTGTCAGTGCTTAGCGGCATGTATTGACCGCCTCCCTGCCATGTATTGAGCCTCTCCCTGTGGTGTCTTGAGCCTCTCCCTGCGGTGACATGAACATCTCCCTGCGGTGACTTGAGTAAATTGGTTAGCAAGTTGGCGCAACTTGCTAACCAGTTGGACAAAGTGGCTAACCAATTGAGTCAATTTGCTAACCAATTTGCTCAGGACATCGGGGGGCGGAGGTCGGGACACCCCAGGGTAGCGGTGAAAACGCCTTGGGAAGGGGCTTAAAACATCTATTGGCGATGTTCCGCCCTCGGCGGGAGGGGGCGGGCCCTGTCGCAGACACAACTGCAAAACCGCGTGTGGGGTCTTAAGGACTCGGCAGGCGCAGAAAAATCGGGTGGCCAAAAAATCTGAAAAAAACACTTGCGAAGTGGACGCTAATTCGGTATCATCTCTCACCAAAATGTGAGAAGAAGAAGGAGTCTTCGAAATGGAATCAGATCGCGCAATGCTTTGGACCGTGTCTGTCGCCGCGAGTCTCGGGCTGCATGTGCTCGTTATAGTCTTGTTTATAGGGTTCGGCGCCCTGTCTGGCACGGGAGATACGCCCGCGCCTGCTGTGAAGCAGCCGCCTGCGCCGGCCGACGTGTCAGCGGAAAAGGAGACCGTCGCGGCACACGGCGACGCCAAGCCTTCGCAGACCTCCCAGCCCCCCGCCGCCTCTTCGGACGGACCGCGGGCGGTTCCTGCAGGCGACATGTATTACACCGTGAAGCCCGGCGACAATCTTTCCAAGATCGCCAAACTCGACGGCAGTTCACTGGCGGAGCTTGCAGAGTTGAACGGCAAGTCCATCAAAGAGCTGAGCCTGCTCATGGTAGGCCAGAAGATAAAGGTCAAGAACGGCGTGGAGTAAGGAATCGATCGACAAGGACTCAGGCACTATGAACAAGAAATTCATGATCGGCTGGCTGGCGGCGGCGACCGCCATCGCGCTCGCTTCGCTCGTGACGCTTGGATGGACGCTCGCGAAAGTCAAGGCGTATGAAAAGAACCATGACTGCCGCATTCTCGCGGCGGACAATACGGTTTGCGTGAACGACCTTCCTTCTGCGTCCGAAACGCATGAGGAGCAGAAGAAAGCGGATGCTCCGCAGGCGGGCGCCGACGAGTCGCCGGACGATATTGCGAGGCGCGAGATACGCGCGGCGGCGAAAGCGGCAGGCGGCAGGAGCAGTGACGGCGAGCGCCCCGGCGAGCCGCAGATGAAGGTGGTCGACGTCGACTATGATGGCGACAGCCGTCTCGACATACATCTGTCGGACAGGCCTGATATGGATGCCGTGCGCCGCTATATCGAGGTTTCTCCGCTCAACGAGGGCGTTGTGAGCTTCAGTTACAAAGCAGTGTACAACTACAAGACGGGGTCTTATGAGCCACATCTGCATGTCTACGGCGACTTCGCCTACAGAACCGACGTGAAGCTTCTCATCCGCAAGGGCCTGCCGCTTTACGGGAAAAGCGCCGACATAGCTACACCCGGCGCGCTTGCGGAGGACTGGACGATGACCTTCCGCCGCAAGGACGCCGACCCGCTGGTCAAGTTCGCGAGCGAGGGACGCTACCTGCCGCCGGGCGGCGCGCGCGCGATCGGGGTGGAGGCGGTGAATGTGACTAACGTCCATACCGAAATACGCCGTGTCGAGCCGCGCAACGTCGTGCAGCTTCTCGCACGCGACGAAGGCGTGTACTCGAACACCTGGCATCAGAACGCCGACGAGGAGGCGACCGGCGAGCTTTCGGGCGAGGCCGAGACGAACATTGTGCGGTGCGCAAACAAGGCGAATGTGAAAGAGACGCTTGCGATACCTCTTTCGATGCGAGACGGCGGGCTTGTGCGCGGCGTGTTTCTCGTGACTGTGCGCAGCGCCGACATCCCCCGCAAAGATTACGTATACTGGTGGAGCGACGACAAGACCCCCGCGAACCCCAACCGCTACAGGCTTGTGTGCGTCTCCGACCTGGGTCTCAGCGTGCGCCGCGCCGGTGATTCGACCGGAGTGTGGGTCACGTCACTTACGACCGGCCGCCCGGTTCCGGACGCATGGGTGGAAGTCTACTCCGCCGCGAACATACGCGTCGCCGAAGGCCGCACGGACGCGAACGGTTGGTGTTCCGCCAGGCGCGTCGCCAAAGGCGAGCCTTTCGCGGTGGTCGTGATTTCGGAGAACGCCGACGACATGTCGTTCATGGCTCTTCGCAGCTCCATGGAGGTTGACGAGACGTATCCGGGCGGCGCACGCGACGAATATCTCAAAGCCCGCCAGTGCACGGCGTTCGTGTGGTCCGAGCGCGGGATATACCGCCACGGCGAGAAGATTTTCGTCCACGCGCTTCTGCGCGACGGCACAGCTAAAGCCCCCTCGCCGTTCCCCGTCGAACTCGTTCTGCGCAATCCGCAGGGGAACGATTATTCGCGTATGGCGCTTATGCCCGACGAGTCCGGCGCGGTGTCCTGCGACAGGTTCTCGGTCCCTGCCGAGCAGCCGAGCGGCGTGTGGACGTTTGTGCTCAAGACGCCCGGCAGGGACGGTCGCGAGCTTGGCCGTCGAGATGTGAAGATCGAGGAGTTCGCGCCGCCGCAGATACGCGTCGCGGTCGAGGCGCAGGAGAGCCAGGCGCCGTCGAACTTCACCTTCTCTGTTTCGGCCGAGCATCTTTACGGCGGCCCGGCCCGTTCGCTCGGTGTCGAGGGCGCGGTTGTCTTCGAGGATGTTCCCTTTGCGCCGGCCGCCTGGAAGGGGTTCCGCTTCGGCAACGACGACTTCGGCCTCAAGCCGAGCTTCCGCCGGCTTTCGCGCCGCACTCTCGACGAGAACGGACGCTGCTCCTTTGAAGCGCCGCTCTGGGCCGACAGCGGTCTGCCGCGCGCGGCGGTGCGCGCGACAGGGCAGGGGACCGTGTTCGAGGACGGCG
Source organism: Verrucomicrobia bacterium UBA4286 (assembly GCA_002395905.1). Taxonomy (GTDB): domain Bacteria; phylum Verrucomicrobiota; class Kiritimatiellia; order RFP12; family UBA1067; genus UBA1067. The sequence goes on along the minus strand of DGVK01000007.1, from coordinate 6,124 downwards.
GCCGACCGGCGACGGCGCGCAGGAGCGCGATCCTCCACTATTATCCTTATTATATCGGAACGACCGTTCCCGAATGGCTGCGGCGTCCGGAGAGCGGCGCTCCGCGCGCCTCGCTCGTGTGCGTCGCGCCGGACGGTTCTCTCGTCACCGAACCCAAGACGCTCAAGATGAAGATCGAGCGCATCGACACTGTCTACGCCTACCGCAGGAAGAGCGACGGCTGGAGCACATGGGACGCGACGCGCACGCGAACCGTAGCCGTAGACGGCGTGACGCTCACCACCTCAACCAACGGCGTGAGCGAGTTCACGATCCCGCTCAGAGAGTGCGGCGACTACGCGCTCACCCTTACCGATACGGCGACAGGCGCGTCTTTCGGCCGCACGTTCTATCTCGCGGACTGGGGAGATGAAGCCGTCCGCGCGCCGCTCGCGAACCCGACCGAGGTGACGATTCTTCCGGACAAGGCTTTCTACCGTCCGGGAGAAACACCGCGTCTTATAGTGAAGTCGCCGTTCACCGGCGCGGCGCTTCTCAGCGTTCTGCGCGACGGCGAGGTCTACAGCGAGGTGGTGGCCCTCACAAACGCGACGAGCGAAATCACGCTGCGCACGGCCGAGGCGTCATGGGCGCCGAATGTGGATGTCACGATGTCCGTCGTGCAGGGCGTGGAGGCGAACGCGCGCCATCTGGCGTTCCGTGCGCACGGCGAGACGACTTTGGTCGTGCGCCGCGCGGAGGACGAGCTGGAAGTCTCGCTTGACGCGTCGGTGCGGCTGCCGTCCGGCGGCAGAGGCGGCGCGGTTGTCGAGGCGGCTCTTGACGTTGCGTCGGCGGCAGGCGGCGTCGCGCCGGACGCGGTGGCGGTGGTCACTGTTGTGGACGAGGGTATAAACCTGCTCACCGGCGAAGAGACGCCCGACCCGATACATTATTTCGCCCTGCCTTGCACGGCGGCGCATCCGCTCTACGACCTCTATCACAAGCTTCTGCCGGTTATAGAGAGCGGCCTTTCTGCAAGCGGTGTGAAAACAGGCGGCGGTTTCGGCGCCGAGATGCTCGGGCGTGTAAGCCCTGTGCCGACGCGCCGCTTCAAGCCGCTCGCGCTGTGGCAGGCCAGGGTTCCTCTCAATGAAGGGAAGGCCGCTACATCCTTCAAACTGCCTGAGTTCATAGGAGAAGTGCGCGTGACGGCTGTCGTCTACACCCCGTCCGCCGCAGGCTCGGCGTCCGTCCGCCGCAAGGTCGCGCCGAAGCTCGTCGCGCAGCCCGACGCGCCCCGCTTTGTCGCGCCGGGCGACGTGTTCGATGTGACTCTGCCGATTTCCAACCGCGGCGGAGCCGACGGAGAGGTCACATATGAAGTGAAGGGCTGGCACGCCATCGAGATGGCGCCCGCCAGAGGTGTGCTGACTCTCGCGAAGGATGCGTCGACAAACCTCTTCTTCCGCGCAAAGGGCGTGAGAACGGGAGAGGGATATCTGCGTTTCGAGGTCTGCGGGTTCGGCGAGACCCACGCTTCAGATATTGAACTGCCCGTGCGCCCTGCGGTTGCATGGCGCGAAACGGCGGGCGCGATCCGTCTGGAGCCGGGAGAGAGCGTCGAATTCCCGGCGTCGGAGGCGTCGCACCGCACGCTGTCGCTCTCCGATTCGCCGATGGGCGAACTGTCCGCCGCGCTGGACTGGCTTGCCGACTATCCGCATGGCTGCCTTGAGCAGACAGCCTCCCGCATTTTCCCGCTTGTGACATCCGGCGGGATTCTTGCGACGGTTCCGTCGAAGAACGGCAGCCGCAGCGCGGATTGCATCGAGGCGGGCGTGCGCCGCGTTGAATCCATGGTGCGCGCGAACGATTTCGTGATGTGGCCCGACTGCAACTCCGCCCCGTGGGACAGGGAGGTTTCGCTTTACGCGGCGCACTTTCTTGTCGAGGCCGAGAAGAGCGGCGTAGTTCTCAACAGCGCCGCAAAGGGCTATGTGATGAAGTTTCTCGGCCGCTGGGCGCTTTCGACGAACGACACGGTCTCTGCCTACGCCTGCCACACGCTTGCGCTGGCCGGCGCTCCTGACAAGGACCGCATGTTCCGCCTCTACGACAGGCGCGACGGGCTCTCGCTCATATCCAGAGCGAGGCTTGCTCGCGCGTTTGCCGCCACAGGCGACCGCCAGCGCGCGGAGGCGCTTCTCGCGAACGCGCTTTCGCCGGCGTCCGTGAAGGAGGCCTCGTTCGCGCTGATCGCCATTCTCGAGCTCGACCCGGACGACGTGCGCGCGGAACCGCTCGTGCAGTATCTCGCCGCGCATCGCGACAGGGAGAGGTTCAGCTGGGGCACGACGTCGGATAATTCCCATGCGCTCATGGCGCTCGGCGCATATTTCAGCCGCCGTCCTGCCAAAGGCGGAGAACCTAAAGTGACGCTGCAGGGTGCGAACTTCGTGCACGATGTCGCCAAGCGCGAGACGTTCCGCATCGACGACGGGCTTGATGCGGCGAAGGGCGCCGTGCATATCGTCAACACGGGCGACGCGACTGCGTTCATATCGTGGGGCTCGCTTACGCTGCCAGACGTGTCGCAGATAAAGGAGGAATCCGCGGGGCTTTCGATTTCGCGCCGGTTCTTCACGCCCGAAGGAACGCCGGCGGACCTGGCCAACCTCGTCTGCGGCGACATGCTTGTGGTGGAGATTTCGCTCTCTTCGGAGGAGTCGCGCGTTCTGTCGGACCTTGTGGTTGAAGACCTCTTTGCAGGCGCATTCGAACCGATACATTCGCCGCTCGATCCGACGCAGTTCAAGTGGTGCGAACAAAAGGGGGTGAAGTGGGTCATGCGCAGCGACGCGCGGGACGACAGGATGCTGGTGTTCTCCGGCAGGTTCCGTCTGGACAGGGGCGAGGCGGTGAAGTTCTGCTATCCTGTTCGTGTGGTCACGTCGGGCGAGTTCGTTCTGCCGGGTCCTTCGGTCGAGGCGATGTACACGCCGTCGCTGAGAGCGGGCGGCGCGCCCTCGCGCGTAAAGGTGCTGCGCCCCAGATGACAATTCCCGCGTCGCCTTGGAGGTTGCACTTTGGCGGCGGATTATGGTATACTATTCAAGTTTTACAGACAAAAAAGGTTGAACGAATGGCGAAAGAAGAAGACCAGGCGATTGAGGTGACGGGAGTCGTCACCAAGGTTCTGCCTGCCACCATGTACAAGGTAAGGCTTGAAAACGGGCATGAAGTGCTCGCACACATCTCCGGCAAGATGCGCAAGTTCTTCATCAAAATCGCGATAGGCGACACTGTCACCGTCGAGATTTCGCCCTATGACCTCGGCAAGGGTCGTATAACCTACCGCCACAAGGAGTCGCCGCCTCCCGCGCACTAAGACGCCGATTCGCTGCTTTCACCGTAACATTCCGAACATCACTCGAAAGGAAACAAATCATGTCAGGTCACAGCCACTGGGCGACAATCAAGCGCGCGAAGGGCGCGGCAGACGCCAAGAAGGGTAAAATATTCTCCAAGCTCGGCAAGGAGATCACCATCGTAGTCAAGGCGAAGGGCGGCAATCCAGACAACAATCCGACCCTGCGCACGCTGATTGCGAAGGCCAAAGCCGCGCAGATGCCCAACGACAACATCGACCGCGCCATCAAGAAGGGTACGGGCGAGCTCGAGTCGGCGGCGCTCGTCGACGCGCAGTACGAGGGTATCAAGGGCGGTGTCGCGTTCGTCGTCAACGTGCTTACCGACAACAAGAACCGTGCGGCGGCCGAGGTCGGCAACGTCTTCAAGAAGAACGGTCTCGAATTTGCCAAGCAGGGCAGCGCCTCGCGTCTCTTCGACCGCATGGGCCAGATCATGATCCCCGCGAAGGATGGCATTGACGAAGACAAGGTCACCGAGGTCGCGCTCGACGTCGGCGCCGAAGACGTGGTCGTCGAGGACGGCGGCTTCACCGTCAAGTGCCAGCCGAACGACTTCACGGCAGTTCTCGAAGGAATCAAGAACGCCGGCATTGCCGTTGACGAGGAGAACTCCTCTGTCGGGCTGGTCCCCAACATGACGACGCCCGTGAGCGACGTCGCGACGGCCAAGGCGCTCCAGAAGTTCATCGACATGCTCGAGGACCTCGAGGACGTGCAGGACGTCTACAACAACATGGAAACGACCGACGAGGTCGACGCCGCTCTTGAAGCGGAAGGCTGACGGGCCATGAAGATCGAACACGTGGCGATCGATGTGCCTGACGCCGAGGCGTTCAAGGCGTGGTGGTGCAAGAACCTCGGGATGCGCGTTTCGTCCAACCCCGGGTTTCTGATGGACGACTCCGGGGAGTCGGGGCTTGAAATCTACCGCACGGGCGAGACGCCCGCCGCGCCGGACTACAAGGCCATGAACTCCATGACGCTTCACGTGGCGTTCGTCTCTGAGGACGTCAAGGCCGATGTCGACCGTCTTGTGGCGGCAGGCGCGACGCTTGAGCAGCTCAAGCTGGAGAACCCCGCGTTCCACATGGCGATTCTTCGCGATCCGTGGGGTGTGGCGATCCAGCTGTGCCGCCGCGAGAAGTCGATCTTCATCAAGTAGGGCTCGGCCGCCGGCTGGACAAATGCGATGCACAGGCTAGAGACAGCTATGGCCAAGGCAGCGGTCCTCATGGAGGCGCTGCCTTACATACAGGACTTCAAGGGGTCGGTAGTCCTCCTGAAGCTCGGAGGGTCCGTAATGGAAGTCGAGGAGAATCTCGACTCTCTTATGGGCGACATAGCTCTCATGAACGCCGTCGGCATAAAGGTTGTGATCGTCCACGGCGGCGGCAAGGCCATTTCCCGCGCCATAAAGGAGAGCGGCCACGAGCCCCGTTTCGTCGACGGCCAGAGGGTCACTGACGAGGCGACCATGGAGATCGTCCGCAAAACCCTCAACAACGCCGTGAATCCCGACCTCGTGCGCCGTCTTCAGGAGCGCGGCGCGAACGCGAGACCTCTTCACGGCAACTGGATGTTTTCCGCCGAGCGCATAACCGAGCCCGACCGCGGCTATGTGGGGCGCGTGACGCGCGTCGATACGCGCGCGGTGCGCGAGATGCTCGACGCGGGGATAGTCCCCGTAGTGACGCCGCTCGGAACGGGCGAGGGCGACCAGCATCTCTACAACGTGAACGCCGACTTCGCGGCCGCCGCGCTTGCCAAGGCACTGAGGGTTCGCAAGTTCGCGCTTGTTTCCGACGTGCCAGGTCTGCTTCGCGACCCGGACGATCCGTCGACCCTGTTCTCCACCCTCAGGCTTGACGACATCGCTACATTGAAGGAGGATGGAGTCCTCTCGGGAGGGATGCTTCCGAAAATCGAAAGCTGCGCCGACGCGATACGCGCCGGGGTGCGCAAGGTGCACCTCGTCGACGGCAGGATGGCGCACTCGCTCCTTTTGGAGATATTTACGCGCGAAGGCGTGGGAACGGAGATAACGGAATGAGCAGCAACACACAGGAGATCATCGATCTTTACAAGTCTAAGGTGATGCCGACCTATGCGCCGACGCTTGCGCTGGCGAGCGGGACGGGTGTCACGGTTCGCGACGTGGACAACCGCGTCTACTACGATTTCACGAGCGGCATAGCGGTTCACAACGTGGGCCACTGCCACCCGCGTGTCGTCGAGGCGATACGCGAGCAGGCGGGTTCCATGACCCACAGTTCCAACCTTTTCGTCAACACGCCCGCGACGCTCCTCGCGCAGAAGCTCGTCGAACTGTCGGGACTTGGCGGCAAGGTGTTCTTCTGCAATTCGGGCGCCGAGGCGAACGAGGCGGCGATCAAGCTTGCGCGCAGGTGGGGGTCGCAGAACGGCGGCCGCTACGAGATCGTCACGATGCGCCAGAGCTTCCACGGCCGCACTCTCGCGACTGTCGCCGCGACCGGCCAGGCGTGGTGCCAGGAGGGATACGATCCGCTGCCCGTCGGCTTCGCATATGCCGACTTCAACGATATTGAAAGTGTAAAGGCGGCGGTGAACGACAAGACCGTCGCGATCATGCTTGAGGCGGTGCAGGGCGAGGGCGGCGTCACGCCTGCGACCGAGGAGTTCATGAAGGGCGTCCGCGCGCTCTGCGACGAGAAGAATCTTCTCATGATCTG
>DGVK01000176.1:2726-6461 GCA_002395905.1 Verrucomicrobia bacterium UBA4286 | reverse complement strand
CAGGCCTCTCGCGCCGCAGGACAGCGATGTGAGGCTTCTCGACGCGCAGATCGCCTGCTACGAGCAGGATTACGCGCGGGCCGAGAAGGTGTTCGGCTCTGTCGCGCTCGATGCGGCGCTCGACGCGGGCGTCCGCTCGCAGGCGCTCTCCGGGATCGGCGTCGTAGAGATGATGCGCAATGCGACGGATTCCGCGCGCATCGCGTTCCTCAAGGCGATCCGCATGGACAGGCGCAACCCTTCGGCGTGGTACCACCTGGGGCTGATATACCAGCGTCTCGGCTACGACGAGGCGGCGCTTGAGCAGTTCGAGATATTCGTGCGGCTGGAGGATGTCGCGTCGAAGCGCGTGCAGGACGTGCAGCGCACGGTCATACCGAAGCTGAAGGACGAGATCGCCCGTCAGGCGGCGGACAGGCCCGGCGCGTCGTCACGCGACAGCGCGGCCGCGGCGAAGGCGCTCGAAGAGGCCGAGGCCGCGTGGAAGAAGGGGCAGTACAAGACGGCCAAGACGCGCTACCTCGCCGCATACACGGCCGATCCGCTGTCGTATCCGGCGGCCGTCGGTGTCGCCAAAGCCATTGAGAAGACCGACGCGACGCTTGACGGACAGAAGAAGACGTTCGAATACTACAAGGCGGCCTGCGCCCTGCGGCCGAGCGCGGTTTCGACGTTCCTCAAGACCGGCGACCTCGCGATGAAGCTGAGCCGCTACGCGGCGGCGGTCGAGATATATTCTCGCGCACTGGCGGCGGACCCCTCGAACTTCATGGTCGTAGACGGCCTCATCCGCGCGCTCCGCAAGACGGGCGGCGCCGACCGTGTCAAAACGGCGGCCGCATATCAGGCCTATCGCGACCTCATAACGAAGAAGCGCTGAACATGCATCTGGCTGTGGCAGACTATGTTGTGCTGGGCGTAACGCTCGCTGGCGCGATATTCGGTCTCTTCGGCGGCTTCTCCGGAGCGCTCGCGTTTCTCGCGGGCGTCGGCGCGGCCTCTGCGTCGGTCCGGTTCGGATGGGACGCTCTGGCCGCGCGCATATCCACGCAGTGGATGCTCGCGCTCGCGGCGCTCGCCATGGCGCTTGTGGCGTTCGGCGTCGCGCGGCTCATAGTGAAGAAGACGGTGAACAGGCTGCTGGCCCAGCCGGCGGACGCCATATTCGGCGCTTTGACGGCTGCGGTGGCCGCGTTCGGCGTTTCCGTCGCGGTGCTCTATCTCGTCAATCAGGTCGGCGGCGAGGAACTCCAGGTTGAATCTGTCATACTGCGGGACGTCCTCTCCTGCGCACAGACTGTGTAAGCAGTCCTCGGGGCACTTGTGGATCGCGGCATATTGATACCTCACGGTCGTCTGCGCTGCTGGTCGTCGTGCTGCACGTGTGGCGAAAGGCGAGGGCTGAGCGCTAAAGAGTAAAGCGTGGGCAGGACTTTGCCAAAGCGTGGGCAGGACTTGGGCAAAGTGTGGGCAAGACTTGGGTAAAGCTTGGGCAAGACTTGTGCAAAGCTTGGGCAAGACTTCGCCAAAGTGTGGGCAAGACTTTGGCAAAGCGTGGGCAGGACGGCAGAATGCAAACCGGGGCCTGTCCCCGCTTCCATTCCGATCCGCACGATATCTGCGGCGCACGCTTCATCAGCCACCCTTCGGAACGGGGACTGTCCTCGGTTGGTCCATGAATGCGCGGGACAGGTAGCACCCCCGCAGACGCATTATAAGATGCGCGGGAACAAACGGTTCCAGAGCGCGAATAGGAGACAGACATCACTTGCTTCCCCAATCGGCGGCATCGCTCCGCGATGGCCTATTGACAATTGTTCTCATAGGAGGCACTAGTTATTCGCGTTCCGAGTGACTGTCCCCGCGTTCCAAAATGGAGGGTCAAAAACCAGGGACTGTCCCCGGTTGGGTTCCGCTGCAGTAATTTACCGTGCTGGTCATAGCTGATTCGGCTGAACACGATTTAAAACAATGTAACAAGTAAAATTCATGCAGATGAATATAAACAGAAGTACATTGAGCGTCAACATCAACAGCCACCTTGGACGTGCTCCTGTTTCACGCTCTGTTACTCTTCTGTGCACGACCCACCTCTTAGATGGCTCCGTCGACAGTAAAAACAAGCACAACACATCTAATGCCACAGTTATGGACAAAAAGAGTTCATACACAAACGCCTCAGCCTCTAGCATATTGCGAACATCATACAATATGTCCACAAACAGTGATATTCTCAACAGACTCACCGCTGTTGACTTTCCTCTGGTAAGCCGTATTATTTGCGAATATGAAAAGAAGAATGCAAATGTGCAAAACAGTTCGTTATATGTAATCGAATTGCCTAGATTCTCAAGCATTGAAGGAGCCTGAAGCCATGGGATTAAAACAGACTCAAGTGCAAAGCCCGCAAACCAAAACAACACTACAAACTTAAGCGTTGCAGGGAGGGGCAAACCGGGGACAGGCACTAGTCGACTCCTCTTCACGGCTTGCAGTCAATCAAAGTCACTTTGGCCGTATCACTTCGACAGTAGCACAAGGGTCTGACCATCGCGCCTCCTCCTGCCGAGACTCCGTTAGAGGTTGCTCTGACATCATTTCAAGTTTTTCAACTTTAGAAAGCCTTATCGCCAACTTTGTATTTACTGCATACAGTATTTGTATATCTGTTTGCAACCCATTTATTCTGAAATGACTTATCATGATTACAAGCATCAGAAATGAAAACAAGCCTAGAACAACCAAAAGTGTAGCAAGGGAGTCCGAAACCATCACAGTCATTTTCTTGCGCATATTAGAGACCTCACTAACTATTTTGCTTTATCAATACCCATATAGCGAGCAAGAACAATTGGTGTTTCTTGCATCAGAAGCCGCCGCCTGGATTTTTGAATATATCCGCATATTCACCATTGTTCCAATTGTGCCATCTACGACAAATATTGCGGCCAATCTAGGGTCTACCTTCGCGGTCAGTATTGTCGTAACGATATCTGCAACTCTTCCCGCCACAGCCGACGAGATGAAATTTGCCGCATAACTTAATCCCTCTTCAGTAACTTTTTGAACGCAGTCTAATTCAGCCAGAGTTGCATCGCATTTACATGCCGTCGGGGAGACGATAGTATAATCTGAAGTGGACTCTCCTGGGACATGCCCTATCATGTCATCAATCAGCGAATTAATTGTAGAAATAATCGGAAGCCAATCTGCAATACCATATCCAATCTGATCCGCATATGATATTGTATTATTTCCACAAATGCCGTAAACATTAAGGCCGCCGAATTCTGCAATCGGATCCCTGCGCATCCACCTTCCCGTCGCCAACTCATAATGCCGATAATTATAGTATATCAATCCAAGCGCATTGTCTGCATACTCTGCTGAGAACCTGAACGGATTGTACTCGCGAAAATCGTAAGCCGTGACGGGCGTGCTGCGGCTTGTCGCTATGACAGCGCCGGGTTGGGACGGGGGACAGGCACTAGTTTTTCCAGGTAGGGGCATCGGTTCCCTGACGGTCTTTTGCGGGCGGTCGTCCTTGAAGCGCGGCCAGCCGTCCTCGCTCCAGAGAAGTTCCTGAAGTAGCGTTGGTCGCTCGCTTGGCTTGAAGCTTCGGGCGTGTGCGTGGTAGAAGATGTAGTCGCGCCCATCAGCAGACGTGAATATCTCGCCGTTGTGCCCCGGCCCGTAGAAGAAATCGCCATCGCCGGAGGAAAGGATCGGCTCGGC
>DGVK01000176.1:2211-2630 GCA_002395905.1 Verrucomicrobia bacterium UBA4286 | reverse complement strand
AAACTCGCCGTCGATCCTTCTGGAACGTCCGACGGTAAGGTAGTATGTGTGGTCGCCGTAGTGTCCGCCAGAAACGAAGAGATACCACCAACCTTTTCGAAAGTGAAGATACGACCCTTCCCATGCATGCTTCATTTTGTCTGCCGGACGCCGCACACCCGCCACATGAACCGGCTTCGCCCCCGGCTTCACCGAAAGTCCGTCTGCCGAAAGCTCGACGCGGTGTATGCCGTCCGCCAGCGAACCGAAGAACATCCACACGTGCCCGTCAACAGCAAGGACGTAAGGGTCGATTGCGTTCCACACGCCCTCGCGGCGGCTGTCGATGACCTCGCCGCGAAACTCAAACGGCCCAGTCGGCGCATCGGAAGTCAGCGCGGCGATTCGGCAGTCCGGGTCGCTCACGAAAAGCGAGATGT
>DGVK01000176.1:0-2170 GCA_002395905.1 Verrucomicrobia bacterium UBA4286 | reverse complement strand
AGATGTAGAGAACCCATTTGCCGCCCAGTTTCACCACGCACGGCGCCCAGACCTTGCGTGAGACCTGATGCAGACGCTCCCTCGCCCTTGGCGTGAGCGGGTCGATGTGCGCATCTTCCCAATCCACCAGATTGCGGCTGCGGCGTATCGTCTTAAGTCCCGTCGCCACGGAATAGTACCATCCGTCGCCACCGTTCCAGAACGCCGGGTCGGGCCAGTCGGCGGCAATCACCGGATTCGTAAACGTTCCCTCTTCCGCCGCCGCGCCGTCACCTGCGCAAGCGCCCCCGACGACAGAGGCCAAGGCCACCGAAAAAACAACATACTTATAGATCATTCCATAATCCCTCAATGGACGCCGCCCCGGGTCAAACCGGGGACAGGCACTAGTTTTTTTAGCGAGTGCCCTGAAGAATCATCTTGGCCGCAGCCCACAGAATCGGTCGCTCAATGCCGGCGACGACTCTTGCTTCAGCGGCTTTAAGTTCGCGCTCATGCCATGCGGGAATCAACCTATCCGAATCGGCGGAAAGCGAAGCCCAAATATAATCCATTGTCGAGAACTTCTCCTCGACCGTCATCTTGTTTATTGCATCTTTCATCATCGGCATAGTCTTACTCCTTCGCTTTACGCCGCGTATTATACCAAATTTCGGCGTATCGTTGGCGGACGAAACGAAAGCGCCGCGCAAACGCCGCCGCTGTGAGGCGAAGGAAAATCCCCCGCCGGAGGGCGGGGGTGTGCCGCTGGGCAAGATGACATCAAGCGGCTTCAAGGCGGACAAGTCGCGTTATCGTCACTCGACAAGCCCAAACATCCCGTAACGCGCAGCACCATGCATTACAACGGTTTTGCGGAGTCCGCCCCCATCCGATTTTCAGACTCGGTGGATGTCATGACCACCGGCTTTATGTCGCCATTGGAGTCGAACTCCATTCGGTCGATGCATACAACGCGGTGGCCGCGCCCTTTGTTTGGAATCGGGCGGCGGTGATAGCAGATGAGCCACTTGTCTGTGCCGGGTATGCAGGCGACCGAATGATGTCCAGCGCCGGTCGCAATCGGCCTTTGGATTCCAAGCACCTTGCCCTTGAACTCGAACGGCCCGAACGGACTTTTGCCCACGCTGTAGTTGACGCAGTAGTCGTTACCTGTCCAATCTCCCCCCGAATACATGAAGTACCACTTGCCATTGCGCTCGAACATGACAGACCCCTCGACATAGCCCTTAGGCGTCATGTTGCGCCACATCGCCCCGTCCTCGAACGGAACGAGCGACTTGAAGTCTTTCGCCAGCTTCACGAGGTTGCAGCGGCCCCATCCGCCATAGACCATGTACCATTCTTTTTTGTACTCGAACACGTACTGGTCGATGGGCTGGGCGCGGTTCCAGAACCGGTCGATGAGCGGCTTGCCGATGAGGTCGCGGTACGGGCCTTCCGGCCTGTCCGCAACGGCAACGCCAATGCCGCCGTAGCCCTGAAGTTTCGCCTCCGTCTGCGGTTCGCCGTCCCCGCGCTTGCCGCCGACGGGATAGGCATCGTTCGCGCTGAAGAACAGATAGTATCTGCCGCCGACCTCATGCGCATCCGGCGCCCACATCGCGCCTTTCGCCCATGTCACTTCATTTGTCGTCAGGATTCTCGGATGCAAAGTCCAGCTCTTCATATCCTTGGACGAAAACGCGTTGAAACACGGATCCTTGCTTTCTCCCGACCCCGTGGGGAATACCCACCAAGTATCGCCGTAACGCCGTATCTGCGGGTCTGCGTACCAACCCTCAAAGATCGGATTGCCAGAAGCGGCAATCTCCGCCAATGTCGCGTTCGCCTCCACGCCGTCACCAGCACAGACGCCCACAGTGAAAACAACAAATACCACAGACAGGGAAACACCATTACGCATCATTTCTCACTCCTCCTCTTCAGTGTACGCCGCCTCGCAGATACTGGAGATAGCTCCGCTCCACCTCGTTGACCGCCCCTTTGTTGAGATGCGGATCTTCGAGAACACCCTTCCCGCCCGGTTCGCCAGTTACGATCACGGAGTTTGTCTGCCCGTCACGCCCCGTGAACCCGATCCACATCTTTGACGATAGCGCGTTGTAACGACCTTCACAACGGATGGCTGTCTGCCGCTGTCCGGGCGTCTTCGCGTACCAGTAGCACA
>DGVK01000006.1 GCA_002395905.1 Verrucomicrobia bacterium UBA4286 | reverse complement strand
ATTTCTGCGGTTGGTCCGCGCTCGGGCCGATTTCCATGTTCATGGAGGATGTGATCGGCGTGAAGAGCGCCGATGCATTTGCGAACACGCTCGTCTGCGACTTCCCCAAAGCGCCGGAAGGGCGCGTAGGCGTGGAGAACTACCGCTTCGGCAAAGTCGTCTGCGACATTGTCGCCACGGCGGACGAGATAAAGGTAAAGAGCAGCCGTCCGTTCACCCTCATCGCGGACGGCCGCCGTCTGGATGTAGTCACGGGCGAGAATGTATTCAACAGGCATGAAGTATCATACGGCGGAAGAACATGGCTGCTTTCGCCCGGATGCCGCCTTGACAGAAATCTGCTTACGGTCGAAATTCCCGGCGAGCGTTGGAGCGACACCCAATGGGCGAAAACGTATATCGACCTTGCGCCATATGCGGGGCGGGGTTTCGAGGCTCGCATCCGCGTATGCGGGAAAGATATCGCCACGCCGACAGAACCGTGGCTTGGCTTCAAGTTCATGCTCAAGTGGCGCGACTGCTTTTCGGGCGCCATGCACTATCCAGGCGCCGGTGCGCCGCTTGGGTCTTTCCCGTGGCGCACGGTGTCGCTCCGTCAGACAGGCGATTTTCGCGGATCGGATGGCGGAGGTGTTCTGCATCTTGGACTTCAGGGCACGTCGGGCCGTGTCGTGTTTGATCTTGATTCTCTCGAAATCGGCGAGTTGCGTCCCATATGGCCCGTGACGAACCAGACCATGCGCTGTGACTACACGCCGGACGTAGCGTCCCGTCCTGTGGCGCGAGGCGTCATGTCGCCAAGCGGACGCGACATGACCGAAGACGACTTCCGCACTCTGGCGTCATGGGGCGCGACGCTCCTGCGCTTCCAGATGGTGCGTGACTGGCACGGCGTGGACACGAACCAGGACCTTGACGACTTCAACCGCTGGCTGGACGGAAGGCTGGACCATCTAAGCAGTGCAGTGTTGCCGTTGGCGCGGAAATACGGCATCTCCGTCGTTGTGGACATGCATGTGACTCCGGGCGGACGTGATGCCTCTCACGAGACGAATATGTTTCACGACAAGCGTTTCGCCGGACACTTCGTGGAGGCGTGGCGCCGCATCGCCCGCCGTTTCGCCGGTGAACGCGGCATATGGGCCTACGATCTGGTGAATGAGCCGCAGCAGCAGAGCGAAACCGCGCCTGACATGGACGGCTGGAACCTCCAGAGAGCCGCCGCAGAGTCGATCAGGGAGATAGACCCTGCCATGCCGATTCTTGTCGAAAGCAATGCCAACGATTCACCTGATGCATTCCGCAATCTCTCGCCTGTAGCCCAGACCAACATAATTTATGAAGTCCATGTATATGGACCAGAGGATTTCACGCATCAGGGGATTCCTGGCTTTGCGTCCACCCTCAACCGCTGGCCAGATGATTCGCGCGGCTGGAACCGCGACTATTTGCGTTCGCTTCTTGAACCAGTCCGCGAGTTTCAGTTGAAGCACAACGCCCGAATCTATGTCGGCGAGTTTTCCGCCGTCGCCTGGGCGCCCGGCGCGGAGAAGTATCTTGAGGACTGCATCGCGCTCTTCGAAGAGTATGGCTGGGACTGGACCTATCATGCCTTTCGCGAATGGAAGGGCTGGAGCGTGGAACACGAAGGACCTGATGCAGAACACCTCATACCGTCCGCCGATAATCCTCGCAAACGCGTGTTGCTGAAAGCATTCCACCCGTAATCACGCAATGAACGGTGGAGGGTTGAAATTTGGTTCATCCTGTGATATAATGTTGACCGTTTTCGCCTGAATGGGCTAAAGTAGTCAATGGAGGATGTTGTGGAAATCAAGCGCGACAAATATTTGGCACAGCTCGCATCACGCATGTGGAACGGGCAGGTGAAGGTCATTACCGGCATCAGGCGATGCGGCAAGTCGTATCTGTTGAAAAGGCTGTTCAAGCAACATCTTGCGGAAAATGAAGGGGTACGCGAACGCTCGATCCTCGTGTTGGATCTGGACGACGACAGCAACATCCGTCTCAGGAATCCGCTTGAACTGTCTGCGTTTGTCAGGAAGTGGATGAAGGGTCGCACTGGCAAGTCGTATCTTTTCATCGACGAAATACAGATGTGCGACGAGGTGCCGAATCCTTACGTGCCCGGCGGCAAGTCGATCACGTTCTGCGACAGCCTCAACGGATTTTTGCACATAGACAATCTGGATGTCTATGTGACAGGCTCGAACTCGAAGATGCTCTCACGGGACATACTTACCGAATTTCGTGGACGCGGCGACGAGGTGAGGCTTCATCCGCTTTCGTTCGGCGAATACTTTGCCGCTGTTGGAGGCGATCGCGCAGACGCGCTGAATCGTTATATGCGCTTCGGGGGAATGCCTTTCGCGCTGAACCGTCCCGACAATGCGGCGCGAGAGGAGTATCTGAAGTCGCTGTTCAAGGAGGTCTATTTCAAAGACATCATAGAGCGGAAGAAAGTGGAGAGAACGGATGTGCTTGGTTTCGTCACTGATTTTCTCTGTTCTGGCGTAGGTTCGTTGACGAATCCGACGAAGATAGCCAATTCGTTGAAGACAAACTACGACTGTGGCGTATCAAAAAACACGGTATGCACGTATCTCGACTATCTGACCGACGCGTTTATGTTCTCGGAGGCGAAACGGTATGACATCAAGGGCAGGTCGTATTTCGACTATCCGAGCAAATACTACTGCGAGGATGTCGGGCTGAGGAACGCGCGTACAGATTTCCGTCAGATGGAGATGACGCACATCATGGAGAACGTCATATACAACGAACTGAAGGTGCGCGGATATTCCGTGGATGTAGGTGTCGTCCATGCGAGAGAGACGAACCGAAACGGCAATTCGACACGGGTCGCCCGTGAGATTGATTTTGTGGTGAACAAGAGTTCAGAGCGCGTCTATGTCCAGTCTGCGTATGCGCTGCAGGATGAAGAGAAGCGAGCGAGCGAACTCAAGCCGTTTTCGTTGACTGGAGATTCGTTCCGCAAGATAATCGTTCGCAATGATGTCGGCATGCGGTGGTTTGACGAGCATGGTGTTCTGAACATAAGCATTCAGGATTTTTTGACGGACGATTCCGTTGTTTGAGCATATACAAGGATTATCTGCGGGGCGTTTTGAAGCCCGTCCGCGAGTTCCAGTTGAAGCACAACGCCCGAATCTATGTCGGTGAGTTTTCCGCCGTCGCGTGGGCGCCTGGCGCGGATAAATATCTTGAGGACTGCATCGCGCTCTTCGAAGAGTATGGCTGGGACTGGACCTATCATGCCTTTCGCGAATGGAAGGGCTGGAGCGTGGAACACGAAGGACCTGACGCCGAGCACCTCGTCCCATCCGCCGATAATCCTCGCAAACGCGCACTGCTTAAAGGCATGCGACCGCAAGATTGAACCGCGATAGCATAGTTGTCTGCCCGACAGGACGCCTCATGCTGCCGACCGCAGGCGACCGTCCGTCAGGCGAAACCCAACCGGGGACAGGCACTCTTTCCCGCCTGCTCTCCCAGAGAAATAACTAGTGCCTGTCCCCGAGGACCAACCGGGGACAGGCCCCGCGAAACCCGCTTTTTTACGGCCTTTCATCGCTTCGCCCTCTTCTCACGCCGCCCCCTGCGCCGCTGTTTCCGCTCTGGCGAGCCGCCAGCCGTGCGTCGCGTAGCCTAGCTCCTCCACCGCTCTGGCGCAAACGCTTCGCGACCGAAACCGGTTCTTCCGAGTGCACCACCATGCAGACGACGTGGAAGCGGTTGTCCATCCCGGCAATTTTCCAGGACGCGGGCGAACACGTATTTCGAGGCCGTTCCGAGGGCTGAAATCGCGGAAAGCCCTG
>DGVK01000124.1 GCA_002395905.1 Verrucomicrobia bacterium UBA4286 | reverse complement strand
CACTTTCGGCGTGGACATATCCGAGGACATAATTCTAGAAACGGCGCGCGCAATGGCTGCGAACGGACTCAAGGCCGCGGGCTACACGTATGTAAATATCGACGACGGCTTTTTCTGGGGGCATGGCGAGGACGGCGTTCTGCGTTTCCACCCGAAACGCTTCCCCCATGGAATGAAACCCGTTGTCGACGGAATCCACGCGCTCGGTTTGAAGGCCGGTATATACTCGGATGCAGGCGCAGATACATGCGGCAGCATGTGGGCCGGCAGCGGCTCCGAAGGGAAGGACAGCGGAGGTGTCGGCGGCGGGCTTTACGGACACGACGCGGCGGACTGCAAGCTGCACTTCAACGACCTCGGCTTCGACTTCATCAAGGTAGACTACTGCGGCGGCAAGCGGCTCAAGCTCGACGAGAAGGTCCGCTACACCGAAATATCCGACGCCATCAAGGCGACAGGACGCACGGACGTTCGCCTCAACATCTGCCGCTGGGCATTCCCCGGCACATGGGCCGCGGAGATAGCCGAGTCGTGGCGCACGACCAAGGACATCCGCGCGAACTGGCGGTCGGTGAAGGATCTCATCGCCGAGAACCTCTACCTAAGCTCTTACGCGAAGCCCGGCCATTACAATGATATGGACATGCTGGAGGTCGGCCAGCTCGTCGGACGCATGAAGACGGTTTTCGGCAAGCACGGCGACACGGGCCTTACCGAGGTCGAGGAGACGACCCATTTCGGAATGTGGTGCATGCTGTCGTCGCCGCTTCTGCTCGGCTGCGACGTGCGGGACATTCCGGAAGGGACGATGAGGCTTATAACAAACCCTTATCTTATCGCGGTCAACCAGAACGACCTCGGCTGCCAGGCTTATGTCGCGCAGCGCGACGGCGAGGCGTATGTTCTTGTGAAGGACGCCGACGAACGTTTCGGCACGTCGCGCTATGTAGCGATCTACAATGCGGGCGACGCAGAACGCGAAGTCACGGTTCGCGCCGATGCGATCGAACTTGACGGCATGATCGATGCATTCGACCTTGTCGAGATGGCGGACGTCGGCTGCTTTGAAGCGAGTGTTTCCGTCAAGGTTGCGCCGCACGGCGCGAAGTTCTACCGTTTCGATGCGCCGCGCCGCGCGTTGCGCACAGTCTACGAGGCGGAGTGCGCGTATCTCTCCGACTATCAGGAGTTGCGCGATGCGGCGCAGGCCGGGACTGCATTCCCGGGGCAGTGCGAGGACGCATCCGGCGGCGTGATTGTGCGCTGTCTGGGCAACCGCGCGACGAACGATCTCATCTGGCGCGATGTGAAGGTCGATGTCGCCGGTGCATACAGGCTTTTGTTCGACTGTCTGTCAAAAGAAGACAGGTCGTTTTTCCTGTCGATCGACGGCGGCGAGCCCCGCTGCGTTGCCGTGAAAGGCGGCGACAGAATTATGACTGCGGGTGTGGTTGTGCGGCTTTCGGCCGGCATCCATTCGGTTCGCCTCTTCAACGACGAGGCGTGGATGCCGGATGTAGACCGCATGAGGATCATATGGCCGGGATGCGATGCCGACGGCCGTTGATGCGCGGGCGGTTGAGATGTGGTATAATATACACCGTCAATTTCAAAAGGATGAAAAACAATGCCAAGGACTGATATAGAGTGGTCGAAGCTCGGCTTCGGTTTCTCGGATGTGAACTGTCACATCCGCTACACGTGGAAAGACGGCGCATGGGGCAAGGCGGAGTTCGTCAAAGACCCGTATATAACCATGCACATCGGAGCGTCGTGCCTTCATTACGGGCAGGAGTGCTTCGAGGGGATGAAGGCCTTCCGCCAGAAAAGCGGAAAGATTGTGATATTCCGTCCGGACGAGAACGCGAAGAGAATGTATCGCACTGCGGTGCGCTGCGTAATGCCGCCCGTCCCCGAGGAGATGTTCATCGATGCGTGCGACAAGGTCGTCGCCGCGAACGAGGAGTTCGTCCCGCCTTATGGAACCGGCGGTTCGCTCTACCTCAGGCCGCTTCTCATCGGGACCGGCCCGCAGATCGGCGTCGCGCCCGCGAAGGAATACACCTTCATGATCATGGTCATGCCCGTCGGCGCTTACTACAAAGGCGGGCTCAAGCCTGTCCGCGCCGTGATCCTCGACAACTGGGACCGTGCCGCGCCGCACGGAATGGGCGATGTGAAGGTCGGCGGCAACTATGCCGCCTCGCTCTTCGCCCATGAAAAGGCCAAGCATGACGGCTGGCCGGTGGAGCTTTATCTCGACGCGAAGACCCACACTTATGTAGAAGAGTTCTCGACGTCCAACTTCCTCGGCATCAAGCCAGACGGGACGTACGTCACGCCCGACAGCCACTCTGTGCTGCCGTCGGTCACCAACATGTCGCTTCGCCAGTGCGCGGCGGATCTCGGCTGGAAGGTAGAGACGCGTCCCGTGCCGTATGACGAGATCAAAACGTTCGCCGAGGTCGCGGCGTGCGGAACGGCCGTCGTCGTCACGCCTGTCTGGGAGATAACGCGCGGCGAAGAGGTGATAAAGATTTCAGAGCCGGACGCCGTCGGGCCCCATCTCCAGAAACTGTTCGACACCGTGCAGGGAATCCAGTACGGCGTTCTCGACGACACCCATGGCTGGTGCCACGAGGTAAAACTCTGAGAATATGGACCGAGCGTGAGGCTCCCGCTGCGCTCGAGTCCTCCCTTGCAGCCGCAGGATATGCGCCGATCGTGGCGCGTCTCCTTGCGGCCCGCGGGATAGGCGAGGACGATGTCGGGGCGTATTTCGCGCCGTCCATTGCCGCTCTCGCCCCGCCGTGCGAGCTTCCCGGCGTGGAAAAGGCGGCTGAGGTGATTCTGGACTTCGCCGTGCGGGGAGACAAGATCGTCGTGCTCGGCGACTACGACTGCGACGGTGTCTGCGCGACGGCGATCCTCCTCAGGGCAATAGATGCGGTTTCGAAATCAGGCGTCGCGCCGTGCCCGTTCCTGCCGGAGCGCCTCACGGAGGGATACGGGATGAACGCCGCGAGCGTTGCTCGGATGCTGACGGAGAATCCCGATGTTAAACTCGTCGTGACGGTCGACAACGGAATCAACTCCGTCCGCGAAGTCGCCTTGCTGAAGGAGAAGGGTGTCGCGGTCGTTGTAACCGATCACCACCTTCCCGGTGATGAGCTGCCGGCGGCTGATGCGCTGGTGAACCCGAAGGTCGCCTCGTCAGAGCGGCTCGCCGGACTTTGCGGCGCAGGCGTAGCCTTTCTGCTGGCGAACGCGCTCGTCAATCTCGCCAAGGAGAAAGGCGCCTGCTTCAGTTCTCCGATAGGAGGTCCGCTGCTGGTGCTTGCGGGCCTGGCGACGGTCACGGATGTAATGCCGCTTGTCGGGCAGAACCGGATTCTTGTTTCAGAGGCGCTGAAACGCTTCCGCTCGATTGCGCCGCTCGGTCTGAGGGAGCTTTTCGACCGTGCGTCGCGCTCTGCCGCGCCGTGCCTCACGACAAAGGACTTTGGTTTTCTGATAGGGCCGCGGATCAACGCCGCCGGGCGTCTTGCGAGCGGAATGGAGGCGCTGGAGCTCATCGTGTCGACCGACCGCGAGGAGGCGCGCGAACTGGCGCGGCGCGTGGATGTGAGGAATGCCGAGCGCAAGTCGATCGAGCAGGCCATGCTCGACGCCGCGCTCGAAAGGGTTGTTCCGGGCGCTCCGGCGCAGGTTATCGACCTGCCGGAAGGACATCAGGGTGTGGCCGGGATTGTCGCCGCGCGAATACTCGAACGCATAGGCGCGAGCGCCGACGGGCCTGGTCCCGTCCCCGTCTGCGTCGTTGTCGGCGGACACGGTTCGGCGCGCGCGCCAGAGGGGTACAACGTGCGCGATGCGTTCGTGGCGTCCGCCGAGGCGCTGGATCGTTTCGGCGGACATGCCGCAGCGGGAGGGTTTTCCGTCAAGAGCGGCATGATCGACAGATTCAGGGACCTCTTCGCCGCCGCGTGTGCGGCGCAGGCCGTGGGCATCGCGCCGGACGTGAAGGGCGTTTCGCGGCTTGACGCATGGGTGAGCGGGGCCGATCTAACGCTGGAACTCGCCGACTGGGTGCAGAAGATCGAGCCGTGCGGCGAGGCCAACCCCGAACCGTTGTTCGGTATAAGGGGCGTCAGGTTCGCCGAGGTGCGGCCGCTTGGCGCGGAAGGCCGCCACCTTGTCGCGACGTTTCGCGACCGATCGATACCCAAAGCGATCTGGTGGAACCGCGGCGACCGAGTTGAAGAACTGCGCGCACATTCCGCCGCGGCGTATGACATCATATTCACAATCGAGGCGAACGACTACATGGAGCGCCACGTCGAACTGCGCCTCGTCGACATAGTCCCGTCACATGGCGCGTAGAAAAATCACTTTCGCCCAATAAAATCAAGCGAAAGCACCTGGCGGAGGGGGGGGGATTCGAACCCCCGGTGGACTTGCGCCCACACAACCTTTCCAAGGTTGCACCATCGACCACTCGGACACCCCTCCAGTCG
>DGVK01000160.1 GCA_002395905.1 Verrucomicrobia bacterium UBA4286 | reverse complement strand
TTCAACCCCCGGGGGTATTTCGATCCCGCCCCCCGGGGGCAAAATCACTATAATTGCGAAAGCGATGGAATGATGGCGGCATCGGCCCTGCTGTTCGGGAAAGCGCAGGCCTCCCGGCAATCGCGGCCCTCTCGATGGCGCATCATGGATGGAAATTTTTGCGCACCCCAGGCCGCAGCGCCTCTGCATAACGCGGCGGAATTTGGTATAATTACGTCAAACAAGGATGCAAGACATGTCGCGTACTACAAAGTCGATGAAGTGGTGGCAGTGGGAGACTCTGCTGGTCACTATGGGCGGTTATGCCCTTTACTACATAATCCGCAAGAACCTTTCGATAGCGATGCCTTTGCTTGGCGAGATCGGCGTCTCCAAGGTCCAGCTGGGTGCGTTCCTTACTGCGGGCGGCATAGTTTACGGCACAGGGCGCTTCCTTAACGGAATCGTCGCCGACCGCAACTCCGCACGAAAGGTGATGGCCGCAGGGCTCTTCATCTGCTCGGCGGTGAACATGGTTTTCGGTTTCAGCGACTTCCTCGTCATGGGCGGCGCCGCGCCTGCGGTGTCGGAGGGCGCGGCGGCTGCGACCTCGCTCGTCTGGACGATGGGGCTTGTATGGATTGTGAACCAGTACTTTCAGGGGATGGGCGTCGGGCCATGCATAAAGACTCTCCCGAAATGGTTCCCGCCGGAAGAGCTTTCCACCAAGCAGTCAATATGGAATCTCTCCCACTCGGTCGGCGCGGGCGCGATTTTCGCGCTGTGCGGCTGGTTCCTCATACCCTCGTTCCACTCGTGGCGGCTCTGCTTCATTGTCCCTGCGGCGATTGCCGCGGCAGGCGGCGTGGCGGTGCTGGCGCTCTTCAAGGACGATCCTTCCGCAGTCGGCCTCGAACCGGTCGCGGCGCCCGGCGGCGGCGCGCCAGCGAAAAAGCAGGCGGACGACGGGGCGGACTACAAATCGTATGTCTCGCGGCATGTCTTCCGCAACCCCAACGTATGGATAATCGCGGTGGCAGACTTCTTCGTCTACACGGTGCGCTTCGCTGCGCTCGACTGGGGGATAGTCCTTCTCATGGAGACGAAGGGGCTCTCGCTCGCCGCCGCGACGTCGCTCCTCTTCGTCTTCGAGATCCTCGGCGGCAATCTCGGAATGGTTGCCGCGGGCTGGGCGACAGACCGTTTCTTCGGCAGCCGCGCCCACCGCACGAGCGTCGTTTGCATGGCCGGCGCGGCGGTTTCGCTCGCAGCGTTCTGGCTCGTCCCTGCGTCCGCGCCTGTCGCGTTCAAGCTCGCGCCGTTCATGATGGTCGGATTCTTCATTTACGGTCCGCAGGCGCTGCTCGGCGTGGCGACAACACAGCAGGCGACGCCGCGCGCGGCAGGCGTGGCAGGCGGGTTCGTCGGGATATTCTCGTATGCGTCGACAATCCTTTCGGGAATCGGCTTCGGCTATGTAGTCCAGCGCTGGGGCTGGAGTTTCGCGTATGCGACGGTGCTGGCGGCGTCGGTCATAGGCGGGGCGGTGCTTCTTCTCATGTGGGGCGCGCCGGCCGCCGGCGAGGTCGAGTAGCAGAACCCGCGAGCGGCGGTGAAAGGATTTGCGGCAATGTTCGACACCATAGTTATAACGGCGGCAAACGAGGCGCAGGCCCGCGGCTACCGCGCGCAGACGCGCGGCGACCGGCGTGTCAAAGTGATCGCCGATCCGGGCGGCAGGCGCGCAGGCTCGCTCGGCGCGACGGTAAACGCGTTGAGGCGGCTCGGCGCTCTTTCGGGGAAAGTGCTTGTATGCCATTCGGGCGGCGACGCGCGGCGCACCCCGGCCTATGCCGCGATGGGCAAGGCGTTCGTCCCGATGCGTGACGGCCGCAGCATGTTCGAGCATATCGTAGAGACGATGGAACGCCTCCGTCTGCCGGAGAAGGGCGGCCTGCTCGTATGCTCGGGCGACGTGCTTCTCGACTTCGATTTCGGCGCGGCCGATTTCTCGGCGCCCGGCGTGACGGGCGTCGCGTATCCCGACGGACCCGAAGAGGCGCGTCGGCACGGAGTGTATCTGGCCGGCGGCGGCTCAACGGCCCGCGGCGCGGCGCGGCTTGAGCGCGTCGAAGGCTTCCTGCAGAAACCGCAGGTGTCCAGGGGCCGCCACCTCATCGACACGGGAATAATGTTCATCGACCTGCCGACGGCCGAAAAGATGAAGAAGCTTCCTGTCGCGGGCGACATATACGAAGAGTTCCCGAAACTGCTGCTTGAGGGCTTTGCGCGGTTCAACGTCAATGTGGTCGGGCGGTGCGGCTTCTTCCACATAGGATCGTCACGTGAACTCCTCGCGAGACTCGGCGACGGCGGGACTTATGTCGACTGCGCGTCGTGCAGGCTCGACCTGGCAGGCGACAACATCGTGACCAACGTCCCGCCCGGACGCTTCGACCGCCTTTCGCTTAAACGCGGCGAGTGCTTTACATGCATCCCTCTCGGCAGAGACGATTGGTACGACCTCAAATACAGAATCGACGACAACTTCAAGACCGACGGTCTCTGGGAGCGGCACGGACTCGGCGAGAAGATGAAACGCGTCGACTATCCGCGCCTCCTTTCGATAAGGTCGGCTGTTCGCGTTACATTCCCTCTGCGGATAGATCTCGCGGGAGGATGGAGCGACACGCCGCCGATATGCAACGAAAAAGGCGGCTGCGTGATGAACGCGGCGGTGAAGCTTGAAGGGCTGCGGCCTGTCGTCGCAGAGGTCTCGCGCACCGGCGCGCGCGAAGTTCGCGTTGAAAGCGTGGACCTCGGCAGGCGCGGCGTCCTTACGCGCCGCGACGAGATATACGGCGAGAAGGATCCACACGACTGGTGCGCGCTCGTGAAGAGCGCTCTCGCGGTCACAGGCTACTCGTTCTCGCAGGGCGGTCTTTCGATAAGGATATTCGCAGATGTGCCCAAGGGGAGCGGCATGGGCACAAGCTCCATTCTCGGCGCGGCGCTCGTGCAGGCTCTGCTCAAGACAGCCGGCCGCCCGCACGATCCCGACACGGTGGCTCTCGCGACGCTGCGCCTTGAGCAGGAGATGAAGACGGGCGGCGGCTGGCAGGACCAGATGGGCGCGCTCTATCCGGGGGTGAAGCTAGTTTCCACGGCGCCCGGCGCGGCGCAGAAGTTCCGCGTGCGCCGTCTGCCGCGCAAGGCCGAGCGCGCGTTCGCGGCTTTTCTAGAGGAAAGAGGCGTCCTGTACTTCACGGGACAGAAGCGCATGGCGCGCGACGTTCTGCGCGGGGTGCTCACGTTCTATCGTGAGAACCCCGACGGCATCGCCCACGCTACAGTCGCGGCGCTGAAGCGCGACGCGGCGGCGTGCTTCCGCGCGGTGGCGAACGGCGACTGGCGTGCGTTCGCGGCGTGCGTCAACGCCTATTGGATGAACAAGAAGGCTCTCGACCCTGGGAGCACAAATGCGCAGGTCGAGAGCATAATCGCCCGTATTGCTCCGTGGACCGAGGCCGTGTCGCTCGCAGGGGCGGGCGGCGGCGGATTCCTTTTCGCCATCGCGAAATCGCGGACCGCCAAGGCGAAGATGCGCAAGGTTCTCGCCGCGGCCGGCAACGGCGGCAGGTGCTACGGCTTCTCACTGGACATATGACTTATGAAGATACTTGTATTAAACGGACCAAATCTCAACATGCTCGGCGTGCGCGAACCCGCGATATACGGCAGCCGCACATACGCCGAGCTGGAGGCGTTCGTGCGCGAGACGGCGAAAGCGGCCGGCGCGAGCGCCGACGTGCGGCAGTCAAACCACGAGGGCGAACTCGTCACATGGATACAGCAGGCGCGTGGTGAATACGACGCGATCGTGCTTAACGCCGCGGCCTACACCCACACGTCCGTCGCGATCCTCGACGCGATAAAGGCGGCAGGCGTGCGGACGGTCGAGGTGCATCTGTCAGACCCTTCGCAGCGCGAAGGGTTCCGTCACCTCTCATACGTTTCGATGGCGGCGGAGGCGACCTTCAAAGGGCGCGGGTTCGAGTCGTATGCCGACGCGATACGTCATCTCGTAAAAGGGGAGGCTCGCTGATGCCGCTCTACGTATATGAGGCGAAGACGCCCGAGAAGGGGTGCGAGAAGTGCCGGGGCGGTTTCGAGATAACACAGTCTTTAAGCGAGGCCCGTCTTGAAAGATGCCCCTACTGCCACGCCGAGGTGTTCAGAGTCATGTGTCCGCCGGGGCTCACGCATTCAAGGACCGATCTCCACTACCGTGCGAAGCGGGCCGGCTTTCACACATTGAAGCGCGTCGCGAAGGGCGAATACGAAAAGATGTATTGACGATGACGCAGGACGAGATAGACAGGCATTTCATGGCGATGGCCCTGCGCGAGGCCGAGAAGGCCGCGGCCGACGGCGAGGTGCCGACGGGATGCGTGATCGTGGAAATTCCCGAAGGAGGCGTCGACATGCCGGCGGAGTGCCGCATACTCGGCCGCGCCCACAACCAGACCGAAGGGCTCGTGGACGCCACGGCCCACGCGGAGATGCTGGCGCTTTCGCAGGCGTTCGCGGCAAAGGGCAACTGGCGGCTTTCGGGATGCAGGCTTTATGTGACGAAAGAGCCGTGCCCCATGTGCGCCGGGGCGATCGCGCTGGGCCGCCTCGACGCGGTCGTGTGGGGCGCGAGCGATCCCAAGCGCGGCGGCTCGACGGTTTTCGACATCTTCCGTCATCCGGGCATGAACCATCATCCTGCGATCGTCGCAGGCGTCATGGAAGAACCCTGCCTGGCGGTTCTCAAGGATTTCTTCAAATCCCGCCGCTAGGCTGAATCTTGCAAACCGGCGGTGAAAATTTGTTGTTTACCTTTTGCCGCGAATGGGGTACAATACACGCGAAAAATTCAACCAACACAGGAGAAGAAAACTATGAACGCAAAAGCATGGAGGCTGTACGGCGCGAAAGACGCCAGGCTGGAGGATGTAGAGCTGGAGGGCGCGGGCGAAGACGGCGTCGTCGTCGAGATCGTCACAAACACCATCTGCCTCAGCGACTACAAGGCGGTGGCGCTCGGCACGGGGCACAAGCGCGTGCCGAAGGATATAGCGGTGAATCCGATCATGTTCGGTCACGAAGTCTCGGGCGTCGTGCGCGAGGTTGGGCCGAAGTGGGCCTCGCAGTTCAGCGTCGGCCAGCGCGTGTGCATCCAGCCCGCCTTCAACATCCCCGGCCACGAACTTGAAACCATGGGATACGCGTGGCACTCGGTAGGCGGCGAGACGACTCACGTCTACCTGCCTTCCATAATAATGGAGATGGGATGCCTTCTTCCATACGAGGGCGACGCCTACTTCAAGTGCTCGCTTGCCGAACCCATAAGCTGCATCGTCTCGGCTTTCAGGACCAACTACCACCATCCTTTCGGTTCGCACGTCCATGAGATGGGGGTGGAGGCGGGCGGCACGATGCTGCTCATGGCGGGGTGCGGCGCGATGGGGCTCGGGTGCATCGACATAGCCTGCCACTCGCCCGAGAAGCGACCGCGCCGCCTTGTGGTGACGGATATCGACGACGCGCGCCTCTCCCGCGCGGCGCGCATGTTCGGCCTCTCATTCGCCGACGGCCGCGCCGACGGGAAGGTGAACGGGGTAGATGTCCATTTCGTCAACACGAAAGGCATCGCCGATCCGGTCGCTTTTCTGAAGGCTATGAACAGCGACGAAGGCTACGACCCTTCGAACCCAACGTCCACCGGCGGCGGATACGACGACATCTTCCTTTTTGCCGCGGTGCCCGCTCTAATCACGCAGTGCTCGGACCTTCTGGCGTTCGGCGGCTGCCTCAACTTCTTTGCAGGCCCGACCGACCAGAAACTGTCCGCGCCGTTCAACTTTTACAACATTCATTACATGAACCACCATATCGTCGCGAATTCGGGCGGCGATGTGAAGGATATGTCCGACTCGGTGGACTGGATAGGAAAGGGATATCTGCACCCCGAGGTCATGATCACGCACGTCGGCGGCCTCCCCTCGGCGGCGCAGGCGACCATCGATCTTCCGGTCGTGCCCGGCGGAAAACGCCTCGTCTACACCCACCTCGATCTGCCGATGGTAGCGATCGACGATTTCGCCGAGAAGGGCAAGATCGATCCGCTCTACGCCGAACTGGACCGCATATGCTCGGCAAACGGAGGCTTGTGGTGCAAGGCGGCGGAGGACTGCCTCCTCGCGAAGGCGCCGAGAATCTCCGTCGGCGAACCTGTCGCAAAGATCGTCGAGCGCCGCTTGTAGCGGAAGCATCCGCATGATGAAGCAGTCGCGCATGCCGATGATGTGGATTCGCCGCGTTGCAGCGGTTCTGCCGCTGGCTTTCGCGGCGGCGTCGCTCGCGGCGCGCGGCGCGCCGTCCCGCGCCGAAGTCGTGGCGGACACGCAGAGCGCCGCGTGCGAACAGGTCTTCCCGGACGGCAGACTGCTCGTCGACTTCGGTCGCGCCGCTTTCGGATGGGCCGAGCTGGATCTGCCTGCTGGTGAATACACCGTGCGCCTCGGGGAGAAGCTCGGCGCGGACGGAATGATCGACATGAGGCCTGGAGGCGCGATCCGTGCGGCAGAGGTCGCGTTCGTCTCCTGCGGCACGGGCTTCGAGCGCGTGCCGCTCGTCGCGGACAGGAGAAACACGGCAGGCGTGAACAGGCGTTCTCGCGCGGTCGCCGTGCCTGCGGAGTTCGGCGTCGTCATGCCGTTTCGCTATGTCGAGGTGGGGGCTCGGAGCGTCGCCGCCGCAGGCGTGGGCGCTGCGAAAGCGCGGAGGCTCGCCCTCCACTGGCCGATCGACATGACGGCGTCGTCGTTCGAATGCGGCGATGAAGCGCTCTCGAAGGTATACGGCTTTTGCAAGTATTCTGTATGGGCGACGAGTTTCGCCGGTGTGTATGTCGACGGCGACCGCGAGCGCATCCCCTATGAGGCCGACGCATACTTGAACCAGCTCGGGCATTATTCCATCGACGCCGATTTCGAGATGGCGCGCCGCACGTTCGAGCATCTTGTCGCCCATCCGACGTGGCCTACCGAGTGGGCGCAGCACATGATCATGATGGCGTGGACCGATTGGATGTACTCCGGGTCGACAAACCTCATCGCAAGGCACTATTCGCTTCTCAGAGACGAAAAGCTCCTCCTGGGTCTGGCGCGCGGGGACGGCCTGCTAGTCTCGTTCCCCGATCATTCGCGCGCCGACCAGGGCGATATAGTGGATTGGCCCGTCGGCGAGCGCGACGGGTTTGTTTTCAAGCCGGTGAACGCGGTTGTCAACGCCTTCCATTACCGCAACCTCAGGGAGATGCGCGACATAGCCGACGCGCTTGGACATGCGGACGATGCGGCGATGTTCGATGCTCGCGCCAGGAAGGTGAAGGCGTCGTTCGACCGGGTGCTGTACAGGCCGGAGACAGGTCTTTACGCCGACGGCGAGGGTGCGGATCACACGTCCCTTCATGCGAACGCGGCGGCGCTGGCATTCGGTCTCGTGCCGCGCGAACGCGCCGCGCATGTCGCGGATTTCCTGGCGGCGAAGGGAATGGCGTGCAGCGTCTACTTCGCGCAGTATCTGCTTGAGGCGCTCTTCGCGGGCGGTCGCGGCGAGGATGCCATAAGGCTCATGACGTCGCGATCGAACCGTTCGTGGCTCGGCATGATGGAGCAGGGTTCGACGATAACGACCGAAGCGTGGAGCCTTGAAGCGAAGCCCAACCAGGACTGGAACCATGCCTGGGCGACGGCTCCTCTGAACATCATAACCCGCTGCATTCTCGGCGTAAAGCCCACGAGTCCCGGGTTCGCCACGTACGAAGTGGAGCCGTACCGGGCCTCATTCGCTTTTTCGGGCGTGGTGCCTACCGTTCGCGGCCCGATCCGCTCGGAGTACGATCCTGTGAAGGGCGCGCGCGTCGACGGGCCCTGACGCCCTGCACGTCGCGCATCCAGGCCGCATGTCATTGCATGGCGTCGACGCGTTCGACGAGACCGGGCAGAGCTTTGTCGATATCCGCAGGATCCATCGTGACCAGAATGCCGCGGTGTCCGGCGTTGATGTGGATTCGCGGCAGGTCGTAGATGGTCCGCTGGACGTATACCGTCATGCGGCGGCGCGTGCCGAAGGGGGATGTTCCGCCGACATGATAGCCAGAGTGCCTGTCGGCGGTGGCGGGCGAGCATGGCGCGACGGTTTTGCATCCTCTCGCTCGGGCGAGATTCTTGGTCGAGATTTCGCAGTCGCCGTGCATGAGGCATACGAACGGCTTCTTTGTTTCGTCTTCGAGGATTATGGTCTTTATCGTCGCGTGGTGGTCGAGCCCGAGAGCGGCGGCGGCCTGCGCCGTGCCGCCGTGCTCGACAAAGTCGTAGCACGCGGCCTCGTAGGGGATTTTCGCGGCGTCGAGCGTTCTCAGTGCGTTTGTGCGCGGTATTGTCGTCGGTTTCATTCTTGGAGAATATTATACCATAAAGCCGTTCGTGCCGCCGCGCCGCACGCGAATATGATATAATATCCCCGAACAAAGGGAGAGAAACAGAAATGCTTACATGGATGGACAGCTTGAAAGGGCGCTCGCTGATGAGGCTTGCGTCCTTCACCGATGAAGAGATGCTGAATCTTGTGGACCTCGCCGCGCAGCTGAAGGCGCGGCGCAGGGCCGGCGTGCGCGGCGACCTTCTGCACAGGAAGAACATCGCGCTCATCTTCGAAAAGAGCTCCACCAGAACGCGCAACTCTTCCATAATCGCCGCGCGCGACGAAGGGGGCGGCGCGGAGTATCTCACGCGGCCCGACATACATTTCGGCAAAAAGGAGAGCGTCAAGGACACGGCGCGCGTGCTGGGGCGCATATACGACGGCATACTCTTCCGCGGGTTCCTGCAGAAGACGTGCGAGGAGCTGGCCGAATTCTCGGGAGTCCCGGTATGGAACGGCTTGACAGACGACTACCATCCGACGCAGATACTCGCCGACCTGCTTACGATAAAGGAGACCTTCGGCGATTTGAAGGACTGCACCGTGGCTTATGTCGGCGACGGAAGGAACAACGTCGCGAACTCGCTCATGATGGGCTGCGCCAAGGCGGGTGTGAGGTATATATGCTGCACTCCGAAGGAGCTCTGGCCCGACGAGGCGGTCCTGGCGGAGGCCGAGGAGGTCGCGAAACGAAACGGTGTGGATATACGCGTATTCGACGATCCTGTCAAAGGCGTGAAGGGCGCTAACGTCCTCTACACCGATGTATGGGTGTCGATGGGTGAGGAGGCCAAGACCGCCGAGCGCATCAAGATGCTGCGCCCGTACCAGATAAACATGGACCTCATGCGTGCGACAGGCAATATCGACGGGAAGCTCATGTTCCTCCACTGCCTTCCCGCGTTCCACGACTTCAACACAGAAGTGACGAAGACTTCCGGCGCGCTCGAAGTGACGGACGAAGTCTTCGAGTCCAAGTATTCCAGGGTGTTCGACGAGAGCGAGAACCGCATGCACACCATCAAGGCGCTGTTCGTCTCGGCCCTGTGCGACAGAAAGGGCGTATGACGCATGGGCGACGGTGTCGGCATAGTTGAACCGAAGACGCTGTCCCTCGATCTGCCCGAGGGAGGCTACAGGCTTGAGACGGGCGGCGTGCTCAAGCGTATCGATGTGCGCTACGAGGAATGCGGCGCGCCGATGCGCGACGACAATGTCATCTTCATCTGCCACGCGCTTACGGGCGACGCCCACGTCGCCGGGATACGCCCGGGCGAGGAGAAGCCGAGCGGCTGGTGGGAGAACATGGTCGGTCCTGGAAGAGGAATCGACACGAACAGGTTCCACGTCATCTGCGCGAACGTGCTTGGCGGCTGCAGCGGGACGACGGGGCCCGGGTCGATAAATCCAGATACCGGCCGGCCTTACGGATCGAGCTTCCCGCAATATACGATGAGCGACGCCGTGGACGTATACAGGATGCTCCTCAGGCAGCTCGGCGTGAAGCATCTCGCGGCGCTCATCGGCGGCAGCTACGGCGGCATACAGGTGATGGACTGGGTCACGCGCTGTCCGGACGAGATGGACCGCGCAGCGCTCATCGCGACGAGCGCGAGTCTAAACACGCAGGCGCTGGCGTTCGACGTCGTCGGCCGCGCCGGCATAACCGAGGACCCCGAGTGGAACGGGGGCGACTACTACGACAGAGGCGACGGGCTCGGTCCAAAGCACGGTCTCGCCGAGGCGCGTCAGCTGGCGCACATAACGTATCTGTCGCGCGAACTCCTCGAAGAGAAGTTCCACCGCAGACTCCAGCAGAACTTCGTGGACGCTCCGCCCGAGGAAAAGGCGAAGCGGGACCGCGAGTTCAAGACGTATTTCCAGATAGAGAGCTACCTCGACCATCACGGGAAGAAGTTTCTCCGGCGGTTCGATGCAAACAGCTATCTGCACATCACGCGGTCAATGGATCTCTTCGACGCGGGCGAGCGCTACGGCGGACTTGACTCTGCATGCGCCAGGGTGAAGGCCAAGTGTCTTGTCGTCTCGTACGAGCGCGACATACTTTTCGCCGAGTGGCAGTCTCGCGACATAGTAGAGGCTCTGCTCAGGAACAACAAGCGCGTGACCTACTGCCACCTTGAAGCAGGGACCGGCCACGATTCGTTCCTCACAGACATATCAGACCTCTCCCCTCTCTTGGGCGGCTTTCTTGCCGACCGCGAGACCAAGGTGATGAAGTGGCAGAAACGGCTCTACCGCAACGTTGTGGACATGGTGCGGCGCAACGCGCGCGTCATCGATATAGGCTGCGGCGACGGAACGCTTCTCAATGTGCTGAGGGAGGTCAAGAACGTGCAGGGCGACGGCGTCGACATCGACATCGACCGCTTCAGCGAGGTCGTCGCCGACGGCCACGACTGTTTATGGGAGGACGCCGACGAGGGCCTTTCTCTCATACCAGACCGGCATTACGACGTGGCGGTGTGCTCCGACACGCTGCAGGAGGTGAAGAATCCTCGCGGACTTCTGCACGAGGCGCTCAGGATCGCCGACGAGGCGATAGTGTCGTTCCCGAACTTCGCGGCGTACAGGATACGCCTCACGCTAGGCTTCACCGGGCGGCTGCCGGTTTCCAAGGCTCTGCCGTTCAAGTGGTATGACACGCCGAAC
Organism: Verrucomicrobia bacterium UBA4286; assembly: GCA_002395905.1. GTDB lineage: Bacteria > Verrucomicrobiota > Kiritimatiellia > RFP12 > UBA1067 > UBA1067. Next base: position 4,477 of record DGVK01000160.1, on the reverse strand, counting down.
ATCCACTGCGTGACGCTCAAGGACTTCCACGAGCTGTGCCGTGCGGAGGGGATCGAGGTTCGCGAGGTGCGCGCAGAGTCGCGCCACCTCTTCGGCAAGCTGCTGCTGGCGCTGGGGCTCAAGAATCTGGGCGCAAGCCGCATAGTCGCGCGGATAGCAAAGGCGCAGCAGTAAAGTAAACAGGATCTTGACAGGAAAGATGGCAAAGGACAAGAAGAACGACGCGGAGCCGCCAAGCCTTTTCGATGATCTGGGGCTTTTCGGCCTTGACGGAAATGAAACGAAGGCGCCTGCCGCCAAGCCGGCGAAACCAGCCGTAAACACGAAGTCGGCGGCGCAGACAACGCCGACGGCGCCGAAGGCCGGACTCACAGGAACCGGGCCGATGCGAGACCTGTACGACTACAACTTCCGCCAGTATTCGGCGTATGTAATATGCTCGCGCGCGATTCCCGCCGTGGAGGACGGTTTGAAGCCGGTGCAGCGCCGCATCATGCACTCGCTCTGGGAGAAGGACGACGGCCGCTATACGAAGGTCGCGAACATCGTAGGTCACGCGATGCAGTATCATCCACACGGCGATGCGTCTATCGGCGACGCGATAGTCGTTCTCGCCAACAAGCTTTGGGGCGAGGGCAAGGGGTATCTTATCGACGGGCAGGGAAACTACGGTTCGCTCTACACCGGGATGCCCCACGCCGCGACGAGGTATATCGAGTGCCGCCTTACGGAGCTCGCGCGCAAGGAGGTCTTCAACAAAAAGACCACTGTCTTCGTTCCCAACTACGACGGCCGCAAGGAAGAGCCGGTGTATCTGCCGGCGAAGATACCTCTTCTCCTCATGATGGGCGCGGACGGTATTGCGGTAGGTCTTTCGACCGCCATCCTGCCGCACAACTTCATCGAACTGCTGGAGGCCGAGATATGCCTTCTGCAGAAGAAGCCGTTCGAGCTGTATCCCGACTTCCAGCTCGGCGGCATCATGGACGTCTCGGAGTATCAGGACGGCCTGGGCAAGGTGAAAGTGCGCGCGAAGATCGAGCCCGAGGACAGGTCTAAGCTCGTCATAACCGAGCTCCCATGGGGCGAGACGACCGACAGCCTGTCGGTGTCGATTGAAGACGCGATCAAGAAGAAGAAGGTGCAGGTGAGGAAGATACACGACCTCACCAGCGAATCGGTGCGAATCGAACTCGAACTGCAGGCGGGCGCGAGCCAGGAGAAGACGATGACCGCGCTATACGCGTTCACGAACTGCGAGAAATCGATAGCGTCGCGCCCGATAGTACTCGACGACGGCAGGCCGCGGCTTATGTCCGTCACGGACATCCTCCGCAAGAACGTGGACCGGCTTATGGCGCTTACGAAGCGTGAGCTGGAGATACGTCTCGGCGAACTGGACGACCTCTTCCACGCGCGCACACTCGACCGCATCTTCATCGAGGAGCGCATCTACAAGCGCATCGAGAAGGAAAAGACCTACGAGGGTGTGCAGAAGACCGTGATGGAAGGGTTTAAGCCGTTCAGGGCCGAGCTCAGGCGCGACGTGACGCCCGAGGACGTGGAGCGCCTTCTCAAGCTCCAGATACGCCGCATCTCGCAGTTCGATATCGACAAGAACCGCCAGGAGATCGAGGCGGTCAAGAAGGAGGAGAAGCTCGTCGGCGACAACCTTGTGCATCTCAAGGCGTTCGTCGTGAAGTATCTCAAGGGCCTTATAAAGGAGTATCAGAAGAAGTATCCTCGCTGCACGAAGATCGCCAAGGCGGCCTTCAAACAGGTGGATGTGAAGGCGATCACGGCGAGCGAGCTCACGATAAAGTGGGACAGGGAGAACCACTACATCGGCTCGGGGCTGAGGGGCGGCGACGAGCTCTTCAAGTGCTCGTCGCTCGACGAGCTTATACTGATCTGGAAGGACGGCCGCTTCAAGAAGGTTCAGCCCGAGGACAAGATATTCGTCGACAAGGACCTCCTGCATATCCTTCGCTACGACCAGGAGAAGGACCGCGAGTCGCGCGACTTCACATGCGTCTACGAAGAGGGCGGCTACGGCTTCAGCTACATCAAGCGCTTCAGATTCGGCGGTCTTATCCGCAACAAGGAGTACCGCCTTGCGCCGGAGAAGCCCAGATCGAAGCTGCTCTTCTTCCAGGAGGGCTGCCCCGATACGATCTACGTCAAGTTCAAACCGGCGAAAGGCCAGCGCATCAACCAGCAGTACTTCCTGCCGAAGGAGCAGGTCAAGCGCGTCAACAGCGAGACCGGCAGGCCGGAGGATCAGGATGTTGTCGTCATACGCGGCGCCGGTGCGAAGGGCAAACAGCTCACCACCAAGCCGATCGCGAAGATATCGTCCGCCAAGGGGTCGTGGTGGGATGATACCGAAACGCCGTCCAAAGGCGTCCTAGACTGAGGCGCCGGCCGGCCGCCTTCAGGTTTCGGTTGATTTTGCGCGTTGCCTTTCAGGTGGCGATTTGATACAATAACACGGCAATGAAAAAAGACGCAATAGTTGTAGGTGCTGGCGTAGTCGGCTGCGCGATCGCGCGAGAGCTGACGCGCTACAATCTTAATGTGGCCGTTCTGGAGGCCGGCAGCGACGTCGCCGAGGGCGCGTCAAAGGCCAACAGCGCGATCGTCCACGCCGGTTTCGACGCGAAGCCGGGCTCGAACAAGGTCAGGTTCAACGTGCTTGGCAACAGGATGTTCGAGGAAGTGTGCCGTGAACTCAAGGTTCCTTTCAGGCGCAACGGCTCGCTTGTTCTGGCCTTCGGCGCCGAAGACGAGGCAACGATCGCCGACCTCAAGGCGCGAGGCGAGGCCAACGGCGTGCCGACGGAAATCATCTCTCAGGAAGAGCTGCGCCGCCGTGAACCGAACGTCTCGCCCGAGGCCACGGCCGCTCTCTGGGCGCCGACGGGCGGGATATGCTGTCCCTACGAGCTTACGTTCCGCTATGCAGAGAACGCCGCCGCCAACGGCGCGGAGTTCTTCTTCGATGCAGAGGTCTGCAGGATCGAGCGCGTCGACGGCTCGTGGCGTCTTACGTGCGCCGACGGCCGCGTGTTCGAGTCGCGCGCGGTGGTGAACGCCGCCGGTATACACTCCGACGAGCTTAACAATCTTGTCAGTGACACGCGTTATTCCATACAGGCGCGTCGCGGCGAATACCTCATGCTCGATCGTGACGAGGACGGAGTGTTCTCCGCCACGATGTTCCAGTGTCCTTCGAAGATGGGCAAGGGAATTCTCGTTTCGCCGACCGTAGACGGAACGGTGATCGTCGGCCCGACAGCCGAAGATATAGGCGACAAGGAGGACAAGGCGACGACCTACGACGGGCTTGAAAAGGTCAAGGCCGGCGCAAGGAGAACCTATCCAGGGCTGCCGCTCGGCAAAGTCATAGCCGAGTTCTCCGGTCTCAGGGCGCACGAGACGACCGTAGGCGATTTCATATTGGGTGAGGCTCCAGACGCGCCGAACTTCTTCAACGCGGTCGGCGTGGAGTCGCCAGGTCTCACTTCCGCGCCGGCGATAGGCGTGTGGATGGCAGAGCGTGTGTCACAGGCGCTCGGCGCTTCAAAGCGCAACCCGGCGCTCATCTCGAAAGATGTGAGTTGGTGGCCGAAGACGCGCGAAATGAAGCCCGTAGAGCTCGCGGAGCTGGTGGAGCGCGACCCGTCGTTCGGGCGCGTCGTATGCCGTTGCGAAGGCGTGACCGAGGGCGAGATACGCGCGGCGATACGCGCGAGGGTCGGTGCGCGCACGCTTGACGGCATAAAGCGTCGTACGCGCAGCGGCATGGGCCGCTGCCAGGGAGGCTTCTGCACGCCCCGCCTGATCGAGATTCTGGGATCCGAGCTGGGACTCCCGCCGGAATCGTTCCTGCTCTCCCGCAAGACCGCGCCCAAGGCGCTCCTCGGCGGCAGTTCGCATCCTGCGGCGGCGAGGGGCGCCGGCGAGATTCTGGACGTGCTTGTCGTCGGCGCCGGTCCGGCGGGACTTGCGGCCGCTTGCGCGGCCAAGGAGGCGGGCGCGAAGGACGTGCTTGTGGTGGAGCGCGACGACGCGCCCGGCGGCATCCTGCAGCAGTGCATCCACAACGGATTCGGACTGCAGACATTCAAGGAACAGCTCTCAGGTCCTGCCTATGCAGAACGCTTCATCGATCAGGCAAGACAGCTTGAGATCCCCATCAAACTGAATACCATGGTCACCCATATGCATGCCGACAGAACGATCGAATACATGAATGCCGAAGAAGGCTGTGTCACGATCGGAGCGGATGCCATTATCCTGGCAGTAGGCTGCTATGAACGCAACCGCGGTGCTGTCGAGATCCCGGGTGAGCGTCCCGCAGGCGTCTTCACGGCAGGACAGGCACAGCGCTACCTGAACATCGAAGGCTATATGGTCGGCAAAAAGGTATTCATTCTCGGCTCAGGCGATATCGGCCTGATCATGGCAAGAAGAA
>DGVK01000045.1 GCA_002395905.1 Verrucomicrobia bacterium UBA4286 | reverse complement strand
TCGCCGCCCTTTCCGGAGCGGACGATGACGTCAACCTGGTCGATGAAAGTCCTTGTCTTCATGTCTTTCAAGAAAACGGACGTCCGACATCAAGCCGGGCGTCCGCCGCTCTCCGCGTCTGTGACGCCGGAGGATTACTTCTTCACAAGCTTACGGACGGCCTTGTGCGAGCAGAAGGTGCGCTCGGTGTAGAGCTTGGAACGCCAGGAGGCGGTCTTCTTCACCACGCGGATCTTCTCGATCGCCGGGCTGTTGAACGGAAAGAGCTTCTCAACGCGCACGCCGTAGCTCTCGCGCGTCACAGTGAAGTTCCCGGCGACGTTCTTGCGCCCGTTGTCGACCGCAAGGACCTTGCCCTCGAAGTCCTGAACGCGATACTTGTCGCCTTCCTTGATCTTGATTGAAACGCGAACCACGTCACCCGTCTTGAACTCGGGATAGTTCTTGGCCGCGAGACCGGCAGTCTGCTCGCCGTTGATCTTGTCCAAAAGCTTGATACCCATGATTAGGCCTCCTTCTTGGCCTCGGCCTTGGGAGCGGCCTTGCGGGCGTGATGGGGCTTGAGGTCGGGGTTCTTGGCGCGACGGATGAGCGAAGCGACCGTCGTCGAAGGCTTGGCGCCCTTCGAAAGCCAGTAGTCGACGCGCGGCAGATCGATCTTGAAGTTCGAATCCTTCATCTGCGTGTCGTACCAGCCGAGAATCTCGAGGAACTTGCCGTCGCGCGGGCTGCGAGCGTCAGCCGCGACGATACGATATGTCGCATGGTTTGTGCAACCGGTGCGACGCATTCTGAGTTTTACCATTGTGTTTAACCTTCCTTTGTCGGATGAACGGGCGCATAGTATACCATATTGCGTCGCGCCGCGCAAGGGGTGAAATGATAAACGAAAGACTTGCAGAAAAGGGATTTGCCAGAAGTTATCGGATAAACTTGCGTTTACTTCCAGAACTTGCGTTTAGTCCCGGACACGACGCCCGTTTTTCAAGGGTCTCGCGGGGTCCCCGCCTGCTTTCCCGCCTGCTCCAAGCTCACCACCAACGGCGTCCCGCCAGCTCTCGCCGCCAACCGCGCGCAAACGCCTTCTCCATAACTATATAGAGACAAGCTGTTTTGCTTTGATGATCAAAACAGGAACTCGCCCTTGAAGCCCGCCTCGGTCAGCTCAGCAAAAGAGCTCAAATCCTTGAACGTTCCATTAGCGTCGCGATACGCATAGAAGTCACGATCTGTCAAAAGCAGATATGCCCACTTGCGATCGTCCCTATCTTCTAACGGCAATTCATTAATCGTCTTGCACATCTGAAGCGCGGCAAGTCGCTTTGCCTTCACATTCGCGTCATCTTTATCCCGCTCCGCTTTCGTTTCGACAACATAGATGGTGTCTGCAGTTGCCACGAGAAAGTCTGGAATATATTCGCCGAGAAGTCCATCTGACCGAAGATATGCAATCCTCGCGAAACGATGTCGGGCCTCGTTTATCTTGACGAACTTCTCTACATCTCCATCATGGTCGATAAACTCCATGAAGTCTTTCTCCAACCCTCCGCCGACTCTCGGGTATCCAGTAAGCGTGTAAATCGTCTTCGATAAAGCAAGCGCAGAGCTTTGCCGAACCACGAATTCCGGAACGGAAGAGAACCATATCTTCTTGACCTCGGCTTTGGTCTTGATCGTTCCCGTCTCTATCCTATAGACTAGCCTGGCGATCTGCTTGATAATATGTTCCGTCACGGTTCCATTAAGGCACAGCAGCACCTTCCAGTCATCTCCGTTAAACGGGTCGAATGGTTCTCCAAACAACTGCTCGCGAATGAAGCAATCAACCATGGACGCAATTGCCGCCAAGTTCACCTGCAACGCAGGCAATGCTCTTGTAGCCTTGCCACTCATACGCATGAAACGCCGCGAAATGGAATCCACTATACCGTGAATGTATTCATTGTAGCTCTGCGCATTGAACAGGTTTGCATGCACTCTATACTCGCCGAATGTAGTCTTTACCAGAAGCTCCTTGCCGACGAACACCTCGCCGGGCTTGCCAAATATAGTCCGTAGCCGCGAAAGAGGGTATGCAGTGAACGGCTCGAATCCGTCGGAAGGAATCTCGCCCCACGACAAGACTTCTTCGCTTTCTCGCATGATGAGCGGCCAGAACATATCCCACTTCTCGTAGCCTTCTTTCAATTCCGACCTTACTAGATCGTCGGTTCCTCCACCTTGCTTCTCATCAGTCGTCTGAGTGCCGACAAGCCCCGCCTCGACCATCCTGTCGTAGAACGCCGCGAATGCGGGGTGCTCTATGATATAAAGGAAGTCCAGATAGGCATTGGGCTCGACGCGCTCGACCAGCAGTTTGCGTCTGGCCTCATCCTTGACTTCCCTGTATTCAGGCTCGCGCCACATTTGCCGAAGTCCTCGCCCAAGCGTCTGCTCAAGAAGAATCTGCGCATTCGACGCTCTAAGCGGAACGATTATGCAGATGTTGTTGACATCAAACCCCTCGCGAAGCATGAGCACTGAAACGATCACCTTCGGCTTACTGTGCTTGTCTACTGAAAAGAGCCGACCCTTAATGCGTTCCCACTCGTCAGGCTTGACCTCGCCTTGCCTGTTGCTGTCTACCGTCAGCACATCATCGTCAGACAACCCCTCGTCATGCAGGAAGTCCGCTACGAACGGCGTCACTGCAGTATCTTCGCAAACGACCATCATCTTGGGCCTCTTGGTCGCATCAATCTGGGCGAACTCCTTTTCGAGATATCTAAGCTTCGCAAGCCCCGCCCTCAACATAAGCCGCTGACCGTCGCTCAGCGACACCACGCGCCGCCCTTCCCTTACGGCATTGTAGTCCAGCGTCAGCAGTTGCCCCGTAAGGTCTTTGCGCTGGTCAATCACTATTGTCTTCACCTTGCCTTCGCGGATTGCCGTTGCAAGGTCGTAATCGACCATTACATGCGGAAAGAAATCTTCCCTTGCATTTCGTCCGCCGCCAGTGGCCTCGTATGGCGTGGCCGAGAAGTCGAGCTGCATGAAGCGTTTACCTTTAGCCAGCGTATCTATGCCGGCCTGCCACTTCACATCCTCCACTAGCCCCGCACCGCCATGCACATGGTGCGCTTCGTCATTGACAAGCATGAGGTCCGGCAGCTCCTTGAGAAAGTCGAGCCTTCCGCCTCTTAGAAAGGCGGCATCCAAAGATTCAAGCGCATTGCCTGCCGCGACCCCAGGCTTTGCCGGGAGGAGATCGTCAAGTATTCCTCTCTCGTCGGCATATCCCTCCGAGGCCTCTATCACATCGTTCTCGTCGCCGAGGAACGCATGCCAGTTCATTACCGCCAAGGTTCCGTCGCCTGTAACCTTGCGGCCAAAGTCCTCTTTCCGAACGAGCGAGTTCTGCAGAAAGCCATACACGGCCTCGCGATATTGCGGCGGGACGAACAGCTCCTCGCAACTTTTTATATCGCTTGTGGTGAAGTCTCTCGCCTCGCCGCCCTCAGTGCGCTTGCCGCAGAACGCATCAAGAAGCCGCTCGTACACTATGAGCCCTGGCGCGACGAACAGGAAGTTCTTCGTCCACCATCCGCTCTTCTCACCCTTCTCGGCTCTTGCGTTCAGATACTGCCATATGAGAAGCGCATGCATCACCCATGTCTTGCCGGTGCCTGTCGCCATCTTGACGCAGTATTTTGGATAGGTATATTTGCCTTTCGCCAGCTCCATCGCGACAGCTCCGCCCTCTCTATCCAACAATACAGGCGCAATCTTGTCATACGCCTCCGCCGGATTCGCCGCCTTGACGACCTCGTGCAGATATATCGCGTTCAGTATCGCCTGCCGCTGCCCCTCGTGGAAGTTCAACGTCCTGTTGGTGAATGGCTCCTCGAACCAATACTTTAGCAGTTCCCTCGTGACGGGCGTTACCGTCTCGGCCATCGTGCCGTCGGCAAAAGCCGCGTTTGCCGCCTCGCTCACCGCCTTGGCAAACTCAAGTGGAATCCGCCCGGTTACCATTGCTGTCGTCTTCTTCGCCATGTCATACCCTCACGATCGCAATGCTTTCAAATCCGAACACGTCAACCGCCTTGACGCATATAACGCGCGTACCGGTCTGCCGCACAGGAACCTCTATGCTGGCCACTCTGACGCAATGCTCCGGGTCTCCGTCGTTCTCCGTATTCTCTCGATAGTCCTGCCACATGCTACGGAACGTCTCGCCGTTGTAGTCGGGGTCTACACTCCAGTACTCTATAAGCGCCAGCGGATCTTCCTTCACCACCCTCGACAGCGTCTCCTTGTCCTTCTCGTCCAGCGGAATGTTGTCAGGCGACAGAAGAACATAGTTGCCGAGCTCGACCACGACGCGTTCCATGCCGGGTCTTCCTTCCGCTTCCTCGACATGTGCATCATTAAGGCTCAAGTACTGCAAGGACGAGAACCTTACCTTTCCTCCCGCAAGCAAATCGGCGAACCCTCGCTTCTTCAAGGCGTCCATCAGATCCGGCGGAATCACCAATACCTCTACATCCTTGTACATCTGCGCAGCCTGCGAAATGTCCCAGGCGAAATTCCAGCCGAGCAGCACAACCTTCGACCAGCCTCCGCCCAATGCCGCGTTCTTCGCCTCTGCCGCGCGCTTTACGCTCGCCGCGTTCGTGAGCTTGTTGGGACTATCCACCAGAACAAGAGTCCGCGATTCGCGCAACTGTCCGGCGTTCCGCGTCGGACAGTTCTCGGCCGGGAATGGCTCTGCGCCATAAAGCTTCAGCACAACCTCGCTCAAGTCGCCTATGCGACGGAAAAGCCGCGACGCACCAAACACCTCCTTTTGGTAGTCGCCAACCGACTGGTAAAGGAATGGCTTCGCTCCGTTGTCAATAAACCGCTTGCGCTGAATGAGCGCTGATGGCTTGCCTATGTCAACCGAAATCCAGCGGCGCTTCAATTTCTCCGCAACCGACGCAGTAGTGCCAGAGCCAGCAAACACATCAAGCACCAAATCGCCTTCATTAGACGACGCCTTTATGATGCGCTCAAGTAGCGCTTCTGATTTTTGCGTTGCATAACCTACTTTCTCTCGCGAAAAACTCATAATCTGAATTGAGTCAAGTCGATCTCCTTCCGAACAATTCCAAGTATCCTCAATTGGGAAACCGCGCCCATTAGGCGCATTCCCATCACGGCGCACATATCCTTCAGGATAAGGCAAATACTCCTTGTTGAATACATGATTCTTACCTTTATTGTAGTAGAGAATCGTATCGTGATTTCTCACCCAATTCTGATCGGCAGACTTATACCCAGAAACCCATCCAATTCGCCATATTATTTCTCGTTGGAAATTCTCCTTGCCAAAAATCTCATCCATCAGAATCTTCACATAGTGGCCTACATGCCAATCAAGGTGAACATAAATGCTGCCTGTATCTGCAAGCAATTCGTGCAGCAGAATCAAGCGCGGGCAAATCATGCGCAGATAGCTGGCCGTCCCGTCCTTCCAAGTATCAGAGTAGGCGAACTGCTCTATGACAGTTGGCTTCTGGGATATGTCGCTTCCCGGCAGGTGTATCTTCGTTCGGTAGTCGGCTTTAGAGTCGAACGGAGGGTCTATATAGACAAGATCTACCTTACCGCGCAGAGATGGCAGACTGGTCTTCTCGTCCCCTGCCAACAGCGCCGCCATCGCAAGCAGGTTGTCGCCGTAGATAAGCCGATTGATCCAGGGAGCGTTCTCCATTGGCTTCCCCTCGAAAAGCCCTTCGCCGAAGAGCCCGAATACATCGCTGTGGTAGCTCGGCAAAACCTGCGGCACCTGCCCTTTCCAAAGTCCGTCGGTGTCCTTAGCAGGCAGCACAAGCTCGTTCGTCTGAAGAGCGACCTTGACGGAATCGCCAAGGCGTTCAAGTATTCTGCTCGCCTCCTCTTTGCCTTCCCGCAGTATCTTAGGCAATTCCTCAATCAGCGACTTCTGTGCCATACGACAAGTTCCTCATTCCGCGACGCCACACTCGCCGCTCGCTGATTCGAGTGCATGAAAAGAGGGCGTACCTGTTACTCCCCATGCACTCATCCAAAGCCCTAGCACAGGCCGACACAATGCACAAGGCAGAATACGCCCATAAGGGCATAAACACCCATAGTGCCGTTTGTGTCATAAAATAGTGCTAGTATTTTGGATGAAACGGCTTACCCACCCCAGCATCTACGGGATTTCTCTTCCGCTTCTTTCTGAGATTTGGCCGACACCGAGACAGTTGCCCGCCCAGCATCAACGCCATGTATTATACCAAATATTCGCCACTCTGTGTCACACCCTTCCACAGCAATATCGAGACAAAGATTCTTCTGTGATGTCCAGAAGCAAATGCAA
>DGVK01000058.1 GCA_002395905.1 Verrucomicrobia bacterium UBA4286 | reverse complement strand
TTCGCCAAAGCTTGGGCAAGACTTGTGCAAAGCTTGGGCAAGACTTCGCCAAAGCGTGGGCAGGACGGCAGAATGCAAACTGGGGACTGTCCTCGCTTCCATTGGGGCCTGTCCCCGCTTCCATTCCAACGATTCCGCAACGAATTCGCTGCTTCCGAATATCTTTCCGCACGATATCTGCGGCGCACGCTTCATCAGCCACCCTTCGGAACGGGGACTGTCCCCGAATCCATTTCTTCGGAACGGGGACTGTCCCCGCTTCCATTCAAAATGGAGGGTCAAAAACCAGAGACCGTCCCCGGTTGATCTTCTTCAACGGCGGAACATTCGCCATTGACCGTATAGGTTCCCGCACCGTACTCCTTCGTACCGCCGTCGGGAAGATGGATCGTGGCTGAGGCGTTCGGCGGCACCGTGAAACGCCACGTCAGCGTACCGTCCGGCGCATACGTCCATGCGCTCTCGATTCGACCATATGGCGAATCGTACCGAGCGCTGACATGCCCCATCCGCCTGTCCGGCTTCGGCGCGAGGACGAAATGACGCCAGCCCGGCGATTTAGGATCGGGCTGGATGCCGGCCATCGTTCCGTACATCCATTCCAATACTGCGCCGTATGCGTAGTGGTTGTAGCTCTTCATGCTCAGGCGCAGGAACCCCTCCGCCTTCGAATAGCCGTTCCAGCGCTCCCATATGGTCGTTGCGCCCTGTTCCACCGAGTGCAGCCAAGACGGATTCTTCCGCTGGAGAAGAAGAGTGTAGGCGACGTCTGGACGCCCCACTTCGTACGTAAGCACGTCCAAGATAAGCGGCGTGCCGAGGAATCCAGTCTGCAGGCAGTCGCCATGCTCCCGGATGTTCTTCAGAAGCGCATCCTTCGTCGCCTTGACCGCCTCCGGCTTCTCCAAAACGCCGGACTTCAGCGCAAAAAGCGCAGGCGTCTGCATTCCGCGCAGGCATCTTGGCAGCATTCCGTCTGGCTCCAGAAAACGCCGCCGCACGTAGACGCGCGCCTCGTCTGCCATCGCCCGATATCTCGCCGCGGCCTCCGCCTTGCCGAGCGCCTCGGCCATCTCCGCGCACATCTGCGCATCCATGAGCCAGTAGCATCCGCCGAGGAAATGCCAATAGACGAGCGCATCCGCCATTGGGCGCCTCTTGCCGTCCGGTCCCTTCTCGAATGCGCCGCCGTCGTGCGACTCAAGCGCCTCGAACGACACCCAGTCGCCCCACTGGTACTCGTTGGCGGCAGGCGAATCGAACCTGTTCTTCGCCGTGAGCGCCATGTACCGCTCGACGGCGGCGAAGTTCTCCTCCACGATAGCGATGTCTCCGTAGCGCTTCCACATGGTGTACGGCACGATAACCCCTGCATCGCTCCAGCCAAAGCGCTCCGCATCGTCGCCGAAGAGCCCGGGCGGCGCCACTCCTGCGAACGAGCCGCCGTCATGCTGCGAGTCGCGCATGTCGCGCATCCACTTGCGCAGAAATCCGTACACATCGGCGTTGCGCGACGCCGCCGCGCAGAACACCTGCGCATCCGCCGTCCAGCCCAGCCGCTCGTCGCGCTGGGGGCAGTCCGTGGGGACCGAAAGATAGTTCGAGTATTGCCCCCAGAGAACGTTCGAGATCAGACGGTTCACGTCGGCGACGCCTGTCTCTATCCGCCCGACTTCATCACGCTTCGCCACCGACGAAACCGGCACGGACGCAATCTCGCGGAAACGCACGTCGTCCGTCGCCGTCACCGACAGGTAGCGGTAGCCGAGGTAGGTGAACGCGGGACGGTAGAACTCGTCCCCGTCGCCCGAGAACACGTATTCGACCTTTGCGCCCCAGTCCCGCAGGACCCGCAGATTGCCGCGATAGACGCTTCCTTCCGGCCCGTCGTTCCCGCGATCCATGCGCCCTCCTCCGTCGCAAAGCATCTCGCCCGCCTTCGCTACAAGCCGCGTTCCCTCGCGCGCCGCAAAGCGGAACTCAGGCACGGCGGCGGCATTCTGCCCGAAGTCGACGACGAGCGTCTCGCCCGTCTTCAGCTCGACGTCTTTCGCCGCCGCGTACCGGCGCAGTATGTTCACCTTGCCGTAGGCTTCGTCTGATTCGCCAGTCACGCCCTTCCAGACGTACAGCGCACGCGGCTCAAGCCGCAGATCCTCGCGCAACGCCACCACAGGGCCTTCCATCGGCACGATTTCGCCCTTGAACTCGTCGCATGTCTTCACCGGCGCGAATGCCGCATCATCTCCGGTCGTCATCCAAGGGGTCTTTTCACGCGCATCGTATTCCTCTCCGTCGAAAATGCCCGCCGACTTGACCGGACCCGTCACGCCGCCGCGCCAGCTTTCGTCCGTGCCGAACCGCGCCTCCGTGCCGTCCTCATAACGCAGGATGAGCTGCGCACGGAAGGCCGATTCCCTGCCGCGGTAGTCTGTCACCTTGTCGCGCCACCAGCCAGCCGTGACGATGGACGAAAACACGTTGTCCTCCCTCTGCTCCCTGTTCACCAGCCCTGTCACGTCGAAGGTAAAGGAGTGCCGCGTCTTGAGGACATGGTCGAAGCCGGGCTTGAGGAACCCGGGTAGCGGACTGCCGTTCACGTATGCCTGGAACACGCCCTGCCCCGTAACCGTCCACCACGCCTCCTTGACGCGCTTGGCGTTACTGAGCCGCTTCGCGAAGCACGAAGCGCCCGGCATGGCGCGCCGTCGGCTGCGAACTTCCTCGGAGACGTCCGCCGCAGCGTTCGGCACGGCGATCCATTCGCTGCCGTTCCAGTCGCCCAGCGCAATCAGCCCCGTCGTGAACGTAGCCGGTTCCGAGAAGACGTCACGTCCGCGCTCGTCCGTCACGACGACCGACCAAACATGCCGCATCGCGCTCTTCAAGGCAGGTCCCGTATAGGGCGCGGCATGCGACGCCGCCTCGTCGATCCTGCCAGACCGCCACACCTCTTCACCGGAAGCGGTGCGCAGGTCGATTGCATACGCCTTCTGCGCCACTCCCTGCCGCTCGGTCCGCATTTGCCACGAAAAGACGGGCTTCACGATGTCGGAAGGCTCCACAAGGCGGCATACGCGAAGGTTCCCTATGGTCGTTTGCGCAACGGAAACCGCCGCGCACAGCGCAGCCGCCGCTGCCAGAAGAAATCTATTCATCAATCCCCTGTTTGTCGCTTGGATTTGCGATAACGGGTCTGGCAATGTCTATCGCCGAGACAAGATCGCCCCGCCAGTGCTCAATCGTATGCCGCCATGGTGCCATGATGAAGCCCTTCAGCCGATCTGGAGAGATGTTCTTGCGGCAGAAATCCACAGTTCCTGCGAAGTTTTCGACGCAACTGTAGTTGGACCCAGTCGGCATCTGGTCGAATCCGCCGCGCTCAAGGTCGAGATACGCCTTTACTGTGTTTCGTTTTTCCGAATCGAACGTCTTGCCATAGTACCAGTTGGACTGAAGTACGCTCTTGGGCATTCGCTTCAAGAATTCGTCGGTGTGTTTCCAGATGTAATCGCTCCATATCCATGAGCGCATCCCGGCCTTCTCGATCTGTTCGACCATCCAAAGCAAGTCGTGCCACCAAAGATCGCCTTGTCGCACGACGACATACTGATATCGATCCTGGTGTCCGAAGGTCTCCTCGTCATAACCGATGTGGAAGAGGCGAGGGTAGCCGAAGAGCTCGGCCACGTCACGTATCAGGTCGGCGCAGACCTGGTAGTATTTCGACGTCGAGACCATGCGGCTGTAGTCCTTGAGCCAGATGTCGTGCGCCGTCGAGAAGTTGAGCTTCGGCACGGGTTCCAATCCAATGGCCCGAAGGCGGGCAAGCTCCTTCTGCAACTTCTCCGGCGACCAAGACCCCTTCACCGCGAGCTCGGGATGGCTTGGAAACTGGACGCCTTCGCCAAGATCCATCAGCAGCATGTTGAAACCAGCCGCGCGTGCCTTTTCGGTCAATTCCCTCCACAGCGAATCGTCGCACCTGAGTTCCTCCGACGGCGCTTTGTAATGCATTTCGTCGGGTTTGAGGTTGCCCCAGCGCGGCGGCACGCAGTCGCACCACATGTTAGTGCCGAGCTTGAGCATATAGCACCATGTGAAACCCAGACGTCTCGGCTCGTCGCCCCATACAGTTGGGCAAGCGGCCGTTGCGGCAGCCGCGCCCAGAAAACTTCTTCTCGTCATGTCATTCATCTTGCCGCACTCCTCACCGCCCTGCCGAGTTTTGCAATTGCCTCGCCCATCTGAAATCGAAATCTACAAGGATCGGGCGATGGTCGGACGGACGCCATATGTCGCTTACCCCCGAGTATGTCGGGCGTGTGTAGCGGTCGACGACGACACGAGCCTCTTCGACATGATCGTACAACCCCCGCGTCAGATAGACATAGTCTATTCGCGACTTTGCCCCGCCTGTTACATGGAAGTCGTTCGGCAGCCATTCGTGCATGAGGTCGACAAGGGGCGTGCTTTCGGCCAACCACCGATGGACTGCGTAGCGAGGGGAGTCTAGCGGGATGTCGTACATCCGCGCATCGACCGGCGAGCGAGCATTGTAGTCTCCCGCAACGACCCAGTACTGGTTCGATGCGTCGGGCACCGTGAAGAACGACCCTTTGAGAACGGTCTCGATTTCGTCGCGGCGTGCGAGGTCGCCGCCGAATTTCGCCGCGCTGGCCTTGCGCTCCGCATCCGTCTTGCAGCCATGCCCCCACGGCGCCCAGTTGAGGTGGACCGTCACGATGTTCAGGACGTTCGTGCCCACCCGGATCCGCGCCCAGCCCGATCCCGTCGGAACGAGATCCTTGGCGACGCTCTCGATGGGGAAGCGCGACGTGATGCCCTGCATGTAGCACTTCGGATTGTCTGAGCTGATCCAGACGTGGTCATGCCCGTAGCGCGCGGCGAGCTTCGGCCAGCCTGCGGGAAGAATCCGCTGCGATTCGTCTTTCACATGGTCCATCTTGCCCGTCTGTCGCTTGGTCCTGACCTCGGCGAAGACGCAGATGTCGGGCGACTGCTTCTGCACCCACGCGACGAAGCGATTGAAGTTGTCCGTCTGCCCGTCCCACATCCCGTCCTGGATGTTCCAGTAGAGAAGCCGCGTCGAACCGCAGGCCGCGCCCGCGAGAACGCCGACGATCAGTGCGAGCGCTCCCGCCTTGAAACTACGCCGTGCCATTTTGCCCCTTTACGATGAATTACTTGATGATGATAACCATGCCAAGCGGCGTATATTCCACCGTTGCCGAAACGGCCTCGCCGACAACCCTCTCGTTGAAGACCGTATAGACAGGCTTAACGGAATAGGTGTGGGCATAGTTATTCGCCTTTGCCTTTGCCCTATCCCAATTCAGCGTAATAGACTCAGAAGTCTCGCCGGGGATGAGAACACCGTCCTCGTACCATTCGTAGCTCTGCGCACCAACGGCCAGGCACGTAAGCGTAGTCGAGTTGTTGTTGCCTCCATGCGTCAGTCTTGCCGGTTGCGGCGAAATCTCAAATTCGCCGGTCTGCCCCTTGTAGCCCTTGCCGCGCACCACTCCGCCAGTGAGCGGGAAGAACCTGTTCTGGCATGTCTCGTACAGTCCAGCAACGCCGTTTGTCAGGCAGGGCACGAAGTTCCTGTCCAGAGCGCCGGACTTGTAGATCTTCACGCTATAGAGACGCATGCCGCCCGCATTGCTCTTTCCATTCCAGTTACCGCCGATCATTAGCGTAGAGGAACAAGTCGTAGAGGTAAGCGTGCCGGTTCCCTGTGCCAGTTTGAAGGATTCTATTTCCACGCCTCCCCTGTATGACGCGACCTTGTCGTTCGGCGCATCAAAGATGAACTTCACCCGTTCGTTCGTGATAAATGTTTTCTTGAACCATTCGTTGTTCCCGGTATTGTAATCTGCGAAACGCCATCCAAATCGCGGCACAGTTGGATAATAGAGATGGAACCAGATACCGTTGCATTCGGCGTCAGCAGCCTTGTATCCACGCTGTTCAAAGAATATCGGTGCCTCATTGCCGGAAATCTGATAATTGTCGTTCCAGACAGCGAAATCCGTCTCAAGCCGACTGTCCTTGGTAAGCACGTATTCCGTGTCTATCAGATGCCCGTTCACGCCGTCGAAGTCGAGATAGGCCTCCTTGGCGGCCTCATCGCCCTGAATATCGCCGCCGGCCTCGCATACGATGTTCGTGCCGGGGCTGTTGTACACCGTGGGGAGAAGCCCTATCGTCGGCGCGGCCAGCGTGTCACGGAGAATCGGAACGCTGTTGGAAATACTCGGTACGAAATCGTGTACGAGCACATCCGACTCGTAGATCTTCAGTCCGTAGATTTTCACGGGTAGCGGAGTTTTCCTGCTTCTGTAGCCAATTGTAAGAGTTCTCGTGTTATACGTAGATGTCACCTCTTGGCCGCTGGCAGCCGAAACGTTCCAATTCGTGTATCCCGCAGTGATCATTTTCATATTGTTCGCCGTGGCAATGATTTTGCGCCGGATATTGTAGCCGTAATTAACGCCAACTTCATTTTTGCTACTAGATTTTGATCCGACCGACATCCAATGATTGCCTGAATTCCCATTGCCTTGCGGTAGCAACGTGACAGAGCCATCTGAGCCGGCAACATCGAAAAGATATGCCTCTCCTGCCCACTTGCTTGAAGATGTCCAGTCCGGCGTAAGAAGCGCATAGTCTAATTCTATTCTTGATTCCGGATTAAAGGCATACCCAGTGTCGAAATACATCGTCTTGCCTTTGACAGCTGCCGCAGTCATGACGTCGTTGTCCGGGAAAGCCACGTATGCGTCGTCCTTTTCGACCGTGATGTCGCCGCCTCCAACACACGAGCTGGCATTCTCGCCAGAATGGAACACGCCGCTGACAGTATCCTTCAGCCCCGCAACGCCGCCTTTGATCCACGGAACGAACTTTTTGACGAGCGTCCCGGACTCATAGATTTCAAGCCCATAGACGCGCATCTTCGCCGGTCTCTCCCACGTCGTCGTCGCGGTAGCATACGCACCGGACTCGTGGGCGCATGTCGCAAAAAGGCCAAGAGGGTAAATCTGGGTTCCTGAGGAAACCGACTCGAATGCCTGCGTCGCGACCTCTGTGCCGTCTTCATCCAACAACCTGAATATCTTGCCTGGCAAATCCATGGTCATCTTATAACGTCGCAAATCCGCCCGATACACGTTGAACCCCGACGCATTGTAATCGGCCTTGGCCTGGTTAATCGAAAACCAGGCACCCCCACCCGAGGTCTTCTCGCCTAGATAGCACCTGAACCATGGGCGATTGACAGTCCCATTGCTGCCTTGCGCACCGAAGGGAGTGATGCCGAGCGTTGTTTCGTTCAATTTGAAATCAAGGACGATTTTCGTGTTTGGTCCGACAAAGTGGCCAGTGTTGAAATACTGGTTGCCGTTTGTGTTCTCGATGTAGGCATCCTCCGCAAAGGCAGTGTGCATGGCCAACGCCAGCAATGCAACGGAAATCTTCAGTCCTTTTTTTCTGCCTGTTTTTCTGTTTGTCATTTTCTTTTTCCTTAATTGATGTCAACGCGGCGAATTATACTACTAACCTGCAATGCTAGTCAAGAATCATATAGTCCTGTTTCTGGCAATCTTCTCATACTGTATTTGACATGCAACGAACGCAAATGGTATAATCGCGCGCATGAAGGCCAGACCACGGAGAATCCTCGTCGCCCTGTACATCGCCTACGGCTCGGGGCGCGAAATACTGTACGGCATAGACCGGTATGCGCGGGCTCACTGCAACTGGTGCCTACGTGTCGTCGACTGCACCGGCAGCAAGGCCGTAGACGACATCCGACGCGCAGAGACCGATGGCTTCGATGGCATCATTGCATGCGGCCTCGACCATCCCGCCACTGCCGAATGCCTGCAGGAGTCACGTACGCCGCTCGTCTGCGTCTGCTGCATGCCGTCCGCCATCCCACGGCGCACGAACGCCGTGGCGTTCATCAACATAAACGACACCGAAATAGGCCGCTCCGCCGCCGAATACCTGTTTTCGCTGGGACGATTCCGCTCGTACGGCTTCGTCAACAAGAACAAGACGGACGCCAACTACACATACACCTTTCGCGAAAAGGGATTCCGAGCCTTCTTCAGGGAGAAGGCGGACGACGTGCGCATCTACAGAACAGCAGCCGGCATTGAACGCGGCTCCCTGGAGGACATCATCGTCCTTGCGGAATGGCTTAAATCCCTTCCAAAACCCGCCGCCGTAATGGCGCCGCACGACATCTGGGCAACGCGGATAGTCGAGGCGGCCGAGATGGCCGACATCAAGATTCCGGACTCCCTGGCCGTCATCGGTGTAGACAACGACAAGGTGTACTGCGAAACCTCAAGGCCGATGATAACCAGCATTACGCCGAACCATGCCAGAATCGGCGAGCTTGCGGCGAAGGCACTGAAGAAGCTGATGCAGCCCCGCTCGAAGGCGAAGTGTCCGATGCAGATCATGAGCCCTTCAAGCCACAAGATCATAGAGCGTCAGTCGACCAAGCCTATATCGCCAATAGCGCAGCTCGTCAATCGCGCCGAGTCGTTCATCCGGGAGAATGCGACAAAGGGGATTTCAGCCACAGATGTCGCCGCGGAACTCGGCGTGTCAAGGCGCCTGGCGGACCTGCGATTCCGCCAGGCTGCAGGCAAGTCGATACTTGAGGCAATCCTCGACTGCCGATTCGACGAAATGAAGCGGCTCCTGCGAGTCACCGACATTCCGGTCGGCAAAATCATCGCGTCCTGCGGTTTCAACACGGTCAGCAATGCAAAAAGCCTCTTCAAGAAGCGCTACGGCATATCTATGAGCGAATATCGCCTCAGCGACCATCGCCCACCCGTCAGGCCCCGCTAGCGTTTCGCCACCATGCGTTCTCCTGACAGAGCACGCGGGTCAAAAGGGGTCAGGTCAAACCGGGGACAGGCACT
>DGVK01000109.1 GCA_002395905.1 Verrucomicrobia bacterium UBA4286 | reverse complement strand
ATACCAGGCCAATTCATCCGCAACAAGTTCGTTCGTAATGAACATCGACGGCGGTACACTCGCGAACGATTCGACTTCATACGCCAATTACTTCGCATGGATAACAAACAATGTCAACGGATTGACTGTCGGATCCGGCGGCGCGACATTCCTCGGCGGAACATCTACGGCTTGCGCTCAAATCATGTGTCCTATTTCTGCCGTCGCGTCCGAACCCGGGGAAACGCCCAAAGGCGTTACTTTCGACGGCGGTAATTGGGGGTATTACTCAGACAGTATTGCATACGAAGGTCCTACGGTTCTCAAGAACGGAGCCAAACTTATGCTCCCGAAAGCGGGCGTGATTCCGAATGGCTCAGCAGTAACGGTTGGAAGCGGTTGTGAACTGCGGGTCGGTAACTCGGCCAAGACGGTTTCTTCCCTTGTGCTTGAAAATGATGCCGTGCTGGCGTTTTCCAGTACGCTTAAGGCGCTTACCGTTTCTGATGCGCTCACATTGCCATCACGTGCGAAAATTGCACTCTACAACGCGAATATACCTACAACAACAGCCAAGAATGATAATGGCACATACGCCGTCCTGAAGGTTCCTGCGTCCTACGCCGATGCGCTTCGCGCCGTATCATGGACGTGCGCGACGGCGACGGGCGGCAAGTCCTACACGTTCTCGGTGGCGACGAGCGGTGGCACGGCGACGCTCTCAATGACGATTGCCGCAGATTCAAGCGGAGCCATTACAGGGACCTCGGACCTCAATGCGGATGACTATTCCGTTGACAGCAACATAACGATTAACAACAGTGGAACGCTTGTCGCCAAGAAGAACATCTACGGCTCCGCGACGGGCGGATCGATCACCATCAACGACGGTGGCACTCTTGACGCTTCCAGCGGCAACATCCGCCCAGTAGACGCAAGCGGCAACTCGTTCCACCTCTACCTCAACGAAGGCGGGGCGCTTGTGGCGCGCAGCATAGAAGGCACTTCGTCTCTTGCGACGACTACGCCAATGTTTCATTTCAATGGCGGCACAATATATCCCGTTGGATTGAACTCAAATGACGGTAATCGCTTCTACCTCAACTATCAGCCTGCGATCGTTGGCACTGGCGGTCTTTTCATAGACATGTCGAAGTGGGTTCGTCCAGAAGGTTATGATAGTTGGGTTCGCGCGTCCGTTCAGAGCAAGGTCAGCCACGATCCGAACTGCGTGGGCACGGATGGTGGCATTACGGTGCGCGGCATAAAGGGCGACGAACGGTCGGTTGTTCTTTTCGGTAGCCGATTCGGTGGCTCGGATATCGATGGCGGCATTCATGTTGAAGATGGTGCTACAGTCGCTGTGCACGCGAACGCGCTCGTTGGGCAGACGATTGAACTTGCTCCAGGCTCGCGCTTCCGCCCATTTAATGATGCGACTGTCAATGTCGCGGATATGACGATTGGCGCGAACGGCTCTTTCGAATCCGTTAGACTTGATCTCCCGACTGGCTCGGTGTCTGCGCCTGGCATTGCTGTGTCTGGCACGCTATCTGTTCTTTCCCCCGTCGAAGTCGCATTTACAAGCAACTGGAACGAAGACTCCACGGTGTCTTCTGGCGTCTATACGGCGCTCGTCTATAAGGCGGCTTCGCCTGCGCTCGACACCTCGCTCTTTACGGCGCCGCCCGGCTTCTCTATTTCCTCCGAAACCGTCGCAATCAATACTGGTGACTACAATGGTTATACCGCGCTCGTTCTTACATTGGCGCAAAATGACCTTACGCTTGATGATAGCGGGGAGAAAACAGTTTCTGCCGATGCCGCCTATGGCAATATCTATGTCGGCGACTTCGGCGTTGTGGCAAACAATACACTGACCGTTTCCGACGGAACGGTGACGGCCGATACTCTCCATCTGGCCTACATGCCGGGCATCGGCGAGAACGCCGAGACGGGTGCCCATCTGGATGTCTACAATCAAACCGGCGGCAAGGTTTGCGTTCAGACGCTGCAAACGCACTACGCAGGCAGAAACTCCGCCGAAACCGCCGGACGCGCCAACACCGAAATAAACCTTTCCGGCGGACTTCTCGAAGTCGCCGGGAATGTTGAACTGGCCTACAACCGCATGAAATCCGGCTGGACTTCGACGATCAATGTTTCTGGCGGACGTCTCGCGGTCGGCGGTGACATGCTGCTCATACGCTACGCCGGCGGCGTATACACCGCAGCCGGCATTCTAAACATCACCGGCGGCGAGGTGGATGTCAAAGGCGTTGTGGATCTCTCCCGTACGAAGAATCAGGCAGATGGAACAAAGAATGGCGGCATATGGCTCCATGGCGGCGTTCTCAAAGCTGAAAACGTGATTCAGACTACGAACGACTGCCCCTACGCCCACTTCTATTTCGATGGCGGCACTTATATGCCGTACGGTGCAAATGCGGCCAACCGCACGATGCAAGGTCTCAATAAGGCATACGTCTCTACGAACGGTGCGATTATCGACACATCGGCGCTTCCCGCTGGCGCGACAAACACTATCGCGCAGACGTTGCTGACCGATCCTGCGCTCAATGGCGCGGAGGACGGCGGCCTCGTGAAGAAAGGCGCTGGAACGCTCGCGCTTTCCGGCGCGAACACCTACACCGGTTCCACCAAGGTCGAGGCGGGTACGCTCGTCGCGGCGAATGCCGATGCGCTTTCCAGTTATGTAGAAGTTGCGGATGGCGCAGTCCTCGATCTTGGCGAGACTGGTGCGACAGTCGCGAGTATCGCCGCGAGCGGCGCGGTCGCCGGAAACCTTACTGTGACAGATGCAATCGTCCTCGGCGACGAAAGCTCGATCCTCTCCGTCAACGGCAATCTTACTCTCGACAACCGCACGGAAATCGACTTCAGGCTTGGCGCGAGCGACAAAGCGGTGGCAGACTGGACGCCGGTCGCGGCGGTGTCGGGCGGCATTACCGTGCCCACGCGCATCAAGGTGCGGAATGCAGGTGCAAACTTTACGGGTGCCGATACTCGCGTTACTGACGGAGTCCTTTACGCCAAGCCCAGTGTGCAGGGGTTGATGCTGCTGATCCACTGAACCGTGAAACCGCGATTTCACGCGCAGGACGGCGGATGTGTTTTTTGGTATAATGTCCGCCGATGGAGGGTCAGATGACTAAACGGTATTTTGTCGGTTGCGCGTGCGTGGTCGCGGCGCTGGCGGCCGCGGCTTTGCAGGCCGCGCCGGCGGCGCGGCCGCTGAGGTTCATGTCGTTCAACATCTTCGGCGCCGGGTATGGCGGATTCGGCGCGGAAGAGCGCGAGGACCGCGCGATCGCCGTCGTGCGCCGCCAGTCGCCGGACGTCGTCTCGTGGCAGGAGGTGAACGCAGGCTGGTGGAAGAGCCGCCTCTTTCGCGACATGGCGGAATACGGCGTCGTGCGCGGCGACGAGGACGAGGCTCTCGTGCGCGCCGGCGCGAAGCTTTCGGAGCGCCGCGCGAACTGGGTGAACCACGAGCCGCTCATGTACCGCAAGGAACGGCTGGCCCTGCTTGATTCGGGCCTGGATTTCTACCACATTGCGCTTCAGGTCGAGAAAAGCCTGACGTGGGCGGTCTTCGAGGACAAGGCCGACGGCCGCCGCTTCATCGCCTTCGCGACCCATTTCTGGTGGCAGAAAAACGGCGCAGAGTCCGACGCGATCCGCGAACTGAACGCGCGACACGTCCTGGACCGCGTCGCCGCCGTCCGCGCGAAGTGGGGCGATCTGCCGGTGATCGGCGGCGGCGACTTCAACTGCGAGAAAGGTTCTCCCGCTCTTAACGCCTTCGCCGCCGCAGGATATGCCGACGCGGGCGAGGTAGCGCCGGTGCGCTCGAAGATCCCGTCGGAGCACGGCAGGCTCGTGCGCGACGAACAAGGACGCTGCCGCGGGCGCGTCGGCAAGGCGGGCGAGAAGGGGCATTGCATGCTCGACCACGTCGTTTTCGATCTGCGCGGAGCGAAGGCGCTGCGCCATGATGTCGTGATCGACGAAGAGGCGATCCATATATCGGACCACTCTCCCGTAGTCGCCGATTTCCTTCTGCTCGATGTTCCGTCCGCCGGAGCCGCGCCCCTCAAGATGGTTGATATAGCCCATCGCGGCATGTGGGACAGGACCGTCCCGCAGAACACCGTCGAGGCGATACGCCGCGCATACGAGAACGGTGCGCGCTGGGTGGAGACAGACTTCCACCACACGAAGGCCGGACAGATGGTGTGCATGCACGCCGAAGGCGAGCTCAAGCGCTACACAGGCTGTGCCAAGCGCGTCGCCGACCTCACGCCGGACGATCTCGCGACGCTCGACCTCGGTTCGGCCGACAAGCTCGACCGGCCCTACAGGATTCCGCTGCTCGACGAGGTTCTGGCGGTCGTTCCCAAGGACGGCGTCCTGCAGGCGGAGATCAAGGGCTATTCGCCGCAGTATGCCGACATCTTCGACGAGACCGTCCGCAAGGCCGGTCTTACAGAGTCCAACATCGTCGTCTCGTCGTTCCAGTATGACGCGCTAAAGGATTTCAAGGCCAGATACCCGAAGTATCGCGCCGTCTGGCTCGCAGGTCTGCCGCGCGACAAGCCGTTCAACGCCGCCGAATGGATCGCCAGGTGCAAGGCGGCGAATGTCGAAGTGTTCTGCCCGGGGTGCGACACGACGAAGAACGTGATGACGCGCGCCGACGCCGATGCGGTCCGCGCCGCCGGGCTGGAGTTTCGCGTCTACGGCGTCAACTCGCCCGCCGACATGCGCCAGGCCGCGTATCTCGGCGCGACGGGCTTCACCAGCAACTTCTGGCGCGACGCGTTCGTCTGGGCGCGAGTCATCGGAGGAATAAGCCTGTGACGGCCGCGACCGTCAGCCCCGACCGCCGCCGCGTGCTCATAACCGGCGGAACCGGAATGATCGGACGCCTCCTTGTCGAGGCCCTTATGGAGAGCGGCGACACAAGCGTCGTCCTTGTTGTGCGTGACGAGGCGCGCGCACGCTCCCTTTTTTCGGAACTGGCCGGCTGCGGCAGGCTTTCGTTCGTCACCGGCGAACTCGGCACAGGCGTCGTCCCCGAGGTGTCCGGCCGCTTCGACGCGATCTTCCATCTGGCGAGCAACACCCATCCCAGAGCATATGCGGAATCCCCGGTCGCGACTATTGCGATGAACGTCGCGGCGACGCAGGGGCTTCTCGAAATCGCCGCGGCGAACAAGGGATGCCGGTTCGTATATGCGTCGTCCGTCGAGGTCTACGGACAGAACAGAGGCGACGCCGAGTTTTTCGACGAGAAGTACTGCGGCTATATCG
>DGVK01000230.1 GCA_002395905.1 Verrucomicrobia bacterium UBA4286 | reverse complement strand
AACGTGATCGACCGCGAGTGGCAGGACTATCTGAGGGCGATGGACGATCTGCGCCAGGGTGTCAACCTGCGTTCGTACGGTCAGCGCGATCCTCTTGTGGAATACAAGAAGGAGGCGTTCGGGATGTTCGAGACGCTTATGGCCACCGTCAAGACGAAGGTCGTCTCCAGCGAGTTCCGCAGCGCCACTGCGGCGCGAATGCAGCGGATGATCGCCGCGATGGAGCACCGCAGGGCGGTGACGAACGCAGACGCCATAACCGTCACCGAGGCGGAGACGGGCGCGGCGGTCCGCAGGTCCGGGCCGGCTGCGGCGGAGGCGCCCGCCGCTCCCGGAGGGCGGCAGGCGACAGTGGCGGACGTTTTCGCTTCGATGATGTCACAGGCCGGGCGGCGCGTTCAGGAGACGCGCGGGCAGGCGGCGCCGGCGGTCGGGCGAAACGACCCGTGTCCGTGCGGGTCGGGTAAAAAATACAAAAAGTGCTGTGGAAGGAACATTGCATGACCACTGCTGTAATAGTTGCCGCGGGCAAGTCGTCCCGCATGGGTGCTGGAACCGACAAGGCGTTTCTCTCGCTTGTCAACAAGCCGGTCGTGGCCTGGTCCATGCTCGCCTTCGAGCGATGCAAGGATGTCGACCGCATCGTTCTGGTTGTGAGAAAGGACCAGCAGCTCGCCGCGAAGGCGGTGGTGAAGATGTTCGGCATATCGAAGATACATGCGATAGTGCCCGGCGGCAACCGCCGCCAGGATTCCGTCCAGGCCGGTCTTGACGCATGCGATCTGGACACCCGCTACGTGCTTGTGCACGACGGTGCGAGGCCGTGCGTCACGCCAGAGATGATATCCGATCTCATGAAGCTCGTCAAGCGCCTGCCTGCCGTGGCCGTCGGCCGTCGCATAAGCGACACTGTCAAGCGCGTCGACAAGGGAATAACGGTGGTCGGCACCGAGGACCGCGACAAGCTGTGGGCCGTGCAGACGCCGCAGGGCTTCCAGATGAAGGTTCTGCGCGACGCTTACAGGGCGCTCGGCAAGAACGAGGTCACCGACGACTGCCAGGCCGTCGAGCTGGCCGGAGGATCCGTGAAAATCATGGAGAGCAATGCTCTGAATTTCAAGATCACGACGGTCGAGGATCTTCAGCTGGCGTCTCTCCTGCTGGGCAGGTGAAAAGGAGTAGATGGCCAAGGTCTTCGCTATATTGGGCGACATACACGCCAACATTGACGCGTTGAACGTGGTGCTCGACGACTGTCGCGCGCAGGGCGTTACGGACTTCCTCTGCACTGGTGACGTGGTAGGCTACAACGCGGCCCCGGCCGAGTGCATGAAGATCGTGCGCGACCTGGGGTGTCCGGTCGTGAAGGGCAATCACGACGACTACGTATCGTCCGACAGGGATCTGGACGATTTCCACCCCAACGCCGCGGCCGTTGTTATGTGGACGCGCGAGCAGCTTTCCGGCGAGGAGCTGCAGTGGCTAAGGGATCTGCCGTTCACCGAACGCAAGATGGGGATGTCGATCGTGCACGCCACCTGGGACAACCCCGAAACCTTCGGTTATGTATTCGACCATCTTCAGGCCGAGGCGAATTTCATCATGCAGCCGACGCCGCTGTGCTTCCACGGCCACACCCACTGCCCGATG
The DNA here is from genome assembly GCA_002395905.1 of Verrucomicrobia bacterium UBA4286. GTDB lineage: Bacteria > Verrucomicrobiota > Kiritimatiellia > RFP12 > UBA1067 > UBA1067. The sequence goes on along the minus strand of DGVK01000230.1, from coordinate 10,647 downwards.
ATATACGAGAAGCAGATAAGCGGCGTCTACCGCATCGACGCGCAGGACTTCACTCTGCCGATCGGCCGCAAGTACTTCATAAACGTCGGCAGCGTAGGCCAGCCGCGCGACGGCGACCCGCGCGCGTCATATGCCATCTACGAGCCCATGGCGCGCAAGGTGCGTTTTCGCAGGCTTGAATACGATGTGGCGGCGGCGCAGGAGAGGATTCGCGCGGCCGGCCTGCCCGAGAGGCTTGCCGAACGTCTGGAGCTTGGGCAATGAAGGCGTTTGCGCTTATCGCGGCGGTATTCGTGTCTGGCGTTGCGGCTGCGGCCGGCGCGGCTCATGCCAGATTCGGTGCTGACGCTTTCAACAGGGCGGTTTCAGCCGCGACGCGCGGCAATGCCGCATTCTCTCCGTATTCGTTCGAGATAGGATGCGTTGCTCTGAGTGATGCGTTCGACCCCATAGTGAAGGCCCATTTCGCCGAGACGCTCGGGGTGCTTTCAGAATTCAGCAGCGTGTACGTGCCGATGATGGCCAGGGTCAAAGACGCCTCGGCTTCGCTTTTCGAGGTTGTCACGGCCAGGGCGCTGTGCATTGCCGACGCGCGCGCGGTGAACGTCCCCTACCGCCGCGAGCTGCAGAATACATTTTCAATGGAGGTGTGCCCCGGCGTGCCTCCCGTCGGCGCCGAAGCCTGGCTGAGATCCGCCATGGGCGGCGCGATGGAGGATTTCACGATCCCTCTTGGAACGGTTTCGCGCGATGTTTATGCGCTATATGATCTAGCGTCGGTGCGCTTCTCGTGGAAGGACCCTTTCCCCGTCGGCAACACCAGACGGATGGCGTTCCACCGTGCCGACGGCAGCCGCACGGATGTTGAAGCGATGCGTGATTTGAGGAACGTCGATCTGTGGCGCAACAGGCGCTTTTCCATGATAAGGCTCCCGCTTGCCGACCAGGGCTGGTTTTACGCGCTGCTCCCTGCGGAAGGGCTGTCGATCGGCGATATAAGAGACGAATTTTCGTCGCAGAAGATCGACGACCTGCTGTCTGTCATGAAGTCGGTGGCGATAAGCGGCGTCAGCCACGGGCCTGTCGCGGTGGTCGTGCCAAAAATGGACTTCACTACCGATCTGGATCTCAAGGGGGTCTGCGCCTACTTCAAGTTTCCGCTTAAAGGCTTCGAGCGCATGGATCGCTCGATACGCCCGGGCGCAGTGCGTCAGCGCGTGAGGATGAGGCTGGACGAGCAGGGCCTCGATCCCGCGCCGCTCGCGGAGAAGCCGGCCGACGCCATCGTGCACGGCGACGCCGACACGCCGCGCTTCGTTCTCAACAGACCTTTTCTATTCTTCGTCTATCATGAGCCGACCGGGACTATTCCGGTCGCCGGGCAGTTTACGGGAATGTGACGGGCGCAGATCAACACAACAGGAATCAGGACAATGGCAGAAGAGACCGGTAATTACAACGCAGAGAACATTCAGGTCCTTGAGGGGATGGAAGCGGTGCGCAAGCGCCCCGCGATGTACATCGGCGACACGGGAGAGCGAGGCTACCACCATCTTGTCTATGAAGTGGTGGACAACTCCATCGACGAGGCGCTTGCCGGCTACTGTTCGATGATAGACGTCGTGATAAACCGCGACGGATCGATCACGGTGCAGGACAACGGGCGCGGAATACCGGTCGACATGCATCCCACCCAGCACAGACCCGCTATCGAGGTCGTTCTTACCGTTCTGCACGCGGGCGGCAAGTTCGACGGCTCGAACTACAAGGTCTCCGGCGGACTTCACGGTGTGGGCGTGAGCTGCGTGAACGCGCTTTCAGAATGGATGAAGGTCGAGGTGAAGCGCGGCGGAAGACTGCACCATATCGAGTTTTCGCGCGGCCATGTCACAAAGCCGCTTGAAGTAATAGGTGAATGCGGCGACGAGACGGGTACAAAAGTCACGTTTTTCCCCGACCACACGATCTTCAGCTGTCATGCTTTCAAGTGGGAGACTCTCGCCGCGCGTCTCAGGGAGCTGGCATTTCTCAACAAGGGCGTTACCATACACTTCCGCGACGACGAGGGCGAGTCCCGTCACGAGGAGACGTTCCACTACGACGGCGGCATAGACGAATTTGTCGAGTTCTTGAACGCCAACAAGAAGCCTCTTTCTCCGGTGATACACTTCGAGGGGGAGAAAGAAGGCTTGACGGGCATGGTCCAGGCCGAGGTGAGCCTCCAGTACACCGACAGCTACTCCACTCTGGAGCAGACATACTGCAACAACATCCACACGATCGAAGGCGGCACGCATCTTTCTGGCTTCCGCGGCGCGCTTACCCGCACGATCAACAAGTACGGCGCAGACAACAAGCTTATAAAAGAGAAGGACGTCCTTACCGGCGACGATATGCGCGAGGGCCTCACGGTCATCGTGAGCGTGAAAGTCCCGCAGCCGCAGTTTGAAGGGCAGACCAAGACCAAACTCGGCAACGGCGAAGTAGAAGGAATCGTGGCGTCGATCGTGTCGGACAGGCTGATGACGTTCTTCGAGGAGAATCCGTCGGTGGCAAAGACGGTGATCGAGAAGACTCTTCTGGCCGCGCGCGCACGCGAAGCGGCGCGGGCTGCGAGGGAATCCACTCGACGCAAGGGCATAATGGACGGGCTCTCTCTCCCCGGCAAGCTGCGCGACTGTTCAGAGCGCGATCCTGCGAAGACAGAGCTGTTCCTCGTCGAGGGCGATTCCGCAGGAGGCTCCGCCCAGACGGGGCGCGACCGCGCGACGCAGGCGATTCTGCCGTTGAGGGGAAAGGTGCTCAACGTCGAAAAGGCGCGGATCGACCGCATGCTCGCCAACGCCGAGATACGCACTCTCATCACGGCTATCGGGTGCGGCTTCGGCGAGGAGTGGGATATCTCCAAGGCGCGCTATCACAAGATCGTCATAATGACAGATGCCGATGTAGACGGCGCGCACATCAGAACGCTCCTTCTGACCTTCTTCTACAGGAAGATGCCCGAACTCATCGAGAAGGGATACGTCTACCTCGCGCAGCCGCCGCTCTACAAGGTCGAGCGCAAGAAGAAGAGCGAGTACGTCCTTACGGACGGCGAACTCACCCAGAGGCTGCTCACCCTCGGTCTTGACGATTTCGAGGTGAAGGGCTCCGACGGGCAGCCGCTCGACAAGGATCGTGCGAAGGCTCTTATGACGCTTCTCGCCGAGATAGAGGCTACATGCAGAATGGTCGAGGAACGCGGCTTCAAACCCGAGGAACTTGTGGCCGACGAAGCCGCAGCGGGAAGCGGAGCCTCGATGCTGCGCAAGGAGTTTTCGTCGCTTTCGGGCTACGGGTTCGGCCCCAAGGACTGGTTCGAAGGGCCTTTGAAGAAACTCCTCGACGATGTGCGCACGCACGGCAAGCAGGGGTTGTCGGTATATCGCTTCAAGGGTCTTGGCGAGATGGACGCGCAGGAGCTTTACGACACAACGATGGATCCTGAAAAGCGCCACATGGTTCGCGTGAAACTCAACGACGCAGTCGCGGCCGACCGCATGTTCACGCTTCTCATGGGCGACGAGGTGGAACCGAGACGCAAGTTTATAGAGGACAACGCTCTCAACGTGCGCAATCTGGACTTCTGACGGAGGTCTTATGGTATGCAGTCTTCTGATTGCGGCGCTTGCGCTTTCGCCGGCCTGCCGGCTTGACGGCAGACTGCTTGCCGTCACTGTTCCCGAGGGCGGCGAATCTGGAATGCATGCGGCGCATATGACTGTAAAGCTTGCCGATTTCGCCGATACGGGGCTGGATGCGATGGTGTTGGTGCGCGGCGAGGGTGTGTCGGTTCCTGCCGATGATTGGAACGGCGTCAAGTTCATGATGCATTTCAAGCGTGCGTCGTCCGGCGTGGAGCGTTGGCCGGGGGCGCGACTTCCTACGGGAGATTTTGGTTGGCGCGTGGCGTCGCTGCGTATTCCGGCCGATGAATGCAGGGACGGCGGCGAGGCAGAGCTTTTTCTGGGACTGCAGGATTCGTCGGGAACCGTCGTTTTCGATATGTCGACGCTGGAGATAACCGCGTCGCGACCGCTGGCGCCGGCGACGAACAAGGATCTGGTGTCCTCTTACACCCCGGATGTCTCGTCCATGCCTGTGATGCGCGGCGTCATGTCGCCCGCCCGCAATATGACCGAGGACGACTTCTGTATGCTGCGCTCGTGGGGTGTGACGCTCCTGCGCTATCAGATGGTGCGCAACTGGCATGGAGTGGACACCAACCAGGATCTTGAAGAGTTCGACCGCTGGCTTGACGGCAGGCTGGACCATTTCGACTGTTTCGTCCTGCCGCAGGCGGCGAAGGCCGGCATCAAGGTTGTCCTGGACATGCACGTCCCGCCGGGAGGCCGCGACAAAACGGGTGACATGAACATGTTTTATGACGAGCGTTACGCCAGGCATTTCGTCGAGACGTGGCGCAGGATCGCCCGCCGCTTCAAAGGGCGCGATGCGCTTTACGGATACGATCTTGTAAACGAGCCTGCGCAGCGGCGGCCGACGAAACCGGGCATGGACTACTGGAGCCTTCAGCTCAAGGCCGCCGAAGCGATTCGTTCGGAAGACCCCGCCGTGGCGATTGTCGTGGAGTCTAATGAATGGGCCACTCCGGGCGAATTCGCCAACCTGTCGCCCATGGCGCTTGACAATGTGATATATCAGGTTCATATGTACGATCCTATAGACTACACCCACCAGCGCGTGATGGACAGGCGTATGTGGACCGAGGCCTACCCGAACGCGGAAAAGGGATGGTCCGCCGCGCGTATGCGTGAAGTCGTGAAGCCGGTTCGTGAATTCCAGCTTCGGCACAAGGCCCGCATATATGTCGGCGAGTTCTCCGCCGTGTGCTGGGCTCCGGGCGCGGAAAACTATCTTCGCGACTGCATAGACATGTTCGAGTCGTATGGGTGGGACTGGTCGTATCACGCCTTCCGCGAATGGGATGGGTGGAGCGTCGAGCACGCAGGCGCCGACGCGAAAAGCCTGCGCCCGTCGCCGGATAACGCCCGCCGCCGCGCTCTGCTAGATGGATTCGCCAGAGGCCGGTCAGGCGGTTCGTGCCGCAACGGAAAGGAAGACTTTAAAGGGGGGCAAAGATGAACGAGGAATTCCAGACGCGCCGTTTCTTCATCAAGGGGCTTGGCGCATTTGCCGCAGTGCCGCTTTTCGGCTGCGCGGGCGCTCGGGCGGCGGGTGAAAAGCCGCTTGTCCGGTTCGGCCTTGTGACAGACTGCCATTATGCGGATATACCATACGCGCGCCGTCCGTGGCCGGTCGGGGATGCATCATACCGCGAATCTGCCGCCAAGCTTGCGGAGTGCGTCGCCGTAATGAACCGCGAGCATCCGGACTTTCTTGTCGAGCTTGGTGATTTCAAAGACCTCGGCCCCGACAAGACCTCTACCGCCGGCTATCTCGAAAAGATTGAAAATGTGTTCGCGGGCTTCCGCGGCGAGCGCTACCATGTCCTCGGCAACCACGATTTAGACGCGCTCGACAAGGTGGAGTTTCTGTCGCGCGTCTCCAATGCAGGGCAGGCGCAGTCTCTCGCGCATTATTCTTTCGTGCGCGGCGGCGTTAAATTTGTCGTGCTCGACGCCTGCTATACGTCGAAGATGGAGGATTACCGCCCGGGCAACTGGGACTGGCGCGACGCGAACGTGCCGCCCTGGCAGCTGGAATGGCTTGCGCGTGAACTCGACGACTCGCAGGGGCTTGCGGTAGTCTTCTGCCATCAGTGCCTCGATCCTCAGGCCGATGCCAGCCATCTGGTGAGAAACGCGGCGGAAGTTCGTGCCGTGATCGAGCTCAGCGGGAAGGTGCGCGCCGTTTTCACAGGCCATCAGCACTCCGGCAGGATAGGCGAGTCGAACGGAACGACCTACTACTCGCTGCGCGCGACAGTGCTTAACTCCGGCGAAGCGGAGAACGGCTACGCTATTGCTCAGGTGTATGCATCTGGCGAGATCGCCGTGACCGGCTATCGCAAAGCCGCTTCGGCGCGAATCGGTTCTGCCGTCTGACCGGCAATATGAAAAAAAGAAAGGGTGTGGACTCATGACACGAAGAGATTTCATCGCCGCAGGAGCGGCTCTTGCCGGGCAGAGTCTGGTCGCGGGGACTGCGGTTCACCCGCAGGCGAGACTCAAGATTGGCGTGCTGTCGGACATCCATGTAACCCGCCCCGGCAATGCCGACACGTTCGAGAAGGCTCTCGTGTGGTTTCGAGAGAACAATGTCGACGGGGTTCTTGTGACCGGCGACCTCGGCACGAAGGGCACGATCGAGGAACTTGAAATCGTCGCCGACACGTGGCGGAAGGTGTTTCCCGGCGACTGCGCTCCCGACGGACGGCGCGTGGAGCGTCTTTTCCTTCTTGGCAACCATGATGTCGACGGATTCGTCTCTGCCGCGTCATGGCCAAATCGCCAGATTCCGTCGCGTGAAGAAGCCGAGCGCACTTGTCTCGCGTTTCACCGCGAAGATGTGTGGCGTCGCCTGTTCAACGAAGAATACCGGCAGATAATCGTGAAGGAGGTGAAGGGCTACCGGTTCGTCCTCAACAGCTGGTATTCGCGCGCCCTCGGCGAGAAGGACGGCTTGACCGGCTTCTGGCGCGATTTCGCCCCGACGATCGACCCTTTGAAGCCGTTCTTCTACTGTCAGCACCCGCATCCGCGAGACACTTGCGCGGCCGCCTACCTTCTGGACGGCGCCTTCTGGCATGGCGGATGGGACGATGGAACCTCCACGAGGCTGCTCTCGGCTCATCCGAACTGCGTGGCGCTTTCGGGCCACTCCCACTATTCGATCGACGACGAGAGATCCATATGGCAGGGCGCATTCACAAGTGTGAACTGCGGCTGTGCGCGCGGTTTCGCCTTTACATTCCCAGGCCGCGAGAACGGCCATGCAGTGAGCGATATGAAAGCCGGTACGCGCTTTCAGATGAGTCCCATAAACATCAAGCGCATCCGCCAGGGAATGCTCATGGAGGTGTTCGAAGACCGTATGGTGTTCCACCGCCGCGAGTTCGTGAACGACCGGACTCTCGGGCCGGATTGGGTTGTCCCGGTCGGCGAGGGCGCGCCGCGTCCCTACGAGTTCGAGCCGCGCCGCCGCGCTTCGCAACCGCCGCAGTTCGCCGAGGGCGCGACAGTCGCTCTGGAGGACAGGCCCGACGGACGCGACCGGGCGGGTATGGCGTGCGAACAGGTGGCGGTGGCGTTTCCCCAGGCCGGAGGCGCTTTTGATTACGAAGTGAACGCAATAGCGCGAATGTCCGATTTCCATCGCGTGTGCATATCCAAGAGGGTGTTCGCGCCGGATGCGTTCCTCGGTGTTGAAGGGAGCAGCGAACCGGTGGAATGCGTCTTCGCCAAGGACGAGCTTCCGGCGGGGCGAGAGATTCGTTTTACAGCCCGTCCGTTCAACTGCTGGGGCAGGCCCGGGCGTTCCATAGTTTCCGAGTGGAGAAGGATATGAATATCAGGCCGTTTCTTTCGTTCGCGTCGTTCTTCGCGGCCGGTCTTGTCGCGAGCGCGGTTGAGATCGAAATAACTGCGGCCGATGGCGACCGGACCGCCGCGATACAGCGCGCCATCGACGAATGCTGGCGCGAAGGCGGCGGCGTGGTCGTCCTTGATGGCGGTGTGCACGCAGTTGCGGGAATTCGCCTCAGGAGCGGCACGTCGCTTTACCTGAAGGCGGGCGCCATGCTCAAGGCCAGTCGCGATTGCGACAGATATGACATTCTCGGAAACGATGCTCTAGAACCCGTCCCTGACGGCGATTCCGCGCCCGGCGTGTTGTGGGCTAGCCCGCGAAAGCGAAAAAACAACGACCACATCTTGAAGTATGCCAGCCGCTGGAACAACGCGATCATCCGCATCCTCCGTGCGCACGACGTCAAGATCGTCGGTGAACCAGGTTCGGTGATAGACGGCTGCGACAGCTACGATCCTGTCGGTGAAGAGCGTTTCAGAGGCGTGCACGGCATATCCGTTCACGCTTCTACGAACCTCGTATTCAGCGGCTACACGATTCGCAACACCGGCAACTGGGCCCATCTCCTTAAGGATTGCGCCGACGCCCGTTTCGAGAAACTCGCGATCCTCGGCGGACATGACGGAGTGCACATGAGTTCATGCGACCGCATGACAATCGAGAATTGCACGATGAAGACCGGCGACGACTGCGTCGCCGGCTTCGACAACGAGGATGTCGTAGTCCGCGGCTGTTCGCTCAACACGGCCTGCAGTGCGTTCCGTTTCGGCGGCAGGCGTGTCTTGATAGAGAACTGCCGCTGTTACGGCCCGGGGGAATATCCGATTCGCAATTCACTTCCTGTGGCGGACCGCATCTCGGGTTCGCACGGCGCCCCGGGCGCGGGCCGCCGCACTTTGCTCGCTCTTTTCACGTATTATTCGGACTTCACCTTGAACGTGCGCAGCGATCCCGGCGATATCACTGTTCGCAACTGCCGTGTCGAGAATGCGGAACGTTTCCTCCACTATAATTTCTCAGGCAGCGAGACGTGGCAGAAGAACCGGCCTCTCGGGTCGATACGGTTCGAGAACGTGTCGGCGAGCGGTCTCGCCATGAGTCTTTGCGCATACGGCGACGCCGTCCGTCCCTTGTCGCTTGAACTCAAGGACTGCCGCCTGTCGTTTGCAGAACCTCAGCGCGAATTCGTGCGCGGCGCCAACATAGAATCTCTACTTCTGGAGCGCGTCACGGTCGAAGGCGTCGAAGGCCCGTGCGTGAGAAGCTGGGGCGGCGTGTCCGAGCCTGTGCTACGCGACACGACAGGTCTTTCCGGCGAGGTGGAAGCCGCCTCAGAGCCGTTCAAGACAAAGACGATATGAGAGGCGGCCGTCAGACCGCAGTATCGAGGAGAAGCCCGCCCGAGATAAGGTCATGAACCCTCAGACGCAGTTTGTCTGAGCCGTCCACAAATCCTTCTATGACAGTCGGACCGCGTCCCTTGCGGTTGAGATCCGGCCCGCCGCCGACGACCTGCGCCCAGTTGCGTCCGTCCGAAGGCGGATCGAACCTGTAGCAGTGCTGGTGGCCGCAAACGACCAGCCTCACGCCGGCATTCTCGAGTGTCTGGCCCCAGAGCTCGCTGCATTCGCGCGACCAGTGGGCGAAGTCTTCCGGGTCTATGACGGCGCCGTCGTGCGGATATGCCGCGCTCCCCGGCGCGGCGAAAAGGGGAATGTGGCAAAAGACGACCTTGAACTTCGCGGCGGCGATTTCAGGGCGTTTGAACTGCTCTGCCAGCCATTCGGCCTGGGCTTTTCTGTACGGAGAGAAATTTGCGAGGCCGAACCATTTCGGATGGCCGTCGGGTTTGTCCTCGCCGGTGTCGAGCCCGATCGCGGCGATTTCTCCGATGCGCACGGCGAAGTTCCACTTGAGATCCCATTGGTCGCTGCGCCGTTCGGCTGGGTCTCGCGGCAGCACGACCTCCTCCTTGCGCGATATCCAGCTTCCTCTGAAATCGTGGTTCCCGCTCTCGAACATCGTCGGGAGTTCCGCCGCCCAGTCGCTGTCGTCTATCGGCGGGTTGAGGAATATCTTGACCGCGGTCGATTTCTTCTGCGTGGTGTTTGTCGCGTCGCCGTTCCATATAACCGCCGCCGGCGCGAGCTCCTTGAGTTTCGCCGCCACTAGCTGATAGCTCTTCCATCTGGCATGGGTGTCGTTTATGGCGCAGAAGTGCGAGCGCGCGCCGCTGCCGAGCGTCGAGAAGGAATATATCTTCGAGACGACCGGTTCGCCTAACTTGGCGTCGTATATGTTGGAGTAGTCGGTGAAGGGCGTGGTGACGGTTCTGTACCAGTAGCGGGTCGCGGGCTTTAGCCCCGTGAGTCTTACCTGAAGCGCGCTCGTGTCGATGGGGAGAAGCCCGTATCCGCCGGATTTCTGCACGCGCGCGTTGATCATCGCTGGGTTGTCGGCGCATTCGACCACTCCCTTCGAAAGCCCGGAAACCGCCCATGAAACGCCCATCGTCGTCTCGGCCGGCGACTGCAGGCACGGCGCGCCGACCTTGAGCGGTTCGCCCTGTGTTCCCAGGAACGGGTCGCGCACTTCCTCTTTTGCGGCCGTGTCGTCCGCAATCGCCGCGCCTGCTGTCGCGGCGGTCGCCGCCGCGAGAAATCCTCGTCTCGTTATGCTTTCCATTTGTTCGGTTGTTTTGTGTCTGCCGGTTGCAAGATGTTTCGTGATATGATACCAAAAAGCCGTTCCGTCGGCAACACCCGCGGTGCCCGCATTTCACAGTTCACCCTTATCCCGAAAAATCCGGGAAAATTATCACAGATGTCCACGTCCCCCCTGAAAACACTGAGTATAAATTATTTTAAGGGCCGCTGCGAGGCTGGCGAGACTTTTCTCCTGCACTGCTGGCGTGTCTTGCCTTGTCAACATGCGGCTTGATTCGCCGCAACCTCACTTTCACGGTGCGTGTCGGGCGATTTCGGCGTCCTTGCGACCGCTAGGCATACACGAGTATGCCGTCGGGTCGCAGTCCTGCCAAAATCGCCTCGACACGCGCCGTCCGTTCGGCTGACGGCGGCGAATCAAGCCGCG
>DGVK01000215.1 GCA_002395905.1 Verrucomicrobia bacterium UBA4286 | reverse complement strand
CCCGACACGCCCACGACGAGCCGCCCGATGGCGGCGCTCGACATCCGTCGTGCGAGACCCGCCGCCTGGATGTCGAGCAGCGTCCGCCACCAACGGTCTTCCCCGTATTCGTCCAGAAAGGGCGAACGCGAGACGGCGCGCGGCGTGATCTCCGGCATCTTGGTGTCGATGCCGACGAGCTGCCGGCCAACGCCGGGGACAGGGTGCGAGCAATAGACGGAAGACGTGCTTCTCCTCCGGTGCCGGGCTGCGGCGACGTCGACGTCCGCCGCCACGATCTGCGGCGCGCTGCCGAAAAGACTGCCCTCGGCGACCGTCCGGCCTTCGACGGCGATGATCGGACATCCGCCGTAGACCGCGTCGGCGTTCGACTCGCCCGGCCCGGCGCACGCCATTGCATAGGCGCATCCGAGGCGCAGGCTCTGCTGTTCGACGAGCGATCTGCGTTTTTGCGACTTGCCGAGGAAATCCGTACTAGCGGAGAGGTTGAGCACCACGTCGACGCCGCCTTCCGCCATCAGGGAGCTCGGCGGCACGGGCGTCCAGAGATCCTCGCAGATTTCGACGCCGAACCTGAATCCTCCGACATCGAAGATGAAAAGGGGTTCGTCGGCTGGCGCCGGCGTGAACTGCCGCCGCTCGTAGTATTCGCCGTAGTTCGGCAGGGCGCGCTTGCGGACGATGCCCGCGATCTTGCCGCCATGGACGACGGCCGCCGCGTTGTAGATGGCGGGGCCTTCCGCCACCGGCAGGCCGACAATGGAGACGAGCGGCAGGTCTGCCGTCTTCGCGGCGAAGGTCTCTGCCGCCGCGTTTGCCGCGGCGAGGAGTTCGTCGCGGAAGAACATGTCTCCGCACGTGTAGCCCGTCAGGCACAGTTCGGGGAACACGATCGCAGCGACGCAGTCTTTGGCGGCGCCCTTGGCGAGCCGCACGAGCTCCTTCGCGTTCGCCGCTGGATCACCCAGGTGGAGGTGCGGCGCTGCTGCGGCAATTCTGTAGAATCCTTCCATTGTTCGCTTTTTGTCAATTGTGGGTTAAGGCCTGCGGCGGGCGGTGCAAATACGAAAACCGCCGCCGCAGGCGAAAGTGTCAGGTGTTGGAGAAGAACTGGAAGGAAGCATAGGCGTCCTGTCCGTGTTCGGTGATGTCAAGTCCCTTCAGCTCGGTCTTCTCGCTGACGCGCAGGATGCCGAGTTTCTTCAGCGTGAAGAAGATCGCCGCACCCGTGCCGAACGCCCAGACCGCGGTAACGCCCGCGCCGAGCATCTGCACGCCGAGGAACTTCAATCCGCCGCCGTAGAAGAGTCCGACGAGTTCATTGCCGTAGCCCGCCGAGGTCGGTGCAGCGAAGAGCCCGACGGCAAGCGTGCCCCACACGCCGTTCACGCAATGCACCGAAACGGCGCCGACCGGATCGTCGATGTGCAGCTTGTCGAGCGCGAAGACCGAGAACACCACCAGCACGCCAGCGACGAGTCCGATCACGATCGCGGCGTTTGCGGTCACAAGGTCGCACGGCGCGGTAATCGCGACGAGGCCCGCGAGAGAACCGTTGAGCGCCATCGTGAGATCGGGCTTGCCCATGATGACCCAGGCCGTGGCGAGCGCGGCGATGGTTCCGGCGCATGCGGCGAGGTTTGTCGTCATCGCGACGCGGCCGATGGAGCCGATGCCCGCCGTGTAGCTGCCGGGGTTGAATCCGAACCAGCCGATCCAGAGGAGGAACACACCGAGCGTGCCGAGGACAAGCGAGTGGCCGGGAATCGGATTCGCCTTGCCGTCGTGGCGGTACTTGCCGATGCGAGGACCAAGCGCGATCGCGCCGGCGAGGGCGATCCATCCGCCGACGGAGTGGACGACCGTCGAGCCCGCGAAATCGTGGAAGCCGAGCGCCTCGATCCAGCCCTGCGACGCCTCGCCCGCGAGCGAACCCCACATCCAGTGTCCGCTGATCGGATAGACGACGGCCGAGATGAGAACCGAGTAGATGAGATAGCTCTTGAACTCGATGCGTTCCGCGACCGCACCGGAGACGATCGTCGCGGCCGTTGCGGCGAACATCGTCTGGAAGAAGAGGAACGTCCAGTCCCAGACGCCTTCGCCAGTCGCGAGAGACGGCATGCCGAGTCCTCCCCAGCCGAGCCATCCCGCCGCCTTCGACGCGCCGAACATAAGCGCCGCGCCGAGAATATAGAACGCAAGGGAACCGGCCGCGAAATCCATCAGATTCTTCATCATGATGTTCGCCGCGTTCTTGGCCCGCGTGAACCCCGTCTCGACAAGCGCGAAACCCGCCTGCATCGTGAAGACGAGTATACCCGCAATCAAAGTCCAGACGATGTTAAGATTGGTCTGGACCGCCGCTGAAGTTATTTCATGTTCCATGTTCGTTTCTCCATTGATTGACTTCAGTTATCCTATCCCCGCCGGACCGCGCTCGCCGGTTCTTATGCGCACGCACTCCTCCATCGGCAGTACGAAGATCTTGCCGTCGCCGATCTCTCCGGTGCGCGCGCCCTCGACGATGGCCTCGATGGTTTTCTCCACGTAGTCGTCGTTCACGCCGATCGCGAGACGCATCTTCTTGTGAAGTGTGACCTCCTCGGTTGCGCCACGGTACATGTGAAGGTAGCCGCCCTGCTGCCCGCATCCAAGCGCGTTGGTGACGGACATCTTGTAGATTTCCCTGGCGAAGAGCGCCTGTTTGACGGCGTTCAGACGTTCGGGCTGAATGTATGCTATGATGAGTTTCATGATGCAGGTCATAAAGCACACCGCGTGCCAAGCGGCAAAAGCAGTGAAAGATCGCCTCCGATTTACATAGCATGTAAACGACGGTGGCGCATCAACAAACCGGTGTAAAAGCCGCGCTGGACTGCAACGGCGCTTTTGCGGATTTGGCTTGAAAAGCGCGTTCCTTAGTCCGCGCACGATGCTTGGCATGGTTTGTGCTGTTGATCACACGACGGCGCTGCACCATGGTGGCGCGGCGCCGCGGAAAGGAAACAACGTATGACGGAAGAGACAAAAGCCGCGACGCATTTCGGGGAGGATGTGTTCGGCCACGAGGCTGTAAGAACATACCTCAGCAAGGATACCGCCAAGAAGCTCCAGGCGACTATACAGGAAGGCAGACCGCTCGATCCGTCGATCGCGGGCGAGGTTGCGCACGGCATCCGCCACTGGGCGATGGACCGCGGCGCGACGCACTACACACACTGGTTCCTGCCTATGACGGGCGCCACGGCCGAAAAGCACGACTCTTTTCTGGAGATCAAGGACGGCGAGCCGATCATGCAGTTCAGCGGAAAGAACCTCATCGTCGGCGAGCCGGACGCGAGCTCGTTCCCGTCGGGCGGCATCCGCTCCAC
>DGVK01000164.1 GCA_002395905.1 Verrucomicrobia bacterium UBA4286 | reverse complement strand
AAGCGCGCGTCCGACGCGAAGCACTCGCACACGACGCCGAAATACTCCGCATGGTCGGTGGCGAACTCAAGCGTTCCGCCTGTTTCCAGGCGCTTCCAGAGAGCATTGAGGAACAGCGGGCCGAAAAGCCGGTGGGAGTGGTGCTTCTTCTTCGGCCAGGGGTCGGGGAAGAATACATATACCTTGCGCGCATGGTGCGCGGGGAGAAGGTAGTGGAATGTGTACAGGGCCTCGAGCCGCAGGACGCGCGCGTTGTCGATCGCGCCGCGTCGGCACTTGCCGTCGAAGAGCCTCACGCGCTCAAGCATGCGCTCTATGCCGAGAAAGTCGCATTCCGGATGCTCCTTCGCGCGCGCCGTGAGAAAGCGGCCCTTTCCGCAGCCGACCTCTATTTCAAGCGGACGGCTGAGGTCGAACTCCAGCGGAACGCAAGGGTTCTTCACTCGTATTATGTGGTCCATTTCATGTATTCCTTCATGTCCGGCGGAACCGGAGCCTCGAATTCCATCTGACGGTTTTCCACGGGATGCCATAGTTTAAGCCGCCATGCGTGAAGCATCTGCCGCGCCGGCGCAGGCTCAAGGCGCCTGTCGAGCGACGGTCTGCCGTATACCGCGTCACCTGCCACCGGACAGCCGAGCGACGCCATGTGAACTCTTATCTGATGGGTCCGCCCGGTTTCTATCCTGCACTCTATGACACTCAGCCCTTCAATCGCGGCGGCGCCGGATAGAATCCTCCAGTTCGTCACCGCACGCTTCCCGCCGCGCTCCAGGACGGCCATGCGCTTGCGGTCGACAGGATGGCGGCCGATCATGTTTTCGATGCGCCCGGAGTCAAGCCGCGGTCTGCCGCGGCAGACCGCGAGATATGTTTTTTCCACGTGCTCGTGGCTCGCGAACGCCTTCGCCAGACCTTCCATCGCCTTCTGCGATTTGGCGACGACCATCACGCCCGATGTGTACTGGTCGAGGCGGTGGACGATTCCCGGCCGCGCGACGCCGCCGATTCCCGAAAGCCCCGGGCAGCGGGCGAGCAGCGCGTTGACGAGAGTCCCCGTAAAGTGGCCGGGCGCAGGATGGACGACCATTCCCGCCGGCTTGTCAAGAACGAGCATGTCGCCGTCTTCATAAAGTATGTCCAGCGGGATGTCTTCCGGCTCGGGGACGGCCGGGACCGGCGGCGGGATCTCGACCTCTATATCATCGTCCTCCGAGACCTTCATGCCGGCCTTCTCGGCGGTAGCGCCGTTGACCGTCACGAAACCGCTCTTTACAAGCCCCTCGATCCTCGACCGCGAAAAGCCGGGATTGCGCGCGAGGATCAGCTTGTCGAGCCGCATTGCAGAATCACACGGCCGCGCGTCGGGCCGCTTCAAGCGTGTTCCACAGAAGCATGGTTATCGTCATCGGCCCTACACCGCCGGGAACGGGCGTGATCGCGCCGGCGACAGCGGCACAGCTTTCAAAGTCGGCGTCACCGACCAGCCGGAAGCCTTTCGACCGTGACGCGTCGGGCACGCGGTTTACGCCCACATCGATAACAACCGCGCCGGGCTTGAGCATGTCGCCCGTCAAAGTGCCGGGGCGTCCCGTGGCGACGATGACGACATCTGCGTCGCGCGTGAAATGCGCAAGATCGCGCGTGCCTGTATGGCAGAGCGTGACCGTGGCGTTCGTCTCCCTGCGGGCGAGAAGCGCCGCGACAGGCTTGCCGACAATGTTGCTGCGGCCGATGACCACGGCGTGGCTGCCGCACAGGTCCATGCCCGAGAACTCGATAAGCTTGATGATGCCGTGCGGCGTGCAAGGGAGAAAGCAGCGCTCGCCAATCATCATCCGGCCTGCATTCACCGGCGTGAAACCGTCAACATCCTTCTCGGGCGAGATCGCGTCTATGACGCTCTTTTCGGAGATATGCTTCGGCAGCGGCAGCTGCACAAGGATTCCGTGGATTGCGGGGTCGTCGTTGAGCGACTTCACAAGCCCCACAAGCTCCGCCTCGGTCGTTTCGGCGGCAAGCCTTATCTCGCGCGAGAGCATCCCCGCCTCGCGGCACGCCTTCTCCTTCGCGGTCACGTAACTCACGCTCGCGGGATTTTCTCCGACGAGAATCACTGCGAGACCGGGGACCTTCCCCGTCTCGTCCTTCAGCCGCGACACACCGGCGGCAATCTCGGCGCGCAGGTTCGCGGCGAGGAGCTTTCCGTCGATCGTCTTCATTTTCCGGCGGCGTCGGCGTCGGCGAGAGCCTTGGCACAGTTGGTTGTGACTGTCTGCGCACCGCGGCGAACGGCCTCGCGCGCATCGTCGAGCTTGTCGATGGTCCAGACGTGGAACTCGTAGCCGGCCTTGCGAACCGCCGATATCATCTCCTCGGTGACGATGTCCGGCGCATAATGGCAGTCGACGCCGTCCGCGCCGGTCTCGCGCAGGGCGCGGAGGATCTCATCTACGGTGACCGCAGGCTTCCCTTCAACGCGCCAGTGGCGGCTTGACGTAAGCCAGTACACCTTGTACTGCGGCATCTGCCGCTTGAGCGCCTTGCAGCTCGCGCTGTTGAAGGAGATGAAGAGCGTGTTCTCTGGCGTGGCCTTTGTCTGCTTCTCGAAAATCTCCTTTATATAGGGAACTATCTCCGGCCCGGGCTTGACCTCGACGTATATCTTGCGTCCGTCGCGGGCGAGCGACAGAACCTCCTCGAGAAGCGCAGGGCGCGTGCCTGCGAACCTGGAGCCCTTCCACCTGCCCCAGCTGCCGACATCGATCTTCGAAAGTTCGTCCCAGGTGGCCTCCGAGCACTTATTTGTGCTCGCGCCGCCCGACGTGCGCTTGAGGTCGCTGTCGTGAAAGGTGAATACACGCCCGTCTTTCGAAAGGTATACGTCGCACTCGAAACCGAAGTCGCGATCGACGGCCGTCTTGTACGCGGGGAGCGTGTTCTCCGGCGCGTCGATCGACTCGCCTCTGTGGGCGATGAGGTTGTGGTGGCCGAGTACTGCGGCGTCCGCCGCGAAGGCCGCCGCGCAAAGGACTGCGGCCGTGATGATTCTGCTGGTGTTCTTCATGGTTTCAATTATACCATTTACCGTTGACGCCGTTCAAGTCGCGGGCACTTCGGGAAGCTTTGCGAAGGACGCTTCAAGCTCCTCGTCTGCAGGCACGTAGTCGCCCATCACATGATCGTTGAACGCCTGATATGCCGTCATGTCGAAATATCCTGTCCCCGTAAGCCCGAAGAGAATCGTCTTCGCCTCGCCGTTCTCGCGGCACTTTATGGCTTCGTCGATCGCCGCGCGTATCGCGTGGCTGGATTCGGGCGCGGGCAGGATGCCTTCCGTGCGGGCGAAATACTGCGCTGCGGCGAAAACGTCGGTCTGCCGCACACTCCTCGCCTCCATAAGCCCCTGGTCGTAAAGCTCCGAAAGGACAGGGCTCATGCCGTGGTAGCGCAGCCCGCCGGCGTGGCTGGCCGAGGGAATGAAATCGGCGCCCAGCGTGTACATCTTCGCAAGAGGGCATATCCGGCCCGTGTCGCAATAGTCATAGGCGTATCTGCCGCGGGTCAGCGACGGACAGCTCGCAGGCTCGACCGCTATGAACCTGTAATCGCTCTCGCCGCGAAGCTTCTCGCCCATGAATGGAGCGATCAAACCGCCAAGGTTGGAGCCGCCTCCGGCGCAGCCGATTATGACATCGGGCTTCTCGCCGAGTTTGCGGAACGCCGCCTGCGCCTCAAGGCCGATTATCGACTGGTGGAGAAGAACCTGGTTGAGCACCGACCCGAGCACATACCTGTAGCCGGGATTGGAGACAGCCGCCTCGACCGCCTCGGAAATAGCGCACCCGAGAGAGCCTGTCGTTCCGGGATGCTCGCGGTTGATCTTCTCGCCGATCTGCGTCGTCATCGACGGCGAGGGCGTGACCGACGCGCCGTATGTGCGCATGACCTCGCGGCGGAAAGGCTTCTGCTCGTAGGAGCACTTCACCATGAACACACGGCAGTCGAGCCCGAAGAACGCGCATGCCATCGAAAGAGCTGTCCCCCACTGGCCGGCGCCGGTCTCGGTAGTCACGCCTTTAAGTCCCTGCGCCTTCGCGTAATACGCCTGCGCAACCGCCGAGTTGAGCTTGTGAGAGCCCGAGGTGTTGTTGCCCTCGAACTTGTAATATATCTTCGCAGGCGTCCCGAGAGCCTTTTCAAGAAAGTAGGCCCTTATGAGCGGCGACGGACGGAACATCCTGTAGAAATCGCATATCTCCGCGGGTATCGGGAAGAACGCAGTCTCGTCGTCCAGCTCCTGCCGCACGAGATCGTCGCAGAAGACCGGCGCCAGATCCTTTGGCGTGCAGGGCTTCAAGGTCGACGGCACGAGAAGCGGCGCAGGCTTCTTTTTCATGTCCGCGCGCACGTTGTACCATTCGCAGGGGACTTCGCCCTCCGAGAGGTATGTCTTGTATGGAATGTTGCTTGACATCTGAACTTCTCCCTTTGCTTGATATTCTATCAAAAATCCCTGCGCCCGCGCCGCGCCCGCTCAGCCATTTCTGCGCAGCAGGGCCGCAAAAGCCCCGTCGAATCCCGTCTCGGAAGGAACAGATTCGCGGCTGTCGACCATCTCGAAACCGGCGTGACGCGCGAGAAACGCATCGACCTGCAACGCGTTCTCCTCCGGCTCGTTGGAACATGTCGAATACACAAGCACACCGCCCGGCGCGACAAGCGCCGCCGCCTGGTCGAGTATCTGCGCCTGCAACTTCACAAGCATCGCCAGCCTTTCAAGATTCCAGTTCCACCGGACGTCCGGCCGCCGCCGCAGAACTCCCGTGTTGCTGCAGGGCGCATCGACCAGAACCTTGGCGAAAGGCTTCGCGCCGTCGGAGGTCTCGCGAGCCGCGATCACATCCGTCACACGGACCTTGCCGGCAAGCCCCAGCCTCTTGAGATTCTCCTCAAGACGGCGACGGCGCTTCGGGTTCACCTCGCACGCTGTGACCGCCGCGCCGCGCCACGCGATCTGGGCAGTCTTCCCTCCTGGCGCCGCGCACGCGTCGAAAACCTCCTCCCCGGGGCGCGGGTCGAGAAGCTCCATCGCAAGCCGCGTTCCAGGATCCTGGACGATGAATGTTCCCTCGGCGAATCCCTCCGCCTGATCGACTCGCATTCCACGCGCGAGCTTTTCGAATCTGCCGTCGCTGTAGGCAAGATACGTCTCGGCCGGCTCGTTGTGCCACTTCGCGAGACGCTCCGCCTCATCTGCGCCGAAGCGCGAGACCCAGCGGCGAGCAAGCTCGCCAGGCAGACTTTCGCGAACCTCCATCGGCGCCGCCGCGACCATGTCCATCAGCTCGTCGCGCCTCCGCAGAAGATTCCGCAGCACACCGTTGACCACACGGGCGACGCTCGGGTTCTCGCATACCTTCGCAGCCTCGACCGTTTCGTTCACGGCGGCGAAGTCGGGGACGTCCGGCATGTAGAGTATCTGCGCGGCGCCGACGTAAAGCAGCGCCTCCAGCTCGCCCTTCGGCCACTGGCGCACAAGCTCGCCGAGAACGAGCCTCAACGGACGCAGCCTGCGGATCGCCGTGTAGACTACATCCTGCACGAAAGCGCGGTCGGGACCGTCGGGCAGAAGCGCCGAGGGAAAATCCTTCGTCGCCAGCCAGCGCGACAGCACAAACGCCGCGTCACGGCGCGAATTCCCGCGGCGCACGCTCAAAGCCCCACCGCCTGTCTTACCTTTTCCATGGTCTCCGCCGCAGTCGCGCGGGCTTTAGCCGCGCCGTCGCGGAGTATGTCCTCAAGCGCGTCGGGATCCTTCGCGAGCTCTTCACGCCTCTCTCTGAACGGATCGAACAGTCTCTTGTACGCGGCGAGAAGAGCCTTTTTCGCATGACCGTAGCCGTAGTTGCCCGCCCGGAAATTCGCCGCCATCTCGGCGACCTCCTCTGGCGTCGCGAAAAGTTTGTAGAGTTCGTATATGGAATTGCCCTCGGGCTCCTTCGGCTCTTCCATCGTCTTGGAGTCTGTCACGATGGCCATGATCTTCTTCTTGGCCGAAGGGTCGAAAAGCTCGATGGTGTTGTGATAGCTCTTTGACATCTTCTGCCCGTCGGTGCCTGGTATCGTCGCGACGGTCTCTGGTATATACGCGTCGGGCAGCTTGAATATCTCGCCGTAGGCGTTGTTGAACTTCTGCGCGAGGTCGCGCGTCACTTCGAGGTGCTGCTTCTGGTCTTTCCCGACAGGAACGAGATCGGCGTTCATTATGAGAATGTCGGCAGCCATCAGCACAGGGTAGGCGAAAAGTCCGTGCGTCGCCTCGAAGCCGTGGGCCATCTTGTCCTTGTAGCTGTGGCAGCGCTCAAGAAGGCCCATGGGCGTCAGGCACGAGAGGTACCATGCGAGCTCCTGAACCTCGGGGACGTCGCTCTGCCTGTAGACGACCGTCTTCGCCGGGTCGAGCCCGCATGCCAGATAGTCGAGCGCGACGTCGCGCGTCGCCTCGCGAAGCGCGACCCCGTCGCGCACCGTCGTCATCGCGTGGAAGTTCGCGATGAACATGTACATGTCTTCGCCCTTCGCCTGAAGGTCGAACATGCTCTTCATCGCGCCGAAGTAGTTGCCCCAGTGAAGTTTGCCCGAAGGCTGGATTCCTGTAAGTGTTCTCATGGGGCGTATTATACCATATCCTGCTTCTTCTCGCGAACGCCGAGGTCGCTGAGGCGCATGGATATGATGCGGGAGACGCCCTTTTCCTGCTGCGACACGCCGTAGACGATATCCGACCCGGCGATCGTGTGCTGGTTGTGCGTTATGATGAGGAACTGCGACTGCACAAGGAACTCCTTGAGCTGTTCGACGAACCTGCCGATGTTGGCGTCGTCGAGAGCCGCATCCAGCTCGTCAAGCATGCAGAACGGAGCCGGCTTGATCATGAAGATCGAGAACAGAAGCGCGACGGCCGTCATTGTGCGTTCGCCGCCCGACAGAAGCGTGACCGACTGCGGCCGCTTTCCCGGCGGACGTGCTATTATGTCGATACCGCACTCCAAAGGATCCTCCGCGTTCTCAAGCAGCACCAGTCTGGCTTCGCCGCCGCCGAAGAGCTTGGTGAACATAGTCTGGAAGTTCTTGTTCGCCTGCTCGAAGGTGGAGCGGAACATCTCGCCCGAAGTCGTGTTGAGATTGTTGATGAGCTCGAGTATCTGTGCCTTTGCTGCGATAAGGTCCTCCTCCTGGGCCTTCTCTCTTACATACCTCTCCTCGAGCTCGCGGCATTCGTCTATCGCCACCATGTTCACGGGTCCGAGCGCCGCTATGTCGCCCTGCAGCTTCTGCACGCGCGCCTCCAGCTCTTCCATCGGCGGCACGACGCCCTTCTTCCACTCGGGGTCGGGTTCGCGCATCACGGCGTCCGCAAAGAGGCCGTATTCATCCTGCAGGTGCTCGTAGACGTTCTGCCTGCGCATGGTCGCCTCGGCCGCCTGGACCTCCAGCTTGCCGCGGAAGTCTCTCGCCTGGTCAAGTCCTGCGCGCTTTTCAGCGGCGGCCCTGTCGGCCTCGGAAATCTTCGACATCATCTCGGCGCGCTGCGCGCGCGCCTCGTCCATCGCGGCATTGAAATCCGCCGCGCGCGCCTTAAGGTCGTCGAGGCTGCCAAGCAGCTCGCCCGATTCCTCGGTCAACCGCTGTATGGACTCCTCATAGCCGCGAATCCCCGATTCACGCCCTTCTATCGCCCGCGCGAGTTCGTCGCGGCGTCGGTCAGCCGACTCTCTCTGCTGGCCGACGAACGAAAGCTCCTGTTCCATCTGGCTTGCGGCGATCCTGCGCTCGGTAAGCGACTGCGACTCCTGCACGCTGCGCGTCTCAAGCACGCGAAGCTCGTCTTCGCCGGAAGACACCGCGTCTAGGAGCGCATCGCGCTTCGCCAGCGCCTCTTCGAGATCCTTTGCGAGTGACTCGCGCCTGGCGGTGTCGTCTGCGTTGGCCTGCCTTACGGCGTCAAGCTCGACGCGCACCGAATCGAGCCGCGCCCGCACAGATGCGACATCCTTCGCCGTCGTCGATTCCTCGCCCTCGGCCTGCGCCGCCGCGCGGCGCGCCTCCGAAAGACGGCTCTCGCTCTCTTCGAGGCGGCGAGACAGTTCGGCGACCTTCTCGGCGCCGTTTGAAAGCACGTCCTGCGCATCGGCTATCTTCTCGCGAAGCTCTGCAAGAGACTGTTCGGCCTGGGTTATCGGCGACTTCCTGCCGGAAGACGACTCCACCGACGCGCTCAGACGCCACGAGCCGCCTTCGCCGCCTACAAGAACGACATCGCCGAGAAGATCCTCTGCCATGGCGAGCCTGTCGCCATCTAGAGGAAGATGGTCTACAAGCCTGTCGCCCTCGGTCACCTGCACACCTTCGCGTCCTGTTTCGACGGCCGCTATGCGCACATCGCCGTCGTCGCTTTCAAGTATCGACTCAAAGACGACCTTGGCCTTTGCCTCGTCCTTCATCATCTCGAGCTGGGCCTCTTTCGCGGCCGCCTCGCTCTGCATTCCGCCGAGATGGTCCCTCGCCTCGTCGATGCGGCTTCTCAGCCCGTCCAGCCCGCTCTTGACCGTCGAACGCGACTCCTCGGCCTCGCGCTCCACGGCACGCGCGGCTTCCGCCCGCTCGCGAATCTCTGCGAGATGACCCTCGGCCGCGTCAACCGCCTCGCGCAGACGGGCCTCGTCGGTCGTGAGACGTTCGGTCTTTATGATGGCCTCGCGCGCGGCCGATTCCATCCTCGCGATCTCGTCGCGGGCCGCCGCCGCGCGCCTGTCGCACTGCACACTCTCTGCACGCGACGCCTGGAGCGTCGCCCTCAAACCATCGATCTTCGCCTGCGACGCGCGGAACGTCTCCTCGCTCTCGGCCAGCGCCTCCTGCGCCGCGGCGAGCGAATCGCCGAGAAGCGTCGCCTTCTGGGCGAGCGACTCCACCTGCATTCCAATCTCTTCAAGCTGACGGCGCGTCCCTTCGATCTCGCGCCCGTCGCGCTCGGCGAACTGGCGGTACTCCTCGATGCGCTGCGCGTTTACGCCGATGACCTCGTTCGCGCGGCGGTAGGCGCCTTCGGCCTCGGCCTGGCTTGTAGCCAGCGTCTGCAGGCGCTCCTCGAGCGCATGTATCTCCTGGTGGAGCCTCTGCTGCTCGGCCTCGGCCGCGACAACCGCGTCGGTCGCCTCGGCTATCGCCTTCTCTATCTCCTGCCTGTTGGCCGCGTTCTGCTCGAGCGTCTGGTCGAAATCGTGGATCCTGTTCTTGGAGACGTATATGTCGAGCCCGCGCAGCTCGTCGCGCAGTTCCTTGTAGCGCTGAGCTTTGCCGACCTGCCGCTGGAGAGAGCCGATCTGCCGCTTCATCTCCCTCAGGACGTCCGCCTCGCGCAGAAGGTTCTGCTCGGTCTGCTCGATCTTGCGTATCGCCTCCTTGCGGTCGGCCTTGAACTTCGTTATGCCGGCGGCCTCTTCGAAGACCGCGCGCCTGTCCTCCGGCTTGGACGACAGAATCGCATCGATCTGGCCCTGCGCCATGACGGAATAGGAGCTTGTTCCTATTCCCGTTCCCATGAAGAGGTGCTGCACGTCCTTGAGACGGCACGCCTGCTTGTTTATGAAATACTCGCCGGAGCCGTCGCGGTACACCCTTCTCGTTATGGTGACTTCATGATATTCGGTTCCGAGCTCCTTCTCGCAATCGGCGAACGTGATCGACACCTCGGCGAGACCGAGAGGCTTTCGCGTGTCGGTCCCGTTGAAGACGACATCGACGAGCTTCGAGCATCTCAGCGCCGTCGGGCGCTGCTCGCCGAGCACCCAGCGTATCGCGTCGGAAACGTTGGACTTGCCGCATCCGTTCGGGCCGACAATGGCTATAAGCCCAGGGTCGAACGTAAGACGCGTCTTGTCGGCGAAACTCTTGAAGCCGACGATGTCTAGCTGCTTGAGATACATCTATCCTTCACGCCGCGGCGCTTCGTCAGAAGCTGGCGTTGGCGACAGGGAGCACTGGAACGTTCAGCAGCGGGTCTACGCAGATGAGATTGAGAACGCCGATCTGCAGGCCTGAAAGCTTGTTGACGCCGTTGAACACGCCGATCTGCAGGCCCACGCACTCGTCGGCGACGTTCACAGCGCCCAGCTGGAAGCCAACAAAGCGGTTCATGCAGTTGATTGGCGCCACGGCAAAACCGACGGCGTCCTCCCTCACGACGTTGGCCAGGCCTGCCGCCTGCCATCCGTAGAAATAGGTCGTATCCCAGTTGAGAGCGCCGAACTGGATGCCTGCGAAAGAAATGTCGTAGTTGAGAATGCCGCCAAGCTGGATGCCGAGCGTCGGCTCGGTGTAGACCATGTTGAACGCACCGAGCTGGATACCGCCGAAACTGCCGTGGACCACGTTCGCAAGCGCGCCGATCTGGATTCCCGTCACATCCCTCGAGGACCAGTTGAACACGTTGGCCTGGATGCCATCCATATCGCCGTTGTTCATGCCGACGACACCGAGGTCGATGCCATAGACGTTGTAGTTGCGCGAGAAGAAGCCGCCTAAACGCAGGCCGTATATATCGGTCGACATAAGCGGCAGCTGTATAGGCGCAGCTATACCGACACCCAGCGGAGACCACGCCCACGGGCGGTCCACCATGCCGTCCTCGGCAACCGCCGCAAACGCGGCAAACCCGATCAACGCGGCCGTCATCAACTTCTTCATTTACGAACTCCTTGGTTTTTTGCTTCCTGTTTTACGAAAGACGCCGCGGAAGCTGCCCGACGCTCTCCTTCGCCATTGAAAAAGACATAAATATTATACCTTATTCCCCTCCTAAAAATCAAGTGCCAGACTTACTGGAATATCCCCACCTTGGGGAA